>CAZHCO010000211.1:0-12404 GCA_964530965.1 uncultured Aestuariivirga sp. | reverse complement strand
ATGGTAAGGGCCGGAGCGACCCCCACCCTTAATCCTGCCGGCCGCTTCGCGGCGCTCGAAGGCTCGCCCCCACAAGGGGGAGGGAGAAAATGTTGGCTCTGTCTGGCCTCATTCCGCGCTAGGTATTAGACCTGCACGAGCCGCTAGTTTCTTGAGGTGTGCTTGCTCCAATTCAGGAGCGTGCGCTCCTTCTGGGCTGGTGACAGCCGATCGAAGCCTTCCATTCCGATGTCCTTCAGAATGTAAGGATCAATCTCCGACAGCATCCTGATGCTTTGCGCCAACCGCGCCCTATGGGCTTTCGCTTCAAAATACTGGCAAGCCGTGCGAGATATATTTGCAAATGTCTCGCTCAATGGCTTTGTGAATTTTTCGTTTGTTGAATGAAGCGTTGTCATGTCTTTTACCCTTTGTTGCTGTCCAGGCATTCGGTCCATCCGTTCTGCTTGTGACAGGTGATCCTCCGTTGACTTGGCAATTGCGAAGATTTGATCTTCCGCATTGGATGAACCTTATCAAGCCTGCAACTGACCCAATGTGCGCCAGATCACAGTTTGAGAATTTTCTGCCCCTTGAGATGGATTTCCTGCAGCAATCAGCATGCGCGTCCCCGCTTAGTCATTTAGTGGGCGCATGATCGGCCGCCACTGCAGTCCGGTTAAGCTCTGAAATGAAAAGTTGCGCTCATCGTCCTCGCCCGCAAAGCGGGAGAAGACGCTTGCGGTGCGTTTCAGTTCCGAGCCTCCATGGCGCCAATCCGTACGCAAAGCCAAACTAATTCTATCTTGGCGAATTGTTATCCAAACCCTTAACCGGACAGAAGTGATCGGCCGCAGCCCGCTCCAATTATGAATTGACGGCAAGACCTGAGGACCGCCTTGGATATCGAGGGGAACTTCAACCGAGTGCGTGATAGAGCGTCCACGCCCCCCAGCCTATCAGCAAAAGTCCTGTAAACCGGCTCAATCGATTGCCCGCGGGGATCAGCTTTTCAGCAGCCACGTAGAGTCCCAGTCCTACGATCCAGCGCAGCTCCATGACGCCGCCGTAGAACAGGAGCCCCATCAGCACCCAGCAGCAGCCGAGGCAGTAAAGCCCGTGCGACAATCCCATGCGCAATGCGCCGAGATGACCCCTTTGCCAGTTGCGGGCAAAGAACATCATGGGCATCTGGCACTTGCGCAGGCAGGCAGACTTGAGCGGCGACATTTGGTAGAGGCCGGCTGCGACGAGCAAGCCACCACCTATCACGGCGCTGGTCACCGCCATCATCATCGACAGCGCAATTGCCTGGCTCAACAAGAGCTGCAAAGTTACCGCGGCTGCGGCAAAGCCAGTCCAGATGGCGGCATAGCCCGCGACGAAAACGGAGAGCGGTGCAGCTGGAGCTCCCTTTTCGGCGAACTTCCGACTGAGCGCCCCAAAGGTGAGAATGGCGGGGGCGGCCGACGGCAGCATCATCGCCATCATCATGGTCCACCACATGACGAACAGGAGCAGGGGATAGATGATGGCACCGCCAACAAACCCGCTGGGCATCATGAGCATGTCGCCTAACCGCAAAGTGGCAAAGAGGCCTGCGACGGCGACCAACGCCAGACCTGCCAGCACGATCCAGCGTTCAATTCTTGCGGTGTGTTCAAGCAGCGGAACCGGCGGCACGGAACTGCCTCGGTTCAATGAGCCACGCCTTGGCCCGTCAGATGCACCTCACAAAGATGTGCGTGGCCGCCACTGGTATCAAGCGCAATCGGGGCCTTGGACTTCATCGTGCCACTGGCGAATTCCGCCTCGATAAATTCAAATCCCTGACGCAGCGAAATGCGTGCGTGATGCACGTTGCCGGTTACCGGATTGCGGATGGCCTCAGTCTTCACGTCCAGTACGCCCGGCACGGTGACATGGCCGTTACAACTTTTCATGTCGGCAGCGAATTCGATGGGTTTGAACATCGGTTCACGCACCTTGTCACACATCGATACGAAGACATTGAAGAAGGTGGCTCCCGGCTCGGTGTCCTTGCCGGTTATGATCCTGGACAGGGCTTCGCGCTGCTCGGGCGTGGCGCGCTCGTCTACGATGGGCTGAATTTCGCCATGGCCCATGTGAATTGGTCCCGGCCAGGCAACAGTAAAAGCCCAACGCAGGCCGTCGAGTTTTATCTTGCCATGGTGACCTTTCTCGATCTGCATGCCTACAGCCGCCCGGCAGTTGCCGTTGGTAGGCAGGGAATTGAACTGGCACGGGCAACCATAAGAACAGCTGCAGGAAGAGATTTCAGGACCGCGGATCATCCATTCGGTAAGAGCCATATTGTTCTCCTCTGAGACAAGACCACCGGGACGTTCCAACCAGATAACATGAATCCTGGGCCGGTGACAGCCCCAGTGCTTCAACGCGAGGCTGATCTTTTGCGCATCTGACAGTGCACGAATTGTTGCAGCTACACTAACAGTGCCTGCCGCCGTTCCAAGTTCCAATCGTAAAGCAGGCGGCCAATGACTCCCGCAAGCACGATTGATCCGCCGATAAAAGTCTCGGTTGCAGGTACTTCACCGACGCCCACCCACGCCAGGAGTGCGGCAATCGGAGCTTCGATTGTACCGATCAGGGCGGAAAGCGTTGAAGGGATAAACGCAGAACCAATCACGTAGAGCATCAGACCCAGCGTCATTGGGAACAAGCCGAAGCCAGCGGCGACAAGGTAATCGCGCGGTGCAAGATCGGCCAGATGCTGTGCAAATGGCAGAGCAATGAGCGTGCTCAAGAGGATAGACAGCATGGCGACCGGCAGCATCTCGATTTGGCGCCTGCTCCGGATGATTACGGTCAGCAAGGCCATGGCGACAGTAGCGAGGAAGGCGAGAAAATCGCCGAGCCGTGGACCACCGGCAGACGGTCCGAGCATGACAACGATCCCGGCAAGCGCAACTGCGCTTGCTATGAGAGTGGGCATCGAAGGCCGTTCTCCCAACCATAGCCAGGCAATGGCCGCAGTGATGAACGGAATGGAAGCGAGAATGGTCGTCGCATTGGCCACGCTGGTGGTCTGGAATGCCGCCGGGAAGAGTGTAATGGCCGCAGTCGAGCACAACATCACAATGACGCCGGCAACGCCCAGCTTGCGAATTACGGAAAAGGTTGCCCAACCGAAGCGCCAAAATACGAAACTGCCGATAAACAGGGCCCCAAAGACGCCACGCCAGACAATGATCGTCCAGACGTCAAACGGCAAAAGCCTGACAAACAACCCGGCTGAGCTCCAGGCAATGGTTGAAACAATAATCAGCAGTATGCCCAGCCGGTGATGGGCCGTTGACGGGTCGGTTGACGACGAGTTCGGCCTGCCGGTGCTATCCATCCCATTGCCTCATGCAGGTTTACTGATAACCCCCGGATGACCATTTTGTTGGGGTCAAGATTGGTCCGGAAAAGCGATATTGGCAAGACGAACTGGCGAGCGGAGGTTGTCATGGACCGATGTCGATTGGCTTGACCATGCTAAGCGCATCGACGTAGCCTGATTAGAAAGCCTACTGGCGAATTGCAGCGTTGTGTAAGTGGGAATGAGGAGTGGTCAGATGACTGACGGTGCCAAACATGACGCATGGAGCGCGGGCGACAGCTATGACGCCTACATGGGGCGTTGGAGCAAAAAGATAGCGGTGCGCTTTCTTGACTGGCTCAATGCAGGTGAGCATCTCGACTGGCTCGATGTGGGTAGCGGCACCGGGGCTCTTTCATCCACTGTTTTGAGCCGATGCAATCCCCGAAGTCTTGTTGGTATCGAGCAGTCCGCCGGTTTTGTCGCGACGGCACAACGAAACGTCAATGATGAGCGGGCGAGGTTTGAAGTCGGCGATGCTCAGAAACTGCCGCTTGAAGATCACAGCCGAGACATCGTGGCGTCCGCTCTTGTTCTGAATTTTGTGCCGGACATCCCAAAAGCTCTCTCTGAAATGAAACGGGTTGTGAGGTCAAGCGGGACTGTCGCCTTCTACGTTTGGGACTACCCTGGTGGCGGGATGGGTTTTATGCGGGCTTTCTGGCAGGCTGCAATTTCGCTTGATCCCGGCGCATCCGGTTTTGCGGAAGGCAAGCGATTTTCTTTTTGCACGCCCACGGGGCTTACAGAGTTGGCTTCGAACGCCGGTCTGCAGTCGGTCGAATGTACGGCGATTGAAATTCCCACGATTTTTAATGACTTCGACGACTTTTGGCGCCCATTTACTCTTGGGGCAGGTCCTGCGCCAGGATATTGCGTCAGTCTCCCCGATGAGGCGCGCGAAAAACTGCGCTTGAAGCTCATCGATGATCTTCCTCGGCAGGACAACGGTACTATTGCCTTCAACGCAAGAGCCTGGGCGATTAAAGTTCTCCCTGGCTAAGGTATCTGCTTGGCGCATCCATGCCACTGAATCAATGGCTGGTTTCAGTGCCAATCTGTGTCAACGTCCGACGTCAGGCTCATGCCACAATTTAGGCTATTAAATCACGAACCAGGGAACAAATGTGCCGCAAAGGCGTTAGAATTCAAATGTCATCATCAAAGAAATCACCAATGAAACGTGTCATTTTCGTTGCGGCGCTCTCCAGCGCATTGTTAATTTCGGCTGCCCACGCAGCTCAGAACACTTTTTTCGACAATCTTTCCGGAAGCTGGTCAGGTTCGGGTCAGGCTTATGTAACCAAGTACGGCGATATATCCGCCAATTGCCGGGTTGCGATCAGCGGAGCCGAGACCAAGGTTGCCATGAATGGCAGCTGCGGCATGCTTGTGTTCCGCCAGGCGCTGGGGCTTTCCATAAGGAATGCCTGTGGCAACAGGTATATTGGCACCTATACCGGATCAAAGACCGGCCCCGCAAAGCTTGACGGAACCCTTCAGGGTGACCGCTTGGTGATGAACATTAATTGGGGCGGACTGGTGAATGGCGACCGGACAGCCCAGATGGTGCTCGAGCGCACCGGGCCAAATTCCTTCGCGCAGATCGTTAATGACAAGGTTGAAGGAAAGAGCCGCAGCACCTCAAACTTTGCCTTCGTCCGCCGCTAAAAAGCCGCGCCGACCGTTCATCGCGGAGCAGACCCTGCATGGAGGCGCCGAGTACGAGCGTCCCGCCCTCAAACACCGCGCCTGAGACGCCTTGCTTTCATGGCTTCGTTGGCTTCCGGCGTTCCGTCATGGAACGAGCCGAACCACTTGTCGAGCGGCACCATGCCATCGGAATAATTCACCTCAAAATATTTGTGATGCAGGTAGTGGGCATAGTAGGACGTGTCCATGCTTGCCTCCTCGCCCACAACCACCCGGTCGAATCCCGTATGCCCCTGCGCCGGAGCCAGCCCCAGGCGCGAGGCAAGATTGATCATGTGGATGGGGTGTGACGGGATGAGAAAGAACAACGCGATCGTGGAAAAATAGATCACATGCTCAATCGGGTGCATGGAAAGGCCAGACCACGGCCCCGGATTGGTGTTGCGGTGGTGCAGCTTGTGCGCCATCTCATAGAGCGGCGGCCAGTGCAGCAGGCGGTGCGCACAGTAAAATCCCACCTCGTGGATAAAGGGCACCAGAAAAAATAACGCGATGAAGCCCGCCGGATTTTCCGCAAGGCTGATCATCGGCGCGATGTGATTGGCGTAGGCCCAGAGCAGCAGCAGTTCATAGGCGGTCCATATGGGCACGCCGCTCACCAGAGTGTAGAACATGTTATCGTAGGTCTGGTTGTTGAACAGAAAGGCCGGGGACTCTTTCGGCCATTGCCGGTTGTATTTGAAAGCGGTGCCCTGCTTGCGCCAGACATAGAGCCACAGGTGCCATGCGCCGTAGACCAGAATGGCCAGGACGACGTTACGGAGCAAAATCAGGCCTGCCCAGCCCAATGAAATGGCCTCAAATGTTTCCAGCGGAGGCGTCAAATACATCCAGATCAGGATTGCGGCGACGGCATACAAAACATTCCAGGGCAGCAAATAGCCGGGAAATCCAAAAAACCATTTCAACAGGGCCCGCGGGCGCGGCGGCCAGTCAAAGGCCGGCCCGTAGCTCACGGGTTCCTTCGGTGCCCAGAACCCCCGGGCGTCTTCTTTTCCGAATTTTGAATCATCCATGGCCAAGGCCTCGCTTTGGGTCCCGGGCAATGATCGCACCGCAATTATCTGCAATCAAGGCGCTTCGTGTCGTATAAGATTCCACCATCGGCCAACGGAGGAGCAATGGGCGAGAGCAAAATCATTCTTGATGAAATCGTTCCGGCCCGAATGCCCTGGGGCGCCCGCATTGCGGCCAAAGATGTTTTGACCATCATCGATCTCGAAGGCCAGCAGGCCGTTGATTTTCTCTGCTATGACGGCGCCAATCCGCAAGACCGCTATTGCGCCACCAACACGGTGAAGGTCCAGGGCAATATCTTCGTAGGATTGGGCAGCGTGCTATATTCTGATAGCGGCGTGAGCCTGATGACGGTGATTGAAGATACGGTTGGCAGGCACGACACCGTCTATGGCTGTTGCAGCAATCCCAACAATTTCCTGCGCTACGGCGTTCACACGACGGAGTCCTGCTACACGAGCTTCGAGACAATCCTGAAGCGCTACGGTCTCGATCGCTCGGCAATCGTTTCCAACGTGAACTGGTTCATGAGTGTTCCAGTCCTTGCGGATGGCAGCGCTGGTATTGCCGCTGCCGCCCTCAAGCCTGGAAGCCATGTGGCGTTGAGGGCCGAGCGCGATGTGCTCGCCGTGCTCTCAAACTGCCCGCAGATGCATAATCCCTGCAACGGCTATAACCCCACGCCTATCCGCGTGACGGTCACGCGCCCTGTGTCTTAATTCGGGCCGGGCACCGCATGCCTGGATCATTCGCTCAAAGGCGACCTGCCGCTTTTTAGTCGCGCCACAGGGGCTTGAGGGCCTCCCGCTGCAGGTCACTGCGCTGCACGCCGACGTCCTTCAGCAGGTAGTCGGGATAGCTGAGCAAACGGTTCAGCTCGCGGCGCTCCTTGAACCGCTGGACGAAGTGCGATGCGACTGCGATTGGGTGACTATGGGTCACGCTTGTCATTTGTCTCTCCTTTGCGTTTCAGGTTTCGAATTTCTTGATTAAAACCTGTTTACTGGGTCTATATTTGCTACATCAGCATTGACATGACAAACGAGTAAGGAGCAGAGTATGTGTGATTTATAATCACATATAGGCAGTCCAATGGCCCGGCAACTTCCACCCCTGACCACACTCCGCAGCTTCGAAGCCTCGGCCCGGCTTCTGAGTTTCTCCAAGGCCGCCGACGAGCTGCATGTGACCCACGGCGCCGTCAGCCGGGCGGTCCGCCATCTCGAAGACCATGTTGGGGTGAAGCTCTTCAAGCGGAAGGTGAGGGCCGTAAACCTCACCTCAACGGGCGCTTCCTACGCCGCCTCAGTGCGCGATGTTCTGGACCGCCTGGCGGCGGCTACCGGCGTGATCATGGACCAGCAGTCGATGGGGGTTCTTAATATCAGCACGGTCGACTCCTTCGCCGCCAAGTGGCTCATTCCCCGGCTGTTCCGGTTTCGCCAGGCCCATGGCGACATCGAGGTTCGCCTCGCGACATCCGAGAAACTGGCCGACTTCGTGAATGACGGCATTGACATCGGCATTCGCTACGGCAGGGGACGCTATCCCGGGATCACGGCCGAGTTGCTGATGCGAGAAGAAGTTTTTCCGGTGTGCAGCCCGTTGCTCGTGAAAGGCCCGCATCCCCTTAAAAATGCCGCGGACCTGAAGCACCACACGCTGATCCACGATGCCTTCGAAATCGATTGGGCGATGTGGCTCAAGACTGCCGGGGTCGAAGGCGTCGACCCGCATCGCGGTCCCAGGTTCGAATCCTCCGATCACGCGGTGCAGGCCGCAGTTCAGGGTGAAGGGGTTGTCCTTGGCCGAAGTGCGCTCGTCGCCGATGACCTTCGGGCAGGGCGGCTGGTCAGGCCATTCTCAACGAGTCTGCCCGCTGATCTCGCATACTATGTGGCATACCCTACGCAATCACCCCAGCGGCCCAAAGTGCGGGCCTTTCGTGACTGGCTGTTCGAAGAAGTCACCCGCGCAACATGAGTCGCGAAGAGGCAGCAGAGTCACACATCTAGCGTGCAACTGCCTTTACTTGAGGTGGAATATTTTTTTGCGGGCTCTTGATGAAACCCAGAATAGTTATCTTTTGCCAGAGTGGAAGCCTGGGCTTCATGCCTCTTTGATACGCCTCGGCAATGATGGGAAATGTCCTGCCGCCATATTCGGCTTTTGACAGGGCAGTGGCGCTGCGAATGACCTCGGGAGGCAGCTGTTCGATGAATCCGAAACTGGCGGCATAATTAGCGTCCGACACTGTGTTTCCGGAATGCAGCCCGCTCAAGAACACTTGCGAGCGCACCGTTTCAAGCCCCCATTTCGAATGGCTCCTGAAAAATAAATAAGCCGCTACACCAAGTGTACATAAGGCGAGCAGGATTTCCATTTTCAAACTGCCGCGGCAGTGCTTGAGCACTCAACCCGTTTCGACGCCGGCCAGTCATTCTGTTCTTGTGCTGTTGCGGATGCGGTCAGGCAAACGAGGGTGAAACCCGCCAACACACTCGCGATGAAAAATTTCGCTGATTTTCTCATGATCCGTCCCCAAACAAGGTTAAGGAACAGTTAACGTGGGCGGAGTCGGTTAATAAATGGTTAACAGGCCTGGGCTGTGGCCCGGCGCCCTTCGTGCCAGCTTATCCTAATTTTTCGTCATCCCGGCGGAAGTCGCTATTGCATGCACACATCTTTGTTGATGCAGTTACAACTATCAACGCGATTGATTCACTCTTTCTTCCGTCATCCCGATGACCTTGCTACGCAGAAGCGAAGCTTCAGCTTCGCGAAGGCGAGAAATCGGGACCCAGGCTTTCCGCTTGTGTGCCGGTTGAAAGTCTGGGTCCTGGCGTACGCCGGGATGACGGAAGAAGGAATGAATGGCGCTGCTGCTTTAGCGTTTTTTGATTTTCAATTGACCTTGCCCACGAAAACAGCATCAAGGGCGTCGTTTGTCGCATCATCCACAGGGGTCTTGTTGGCGGCAACAAGGGGCCCTACTTGTGCCTCGATTTCCGCAACTGCCGCCAGGGCGTCTGCCTCAACTGCGTTCTGCCAATTTGTATAGGCTGTCTCGAGTCTGGTCACCCGCGCATCCGGGAGAGCAGCGTCTATGACAGCCTGGCTATAGGCATCTTGCAAGGCCACATTGCCCGGATCGGCCTGTAAGGTTTCATAGGCATCTACAACCGTCGTTGATGCGGATCTTTCAAATGCCGCTTGCAGGGCCACCGCATCGGTGGCGTCAGCTTGCGTTTGAAACGCAATCAATTCCTCATTCGCAAGGTAAGTGGCGAAGGGACTGCCAGTGTTCCAGAGCGCGGGAGTTACGAAGAATGCCACGCCAAGAGCAAGCGTGGCGGCGGAATTATTGAACCTCGAAGCCATGATGTTCCTCCGTCGTAAATCAGAGTGGCTAAGCAGGGGGTATTTCATAGAATTGAATTGGTTAACGCAACGTCAAACCCTCCTTCCGGTGAATCACGCCTTGCGATAATGCATTCAATTTTTGATAAATTGCCCAGTCATTTTGTGATGGCTAACTTGGGCTGCATTCTAATGCCTGCTCCAGTGTGTATCCTGCGCATTTCTCATGTCTTCCCGGGCTGGGTTATGACTTCGGTGTTACCTCACTGATGGATGATAGGGGATTGATCCTGTCGTCCCTGCTGCGGATCCAATGAATGAACGGCAGCGACAGAACAGTTATCCAGGCCTTTCCCACGATTTGCCCGGCGAGGAAGTCAAGGTTTCCGAATGCCATGTAAAGAAAGACGATACTGTCAACGGTGAGACCAACGAGACCGCTCAGCAGAACGGCGAGAACCAGGCGCTTCTTCTGCAGCGGTGTGTAAACCGCCATATCTACAAACTCTGATAAGAGAAATGCCGCAGCTGAGGCAAGAACCAATGCTCGCGGGGCAATCAATGCTGACAAAAGGGCGCCAAAAACAATGGCCAAAGCGGTCCACCCCGGCCCAAGTCTCCTTTGAACCAGGTCTCTGAGAACCAGAGCAAGTCCAATCATGAGAACACCGCTGGGTGCCGCCAAGCCGGGGGCAACAGGGACCAGGCAAGGACCGTTGGGCACACAGGTCGTGCCCACATGCCCGATCATCCAATTGGCCGCAGGAATGCAAAGACCGAAGGCGACCAAGTACAGATATCCTTCGAGACGTAAACGTTGGTAAGTCGTCATAGCCATTGGATTCCTCTTGAGCGCGCTCAGCCACGGCCGCGATAGGGTGGCACACCCTGATCGGGCAGCCACAGCCCCTTGGGAGGTGCTGCCGTCTGCCAGAACACGTCGATGGGAATGCCGCCGCGCGGGTACCAGTAGCCACCAATGCGCAGCCAGTTGGGTTTTAGTTCCTTGACCAGCCGCTTGCCGATGCCCACCGTGCAGTCTTCGTGGAAGGAGCCGTGATTGCGGAATGATCCGAGATAGAGCTTCAGCGATTTCGACTCGACCAGCCAGCGTCCTGGCACATAGTCTATGACGAGATGGGCGAAGTCGGGCTGCCCCGTCATCGGACAGAGCGAGGTAAACTCTGGCGCCACGAAGCGCACTAAATAGGCGGTCTTGCCTTGCGAATTGGGCACGCGCTCAAGAATTGCTTCATCGGGATGGGCAGGCAGCTCGGTTGCGTGGCCAAGCTGGGTGAGGTTTGAAACATCAGTCTTTATCACATGCCTAGTTAAGACGGTTGCGGCTCTATTGCAATTGGACGCTATCCTGGTGCTGTAAAGCAAACGCCAAGTCATCTCCGGCGCGGCATGGACCACCCATTTTCATGGCGAGCTACGCAAAATCCGCAGCAGATAGAGCGTGGCGATGACCTGTATCGTGCCCATGGTGATAAACAACGCTTCAAATGAGTAATGATCGACGATGAAACCGCCCACCACTATCGCCACGGCCAGGATAAGACGCTGCTCGCCCGCAACCAGCCCCCAAGTATTACCTGCCTTTTCTTCACCGGGGGAGTAGCGCGCGTAGAGTGCCGACCATGTGGGGCTTGAGAGGGCCAATGCCATTCCAAGCCCCGCCTGCACGAGAAAAAGGCTGGTGGTCGTATGTACAAAAAGATATCCGAACGTGCACAGCGCATTGAGCGCATAGCCCGCGACAAGCAACCTCTCCCGACCGCACCATTGCCAGATGCGGTCGGAGACGTTGCCGGCGACGATTGTGAATATGCCGGTCATTCCAAGATAGATCGCCCAGGCCCAGGTGATATCAAGAATATTGCCGCCAATACGCTGCGCGAACACCGCAAATAAGGGGCCGAGCATACCCTCGCCAAGCGCCCAAAGATTGCTGCTCCACAGGAGAAGCCGTTCTTTTCGGCGCGCCGCTAGGGCATCGTCTTCGGCCATGTCCCTTTAGCCTCCGCTGACTGTGTGTGAAGGTGGATATCGCGTCCCGAGCGTTTTCGTGAAATTCCGGCGGCGCGCTTTTCGTCCTCAGCATACAATGCCCGGACTCGCGACGGCAAGCGGTCATGATCGCGAATTGACTAAGTGTCATCCTTATGTTCATGAAGAAACCGGGCAATCTGCTGTTTCAGACGGAAGCGCCGCCCGGGGTCGCTCATTGATGCCGCGTCGTCGAAGAGGTTCCGCTGTATTTCAGTGGGAAGATCGTTCCACTGAAGGATAACCGCAGCACCCAGACACCGCAAAATACGCTCTTCAGCTGCCAGAAGTGCTGTATCCTGTCCGGGTTCCGATCCTTGCTTGTGTTCCGCAGCTCCGCCCGCGCCGTCCCAATTCGGGTCAGTCGGAGAGTATGGGCCATTGGCATGGGGACCCTTGGGGTGCGGCCGAAGATAAACGGCTGATCTCTCTCAGCTATCAAGTCCGGCGACCGCAATCGGTACATCCTGCCACTCCTCGCCGGAGGCGGTAATGCACGATCTCCCGCTGGTGTCGGTTATCACCATGGTCCAAGTGCCTTGCGGCGACATAAAGATTTCCATGACCGCCTTGGAATTCACTACACCCATCACGCGCCGGGTTTCCTTGAATTTGTTCCCGAGGGCATCGGCAATTTTGTCATGGCTGCTGCACTGGGGGGCGGCCTTGGCAATGCCTGCAATGCCGGCCAGCGAAATCGCAGCCAACACCGCCACGAGGCTTAAAGAACGGGTCTGGGCAAACATCTTGGTTCTCCATCTTCGCTAACACTGCATGTTGCAGTGGCTGCAGGATGGCAGCCCTGCGCTTGCCGAAATATGACCTAGGTCACATCAGGCCAGATATTCGCAATGACTTCCCGATTTTACAGAGCTAG
>CAZHCO010000210.1:0-3752 GCA_964530965.1 uncultured Aestuariivirga sp. | reverse complement strand
ATTGTCCGAACCTGATAGATAGGTAACAGAAGGGACCGGTTAGATAGGTAACAGTTCTCGTAAGAGTTGGCTGGGGAGGACCTGGCGATGGGATGGCGAGAGACTGGACTTATGGATGAGCGGTTGAAGTTCATTACGACCTGTTTGGCTGAGGACGACACGATGTCGGGGATATGCGAGAGCTTCGGGATATCGCGCAAGACGGGCTATAAATGGCTTGAACGCTACAAGGCATTTGGGCCTGAGGGACTGCATGATATGGCGCGTGCTCCATTGGTTCATGGCCGGGCAACCTCTGCTGATCTTGTTGTGCGGATATTGGCAGAGAAGGAAGCGCATCCGCTGTGGGGTCCGAAGAAGATTGTGGCGCGTCTGAAGCGGCGTGATGCTGGAGCGGCTTGGCCTGCGATATCCACTGCAGGTGAGATCCTGAAACGGCACGGTCTTGTCGGGCGACGGCGCTTGCGCTGGCGTGCTGCCGGCCACGGACCATGGCCTGAGGCTGAACGGCCCAATGCGGTGTGGACAGCTGATCACAAGGGCTGGTTCCGTACAGGCGATGGCAAGCGCTGTGAACCTTTGACAGTGATGGATAGCAAGAGCCGTTATATGCTGGGACTTGAAGCTTTAGGCTCGACGGCGGAACGCGAGGCATGGCCAGTGTTTGAACGTTTGTTTGGAGACTACGGCCTTCCTGAGAGAATCCGCACCGATAATGGTTCACCCTTTGCCAGCGCTGGAGTTACGGGGCTTACCGGCCTGTCCCAGCGCTTCATCAAGCTCGGCATTGCGTTGGAACGCATCGCCCCAGGCAAGCCCCAGCAAAACGGACGTCATGAGCGCTTCCATCTGACACTTTTGCCTCTCGCAAAGAATCCACGTTCCAACGCCACAGAACAGCAAAAAGCCTTTGAGGCCTTCCGCCATGAATATAACACCGAGCGTCCCCATGAAGCGCTGGGCCAGACGCCACCTGTTGAACATTACGAAAAATCCGCCCGCAGCCTGCCAGAACAGATGCCGGAGCCGGACTATCCTGCAGCTGCAGCCCAACGCCGGGTGCGCCATAATGGCGAGATCAAGTGGAATGGCGATTATGTCTATGTCTCACAGACGCTGGCTGGCGAAGCTGTAGCGCTTGAAGAAACCGAGCAAGGCGAATGGACCTTGCGCTTCTACGCCCATCCCCTTGGCATCATCGACCCAAGAACCAAGAAACTGCGCAGACCACTTCCTTCACCCCAAGGACATGCAAACGCACCACAACAACCAACCGGGAAACTGTAACCCATGTATCCGGTTCAGTCTGTTACCCATCTATCGATTGGACAGCAGTAATTTCTCATTTCAAGCCATTGTCTTGCCCATGTACAAACAAAGCCAAATAACGTCCAGGTCAATTGCACGTTGCCCAGTTCCTCAACCGGACAGCAGTGCAACAAGTGCGGGGATGACAATATTGGATGCATATTTTTCCTCAAGTTAGCGCCTATGGGACTCATGCCGGGGTGGCAGCTGTCCCATGAATCCAAAACTGGCGGCATAGATGCTGCGCTGCAGATCAATGAGAAATGCCAGCATCCGGCTTTAGCCGTGCCTGTGCCGGTGGTGCAGATCGGGATAATGCGGGTGTTTGTGCCGCAGGGGCGCGTGGCGGTGCCAATGGGAATGCGGTTCGGTTATTTCACCTTCATGAACATGATTGTGATGCGCGTCATGCACATGGCGATGTTCGTGCTCCATCGCGCCGTGGACATGCTCATGCTCGTGGCGTTCGGCCAGATGAAGCCAGAGGCCTGCCATCATCAAGGCGGCAGCGATCAGAAGCTGCCAGGTCACCGGCTCCTGCAGCAGCAAAATGGCCAGGACTGCGCCAATGAAGGGGGCGAGCGAGAAATAGGCTCCGGTTCGTGCGGTGCCGAGGTGGCGCAAACCCAGCATGAACATCACGAGGCTGACGCCGATGCCGAAAAAGCCAACCACAGCCGCCGCCGCAACGATCCCGACAGGTGGCACATTCCCGCCCAGGGCAAATGCCAGCACAAGGTTTGCACAACCGGCGGCAATTCCCTTGATCATCGCAATTTGCACGGGGTCAGCGGAGGAAAGTTTGCGGGTGAGATTGTTGTCGACGCCCCAGGCAAGGCAGGCTCCGGCAATCAGCACGCCGCCGAGATCAAAACTGAATCGCGAACCATCCCAGGCCAGCAACGCAGCGCCGCTGAGAATGGCGAATGCGCCGATCAAGAGACGGCGATCAACATTTTCGCGGAATACCAGCCAGGCAATGGCCATGGTGGCCAGGCCTTCAAGATTGAGCAAGAGCGATGCCTGGCCAGCGCCTGTCCGGGAAAGTCCGAACATCAGCAGCAGCGGACCAATCATGCCGCCGACAACGACGACGGCAGCAAGCCAGGGATAGTCCGCGGCGGTCAAGGCAGCTTCGGAACCTTTGCGAACCGTCCTCACCGCAAAGAGGCCCAGCCCCGCCGCGAGATAAAAAATCCCCGCGAGCATCCAGGGATCAATCGAGCCCAGCAGAAATTTTGCGAGAGGCGTTGAAGCGCCAAAAAGCACCGCCGCGCCAAGGGCCAGCGGCACGCCGGGCCAGAGATGGGAATGGGTGTTGTGAGACATGGTGCGGGCGATGCTAGACGAACGCAATCGCAGTATCAAACGGCGCCAATTGCGCTGTTGCCTTGCGGGGAGGCTGCGAAAGGCCAATAGTCATGCGGGGCTCGGGGCGTCATTGGATTCTCCCGGCTAACAGGGAGAACTTCTATGGCGGGGCATAACATTCGAAAGACGACAGCATTCAATGCTTTATCAAAGTTCACGACACACATCGGCACCTGCGGAAAATGCATGCGGCAGGCGTTCCTGGCCGCAGTGATGGTTTGGTGCCTTTGCCTGCCGGCGACAATCGCCAGCAGCTTGATCGGTTCTTCCATGCCGATCATCGCAGCGCTCGCCCTGGCAGGGTTTCTGACGGCGCTTTGGCTGTTGCATGTGGCCGTGTTCGGGATGCGGATTGCGCGTTACAAAGCTGCAAAAACTGAAGGCAAACCTCACCCGTCCAGACGTGCGTTCTTGGCCGTCATGGCCAAGGCAATAGCCGGAATAGCTTTAGCAACAGCCTTGCCAAGCCGGGTTTCTTACGCCTACGGCAATTGCAACGACCCGAATTTTTATCCCTGCAGCAACACTGCCTGCGTTCCCAGCGGATCTGACAATGCCTGTTGCCCGGAAGGCGCCCAATATCTCAGCCACTGCGACTGCTTGTGTTACCGGTCCAGTGCCGATGTGAATTGCGGTTCCTATAACTTTTGCCATTAGAGCCTGATCAGTTTTAATTGAATCCAAAAAACTATCGTCATTCCGGCGCACGCCTGGTCGCCGGGATGACGAAGGTTTGGTGAGCACGTGAAGCTTGTGCTTTCTCCCTCACCCTGAGGTGCCTTGCGCCAGCAAGGCCTCGAAGGGCTGGCGGCAGTGGGTGCTTCGAGGCATCGCAAGAGCGATGCACCTCAGCATGAGGGATCTATTTGCGTACGCCGCGCCCCTCGAAACTTATCGTAAATCTAAAAGCGCTCCATCACCCCCGACGAACATCTTAAATTTTCGTCATCCCGACGTTCCGCCTTCGCCAAGGCTTCGGCGGACAAGTCGCCGGGATGACGGAAGATAGGGGAGCGCAAGCGCTGGGTACGCTTCCGTGGACCCGCGACCATAGGCCTGCGTGTCCACGGAAG
>CAZHCO010000209.1:0-3943 GCA_964530965.1 uncultured Aestuariivirga sp. | reverse complement strand
CGATTCGCCACGCTGCCAACGATCCCAAATTTCAGACTTCTGTTCAGCGGTAAAATATATCCGACGCCTGTATCTCATTCCAACACTCCATCTTTCCAACAAAGATTAAAGTGTTGCGTCGATCAATTGAGATCACCACCCTTAGCGGACATCGAAGGTCCGATCAATTAGGTGGGTGCGAAGACTTCAACAATGACGTAGGCGCCGAGTTCGTTCGGTGTGTCAGATAATGGTTGCTCGGCCCACTCGAATGACAAGTAGTGAGAAAGGAATTCGCTGGCATGTCGGGGCGCCCAGAACAGTCCGTTTCTATTCAGCCGCTTAAAATGTTCCGCAAGCAGCACGCCATCAGGATCTGCGCCGTGCCAGCGCGGCAGAAACAAAGAGTCGCACAAGGCTGAGAACTCTCCAGGAAACCATGTCGGCTCGAAGCCACAGGATACGAAACCATCAGGCGCGGCGGCCACCGCAGAAGTTTCTCGCACCCAGATCAATTCGTATTTCGGCTCGTCGGAAAGGTAGTCGCTTATTGAAATAGCGTCAGCAAATTCGAAGATCAACGCGTCAGTGGCCTTCTCTGCCCTCGTCAATTCGTCAAGGCGAATCTCTGCAAGTTGTTTGCCATCAACATATCCCGAGAGCACTTCCCGATTCGTACCTCTGTAAAATGTCTGCACTTCGTCAAAGGTTCGCCCAATCCGCGGCCAACCGTAGCAATCGTGCTGCAGGTTTAGTTTGAGTTGAAACATGTCATAGAGTTCCTTGGCGGTGCGAACCCAAAAGAACCCTGAAGTGACATTGCGCCCAGTCATCGGGTCAATCATCACATCTCCTACGCAGTAAGCATTTTCCCGAATGCTTTGTGTATGTGTCCCATATCGAAGTCGATAGTGAAAGTCACGTCTGGACTTGGCCCATCGCGTCAGATTACTCCGTTTAGCGATTGGTCTGCTTTGAGGAAATGAGTCGATATTGTTTCGTTGACACGCCTCGACGCATCCGTTCCCATTTTAGCGTTGCAGCGAGCGCCATTGACAAGATTCATCCAGGTACCAAGCGGCTGATTTTATCCGCTGGTCCGGATCCCGGATTTCGCAATGATGACAAAGTGAGAAAATCCTCACGCCGCCAGTCGGCTTTTCGACTTGCAACCATTACACATGCGGAAAGTCTGGGCCCCGACTTCCGTCGGGGTGACAGAATTAAGAATGCGTACGCCGGGATGACAAAGATAAAAAGTTTTTTCTCCTCCCCTGCACGACATCAGCGGTGGATTCCGGCTCAGAACACGAGCCGCTTGCCGACCGCCAGCGGCGCGAGCCTGTCCTCGCCGAAAGCATTGGCAAGCGCGGTCATCGCGCGCCAGCCTGTGCAGTGGCCAGCGGCGATCACCGCGAGATTGAAATGCGACATGGCCTCGACTGTCTCCGGAATGATCTTTTCATTGCCTCCGGAGAGGTGCAGACCGCCTATCACAGCATGGAGCGGCACGCTGTTGAAGCACGTCATCGCGTGCTTTAACACATTTACGACACCGGCATGCGAGCAGGCGGTGAACACGACGAGACCCTTGTCCCTGACATTCACGGCGACGAATCGCTCATCCATGATGAGCTCGTCGAGCTCCCAGCCCTCACCGTCAAGCCTCTTGCGGTACTGGCCCGGAAAGCCCTTTTCGAAAGGCGTGAGACGCGGGATTTCGCCGCTGACGAAGGCCATGCCATTGAATAGGTCTTGCGCTTCCGTCGTATTGATGACCTCCGCGCCGAACGCCGTCAGGTCATCTATGGTCGGCACGTCCTCCATCAGCCGCATCTGACCGTTCGGCTGCTTGGTCGCCCGTGTGCGGAACATATCCGGATGGGCATAGTACGGGACTTTCCGGCCGCCGTTGCGGTCACGGATGATCTGCAACGCCCTCAGCATGCCGCCGCCGTGGTCCCAGTGGCCATGCGATAACACGATGGCCTCGACGGCCCCGAGATCCGCCCCGGTCCTCGAAACATTCTGCTCGAATGTGCGATCTTCCGGCCCGGTGTCGAACAGCAGCGTCCGTGTCTCCGTTCCCGAGCGAATTGTTATCAGGCAGGAAAGTCCGTGTGCGGCACAGCACAGGCACCCGCCGCCAAGAACCCAGTCGCCTAGCCGGCGTCGGCCGAGCGCGGAGAATTCAGTCTCAACGAAAGCGGGCACCGAGGACAGGCTGTCCGTCACGTTGTCCACGAGAATGAGTGCTTCGAGGCCGTCCACCACTCTGGGAGTTGACATCTGTTTCCTCCGCCCACTGGGAAAGCACAAAAAGAATAATCGTTTAGGGCGGAAATTGATAGTACCTGTCCGGCGCAAATCGCCCATTGCATGGCTTGACGTTTGTGAATGCCCGCGAAACGGCAGGTGGTGCTGGGCTTGCCGATTGATAAGATTTTTTAGAGAGAAGTGTTTTTCTTTTGTCATCCCGGCGAACGCCGGGACTGCCACATGACCGAGGGAGAACTTTCGGTCGTTCAGAACAAAAACAAGTTCACAGTCAAGAAGGGCGATGTTTGGACCTGCGCGAAAGCCGATACGACCGAAGGCACCCAGAACACGGGCAATGCGGTCGCGATCATGCGGGTCATCGATTTGATGACCGCATGAGAGGCAGGAGACGTGGGGAGCATTTCGCTCCCCACCAATCGAACGAGCGATGCAGCTCGTGTAAACGAAAATGTCCAGATCAGAGTTTGAAAATTGGACCTAGCATTTGCGTGTCCGGTCTGAGTCGCGTGCGGATGGGGCTTTGAGGGCGTCCGCATAGAGTGATTCCAGCTCCCAAGCTGGAGCTTCGAATCATGCGGTATGAACTCTGAAATGTGTAAGGTCCGAAGGCATCACGCCCAAGCATGGAAAATATTGTTGCAGCAGTCGGCATCGGTTGGGCGATCCGCGATAATTACGCTTGATGGTTCAATTCACAGCCGGTCATGGCCCGTTTGAGACCTCATGGAGGGAATGAGACTTGTCTGCTCATCATAGCAAAGTTGACATTCGATCTACGATATCTGTGAAATTGTGCCGAACAATAACCCCATAGGTACTCTGTAGAGCCCAAAGTTCCTAATTGACGGGACTAACCCGTTTGTAAAAGGGTGCCGATCCGTTTCACCACCTGGGGGCGCTCCCATGCAGGTCCCAGCAAATACTTGATGGCCACGAGCCGCGCCTGTGTCCCCACCGGATAATTCCCATGCTTCAAAGCATTCCTGTTGCCTTTAGGTGCCCCGCTGGATTTGCCGCAGTGCATCCGGCACCTACCGTTCTTCATTGAGCCGTTGCAGCATTGGTTGTTGACTTGGCACAAATGAAAAAAAGGAGCATCATTTGCTCGACTGGCAAATGGATAGAAATAGTTTCGGGCCAGTCTGCAATAGGGAGGACTTCATCATGCATGCAGTAGTAAGAATGTTTTCTGGAAAGGGTGCGAAAGAGCTATTTGATTTGCTGGAGAAGCGCAAGGCAGACGTGGAAAGCGTCATTCGTCCTGTTAAAGGGTTTGTCAGCTACACGCTTGCCCGTAGCGGTGATGGTGGATTTTCTGTGACCGTCTGCCAAGACAAGACCGGTACTGACGAAAGCGTCCAAAAAGCGAAGGAGTGGGTAGCGAAGAACGCTGGGAGTACGGGCGTGGGCGCACCCAAGGTGTCAGATGGCGCCGTCATTGTTCACATGAAATAGCGCTCGGCGAAGAGACCAATGCTCGGGCGGAGCATCGGAAATCTTTCCTTGGACATGTTGCAATCTCCGCAGAGCCATATTGATTTGGTCGGGCAGGAGCTGCTTGGCCTTTGCCTTGGCGTGCCGCCGATGCAGTGGACGTTGAATTAAGATGTCTTGATGGAACTAAAGACTGCAAATGCGAAGAAGTGTATTCAGCCACGTGGTCCGCTCATGGCCCGTTTGAGAC
>CAZHCO010000208.1:0-1873 GCA_964530965.1 uncultured Aestuariivirga sp. | reverse complement strand
ATCAATGAGATCAGCGATCATTTCCACATAGTCCCCGGCAAGTTCGGCCGAATGATCGGCGCGAACCCGTTTGAAGGCTGCCGAACGCAGCTTTTCCGAAGCGCCTTTTTTGGTCGCAAGTGCCATTTTATCCGTCCTTTTACCGGGCAAGATTAGCCTATTGCATACAACTTAGCCTATGCTAAACTTTCAAGAGATAGTTACAGGAATGAAAAGATGAGCGATACGCCAGCACTGGCCGATTTCAACCGGCGCGGGTTTTTACGGAAAGCCGCGGCGGTGGGGGCATTGGTGCCGCTTGGAGGCGGTTCAGCGGTGGCGCAAACCGCATCCAGTCACGCTGGCCATGGTGGGCACGACCAAGCGGGTAACCGGGTGGTTGGCGAAGTTAACCATGTGGCCAATGGTTTCGACCCGCACAAGATGGTGTGGGATTTCGATGTCGGCGCGGTCTCGACAATGAGCGATGGCCGAAAGCTTCGTGAATGGACGATCACGGCGCTTGACCAGGAGTTTGAAGTTGCTCCCGGCATAAAATTCGCGGGCTGGTCCTACAATGGCCGCATCCCCGGGCCGACGCTGCGCTGCACTGAGGGGGAGCGTTTACGCATCCGCTTTATCAATGGCAGCACGCATCCGCATTCCATGCATTTTCACGGCATTCATTCGGCGCGCATGGATGGTGTCGCAGGCCCGAGCCTGGTCGCTCCAGGCGCGGAATTCACTTATGAGTTCGATGCCAAGCCTTTCGGCTGCCATCTCTATCACTGCCACGCCATTCCGCTGAAGCGCCACATTCACAAGGGGCTCTACGGCGTATTCATCGTCGATCCCGATCCGGCGAAGCACCCGGAGGCGCGCGACGTAGCGGCTTCGCGGCTCAAGGGCTCGCCCGAAAACGCGCATTGGCAGGAAATGGTGATGGTGATGAACGCCTTCGACACCAATTTCGATGACGAAAATGAATTCTATTGCGTCAACACCATTCCCTTTGCCTATTTTGACAAGCCGATCCGGGTTGAGAAGGCGCGGCCCATCCGCATTTATCTCGTCAACATAACCGAGTTCGATCCGATCAATTCGTTGCATGTCCATGCAAATTTCTTCGACTTCTATGACCATGGCACGACGCTGACTCCCAGCCACCGCACCATTGACACGGTGATGATGTGCCAGGCTCAGCGCGGAATTATTGAAATGTCATTCGCGGAGCATGAGCCCGGCATCTACATGTTCCACGCCCACCAGTCGGAGTTCGCGGAACTCGGCTGGATGAGCCACTTCGAGGTGGTGTAATGGGTTCCAATCGATTCTGGCTTGGGCTTCCGGTCATAGTTCTGGTGTTGATCGTTGCGCTCTTATTGCTGTGGCGGCCGCTTGACCGGCTGTCACAGGAAGCGCCGCCGGTTGAAGAGGCGGCGATTGAGCGGGTGAATTTGACGCCCGGGATGATCTCGCTCGATGTGCGCACCGATGGCTCGGAACCTGTGATCATTGCGCAGGTTCAGGTCGATACGGCCTACCGTGTGTTCACGGCCACGCCCGCAAAGACGGGCGCGCGGCTTGGTCTTATACGTATCGATATTCCTTATTCGTGGATTGAAGGCGAGGCCCATCACATTGCCTTACTGACTTCAACTGGCGCCATCATTGACCACACGATTGAGGTTGCGACCGCAACGCCAGTTTTGTCTGGAGCATCTCTTGGGCTTCTGGCGGCGGTTGGCCTGTTGCTGGGTGCAGTTCCGGTGGCAACGGGGCTTTTGGCCTGGCCAGCAATGCGTTCGCTATCGCGGCCCACGATGAATTTTTTGCTGGCCCTCACGGTTGGCCTGTTGGCTTTCCTGCTGATCGATACGATTGGCGAGGGGCT
>CAZHCO010000207.1:0-19012 GCA_964530965.1 uncultured Aestuariivirga sp. | reverse complement strand
GATCGACAAGATTTGCGCGCGGGCTGAACGCCAGGGTGGAGACGTGAGCCGCGAAGGCGTGCAGTGTGATCTGTTGCCGCTCATTGAAGGGACCACGGTTTCAACAAAATATGGCCCGGTGAAAACCGATCATGTGCTGTTTATCGCCTCCGGCGCGTTTCATATTGCGAAGCCTTCTGATTTATTGCCGGAATTACAGGGCCGTTTGCCAATCCGGGTTGAACTCAAGGCGCTGGGACGGGAAGATTTCCGCCCGGATATACCTTGACAATCTATTCCTATCGGGTTCATATGTTCTTGTTTTGTTCTTTATGCAGTATAAGGAGATCGCGTGGACTTTGACTGGGCCAGGGCCATCGAACGCAACAGTGAAGCGCTCAACGGCATCGTTGCAGCCCTGTTCGCCATGCTGGGGCTTCAAGGCGATGCTGTGGTGGCGCGGATTCCGCAGCCCCTGCACCGTGCCGTGCTGCGAGTGCTCCAGCCGGCCGAATCCGCCGTGCGCCGCCTTATCGTCATCGCAGCACGCGGCCTTGTGGTGAAGCTGAAGCCCGCTGCCTCGCGTCCCGTGCCTTCGGGGGCCATCGGGAAGGGCGGCGGAAGCAGGCTTCCCTCCTTCCAGCTCTTCGATACGCGCAAGAATTTCGCAGAGCTGCGCCAGCACCGCGTAAAGTATACGCGCAATCCCCCACGCATCCATTTCTTCCCGTATGATACCCTGTCGCCAGCGCGCCCTCCCATAGCCGGTCCCGTTTCCCCGCCCGATGGCCTCGTGGGTGCCGCCCGCCTCACCCGGAGGCTCCAGGCCCTCAAGCTGGCGCTCGAGGATCTGCCGCGCCAGGCCAGGCGTCTCGCCCGCTGGCGGGTGAGAAGGGACAACATGCCAAGTCCGAAGTTCAAGTCGCCGCTCAGGCCGGGTCCTCCACCCGGCCACCGCCGGAAGCCGGTTCACCTCGTCGAAGAAGTGCTCGCTGAATGCCACTGGCTCGCCTGGGATGCGATGAAGACCGACACTTCCTGAAGTGCTTCCCACGCAACCCCTTACTTCCTTCTCTACTCCCGAAAACGGAATAACCGTTTTCACCCCCGGCGGAGCCGTGGGCGAAGCCGTGCCCAACGCTCATTGAAAAGTGAATCTGTAACTGCCCTTCTTCCGCCGAGGAGAAGGGAAAGATTTAATTGCCCCGCCGGCGCTCACGCTTAGCGGCGCCTTCGGCGGCGGTGTCGATGCCTTTGGCTAGCACTGATACGGGGCCGAGGCGTTGCTCGACGAGATCAATCGAAGGGCGTGTGCCCTTGGTGTAGCTCTCGAGTGATTTCCGCATGGCTGCCAGATGGTCCGGGCTCGTGCCACAGCAGCCGCCGATGATTTTCGCTCCTGCGTCCAATGCGATGCGGGCGTAATCGGCCATCAACTCCGGTGTGCCGGTGTAATGAATGTGGCCTTCCCTGTATTGCGGGATGCCGCAATTGCCCTTGGCCACGATAGCCGCATCGGGGCGGGCTTCGCTGATGCCGAGAACTGTTGCTACCAATTCCGATGCGCCAACGCCGCAGTTGGCGCCAATGGCCACGGGCTGGGTGCTGAGCGATGCGGTCAACGCGCCAAAGGCTTTGGGCGTGATGCCCATCATGGTGCGGCCGTTGGTGTCGAAGCTCATGGTCGTGACTAAGGGCAGTCCCGCCTTGGCGGCACCTTCAACGGCGGCGCGGAGTTCTTCCTCGGACGACATGGTTTCAATCCAGAGGACATCGACGCCGCCCTCTTTCAGGGCCATGGCCTGCTCTTCAAAAGCGGAAACGCCTTCCTCATGGGGCATGGTTCCTACCGGCATGAAGATTTCGCCCGTGGGGCCCATGGAACCGCCGACATAAACGATGCGACCCGCAGCCTCGGCTTCAGTACGGGCGTGGGAGGCGGCGGCCATATTGATTTCGCGTACCCGGCCCTGCTCGTTGTGGAGCTTGAGGCGATGGCGGTTGCCACCAAAGGTGTTGGTGAGAACGATATCGGCACCTGCTGCAATGAATTCCCGGTGAAGCTGGCGCACCCGTTCCGGATGCTCGAAGTTCCACATCTCCGGCGCATCGCCGGAAACCAGGCCCATCTGAAAGTAATTGGTGCCGGTCGCACCATCTGCCAGGAGCCAGGGACGGGAATTGAGCGCTTCGGTAAAGGACGGGCGAGCCATGGAAACCTCAGAAAGTGGATATAAAGAAGTCTTTATATGAATTCCGAGAGCATTGCAAAGCCCAAATCCCCGAAGTTAGGCGGGCAAATTGACCGCTATCCGCAAGATAGAGATTGCCGCGCGGCGCTCAATCTTGACCTTCACCGCTTCGGGCTTAACTGACACGTGCCGCGTAATCGCTTCGATAATTTCGTCCTTGAGCGCGCCCAGCAGATTGGGCTGGCGGGGTGCCGAGCGCTCATGGGCGAGGAGCACCTGCAAGCGCTCTCGGGCAACGGGGGCCGTGCCCGGTTGTGAATCCCTACGCTTGAACAGCGCAAATAACCTCATGCCGCCCTCCCGCCGAAGATGCGTCCGAGCAGATTGAAACGTTCATTCGGGACATTGAGCGCCACAATATCGCCCATGAGCCGTCGCGCCGCGTCGTTGTAGGCGCGGGCTGGGGCGCAGAGCGGATTGGCAAGGGTTACAGGCTGGCCCAAATTTGAGGCGCGCAAGACCTGATCGCTTTCCGGAATTATGCCGAGCAGAGGCACCGAGAGAATGTCGAGCACGTCATCGGTCTTCAGCATTTCACCACGTCCGGCGCGTGCCTGATCGTAGCGCGTAATGAGAAGATATTTTTCAACGCGCTCGCCCCTTGCTGCCTTTTCGGTTTTCGCATCGAGAAGACCGATGATCCGATCGGAGTCGCGCACGGACGAGACCTCGGGATTGGTGACAATGATTGCCGCATCGGCATGGCGCATGGCCATCAAGGCGCCGCGCTCAATGCCCGCCGGGCTATCGCAGATGATCCAGTCAAACTGGGCGCGCAGTTCCTTGATGACGCGGGCCAGGCCCTTTTCGCTGAGCGCATCCTTGTCGCGGGTCTGCGAAGCTGGCAGCAGCGCCAGGTTTTCCACACGCTTGTCGCGGATCAGGGCCTGATTCAATTTGGCATTGCCCTGGGCCACGGTGACGAGGTCATAGACCACGCGGCGTTCGGCTCCCATGACAAGATCGAGATTGCGAAGACCTACGTCAAAATCGACGACCACCACTTTCTGGCCATTCAGCGCGAGGGCTGCGCCCAAGGCTGCGGTTGACGTGGTTTTGCCGACACCTCCCTTACCGGATGTTACGACGACGACTTTGGCCATACACATTACTCCTGACATTTGTTCAACTCATCTGTTCGATGTTCATGACGTTCCGATCAAGCCGTGCCTGCACAGCCGCGCCGCGGAGCGTGAGATCAAAATCATCAGCCGTCTTGTAGAGGCCGTCGATCACTAAGATCTCGGCATCAAATTTGCTGCAAAAAATGCGCGCGTTGGTGTTGCCGTTGGTGCCGGCAAAGGCCCGGCCGCGCAGGCTGCCATAGACGTGGATTGAACCACCCGCGATGATCTCAGCACCGGACGCAACTGAACCCACCACAATGACGTCGCCGTGCGGATAGATGATTGTTTGACCGGAGCGGACCGGTTCGCTGATCAGCAATGCCGCGCAGGGAGAGCCAATGGCAGTCTCGGGCTCCCATGGTGGTTCGGGCCGCGAAGGCTTTTCCTCCTCTTTCGGGGCGAACATTCCGACCGACTGAACGGCGCCGGGCAAGGGCGCCAGCCGTGGCGGCACCCAATCGGCGTCGACACCCTCCACCGCGATAAGCCGCAAGTTGCGCTCCTCGATGAAGGCTATGATCTCCAGGGCCTCAGCCTTAGTGGGAGCGACGTTTGTGAGATCGAGCACCAGCGGCCGATTGGCGAAGAAGCTCATGGAGCTCTCCACCCGGCGATCCAGCTCTACCAGCCAATCCACCAGAGGCCGCTCGGGCGCTATGACGAAGGCCAGATAAGACCGGCCCAACAAGCGAAATGAAATCCGTGTTTGAACAGCAACTGACAAATTGAAAACCCTCACGCAACGCACCCCAACAAGGCGATTAGGCTCAGGTATGGTTAAGATTTGGTTAACGCGCTGTAGCAGAGAGGGAAAATCTGTCTCTAACTGGTTCGCCAGGAGGCATAGGCAGCATCGTTTGCCAGAAGTGTCATCCGGGCATTTATCACCGTTTCCTTTGGCGCCTTGCCGGACTCTTTGAGGGTCACAAGGGTGCTGCAAAGGTCGGAAATATCTTGATTGCTCATCAGGGGTGCGCGGTGTTTCCCCTTATTGTCTGGCGCACCGTGGGCACAGAAAATTTGCGTTTGATCACTTATCTGCGACAGCAGGGCCTCTGCTGTTTTGAGATAGTCTGCAAGGTTAGCACCGGGCACCTGCGCGTAGAGAGGTCCGGGATAGACGAAATCAGCGGCGAACAAAATTTTCGCTTCCCTGTCAAAAAGCGAAACCGAATCAGGGGAGTGGCCGGGTGTGTGGAGCAAATCGAGATGACGACCTCCAAGATCAATGCGCATGCCAATAGGCCACCACTCGGAAATCTTGACGGGTTTCCAAACCATGCCTTCGAGGAACCCGCGGAAGAGATCATCGGTGGCATGCAGCGCACCGTCGCGCATGCAAGCCCTTAAGACTGGCAAGTCAGCCATGGCGATATTCTGAAAACAATGCAGATTGCCTGTATGGTCAAAGTGCAAGTGTGAAGGCAAGGCGATGAGTGGACGTTTTGTCAACGCTCGCGCCACTTCTGAAATGTCACGCACACCGGGGCCGGTATCGAAAAGCACCGCCGTGTGTCGCCCTTCGATCAAATAGTTCCAGTTGATCTGATGAAAGCGTGGCTCGCCAATGGCATGAATGCCGGGAGAGATGTTTTCAATCGCAAACCAGTCGTCGAACCAGCGAACACCTTGTGCTAGCATGTCAGGCCTTTTCCGTTCCGTAGAAGAGGGACACTACATGCTGTGCTTCGGCAAAAAACAACCAGCGCTCTAGAACTGCTGCCAACAAAATAGTTGGTGCCGCAATGAAGGAAAACCAAGGCGATTGAGCACATCCTGCAAGCGCCAGCAGAGTGATGAAGAAAAGAACGAACACCACGTTGCGCAGTTTCAATGGATGCTTGCGGGCAACGGCGAAACCCATTTCTTTCATGATGTAATTTTCAGATGTGTGCGGCACTTCCCATTGGCGCACGCCGGTCCCTAAGCCTGTGGCTGCTGCCATCGTATGCGTTCTCGCGGCACTGTCGATTGCGCGCCAATACCAGAACTTCAGGCCAATGAGCCAAAGCAGTGCTACGACCGTAAGAATTACCTGGAAAATCTGAAATCGATCGAAGATGGTTGCAATGGCCGTGAGCAAGGCGCCGCCTGATGCCACGGCAAACGCCAAATAGACGGGTACAACTAGCGGATGGTTCCATGCCCGGATGGTCTTGAGGGTTGAATAGATTTTTGCCGTACAGAAAACGGTGACTGCGCACATGGTGGCTGTAGCGAGGCCAAGCGGCCCGATCCATGCGGGTGCATGAACAATACCCAGCCACGTTGCACCAAATAGAACGGCGGGAATATAGGTGAATACTGACGCTAGGCCTTCGCGCGACAGCCATGAACTCTTCCATTGGGAAAAAGCCCGCCAGGCGCGCTCGGGATGGCCTAAATGGAAAGTTGAAGAGAGCAAGCCAACCGTGATGAGGCCGAGTGCGATTACAATGGCTACGAGACCAAAGGCGAAGTTTGATGCGGGACCGTGATTGAAACCCACGAGTCCAAGTAAAGCAAGCAGTCCATAACCCGCGCCGGAAGCTGTCGTGAACAAAATGACCGAATAGGCGGGGTTCATTCTATTTCCGCACGGTCATTCCGGCGAAAGCCGGATTCTGTTGGATTGGAGTTGAGCCTGAATGGGATTCCGACTTTCGCCGGAATGACGCATTGGGTCAGGTTAGTGTCGGCATGAGTCATGATGCCTTCAGCCTTCGAGCTTGTCGGAAAAATCTTCGAGAGAGGCAATTGTACCGGAGGGCTTTCCGCTCAAAAACCTATCAGCCCAGCTGAAGAGTCGGTCCATGGCGGAACCGTCACCTTTGGGTAACGAAATTGGTGCTGAAGTTGCTGCATCCCGGCGTTTGCGCGGTGGCAGATATTTGTTCACGGGCTTGTAACCCATCTCCGGCAGCAGGTCGAAACCTTCACGGGATTTCACCAACTTTGAAACATCCGATTCCGGATCGCCGAGATCGCCGAAATGGCGCGCGCCAGTTGGGCAGGCTTTCACGCAGGCAGGGGCGCGGTCTTCGGGCTCGAGATTGGTGTTGTAAATGCGGTCAATGCAGAGCGTGCATTTTTTCATGGTGCCGTGGCTGTAGTCATATTCACGGGCACCATAGGGGCAGGCCCAGGAACATAGTTTGCAGCCGATGCAGGTATCGGGGTTCACCAGCACGATGCCATCTTCGGCGCGCTTGTAGGAGGCACCCGTTGGGCAGACGGTGACGCAGGCCGGGGTTTCGCAGTGGAGGCAGGAGCGCGGGAAATGCACCACGCGGGTGTCGTCCCTGCCCTCTTCCTTCACTTCATAACCATGGACGCGGTTCAACCAAACGCCGGAGGGGTCGGAACCATAGGGGTCGCTGTCATTGAGCGGGGCTGAGTAACCTTGCGTGTTCCATTCCTTGCACGAGGTGGCACAGGCCTGGCAGCCCACGCAGGTGTCGAGGTCAATGACGAGGCCGAGCTTCTTTTGGTTGGGTTGCTGAGTTGGAAGTGAAGTCATTTCCGGCTCCATAGTTTTTTCAGAACCGGGAACTGTGGTTCACTCATTTCCGATTGATCGGCGGCCTTTTCAACGCGCACTTTGAGGTCATACCACGCGGCCTGCCCCGTCACCGGATCACTATTGGAGAAGCGGTAGCCGCCTTCACGTTCCGGGAGAAGATCGGATATCAAGTGATTGAGCAGGAATCCTTTTTTGGCTTCTGGCGCATCGGCTGTAAGACCCCATGTGCCTGATCTTTTGCCGATGGCATTCCAGGTCCAGACCGTATCCGGATTCACACCGCCCATGAGCTTTGCTTGAGATTTGATTTGGCCGTGATGGGAAGTTACCGTCACCCAATCACCTTCGGCAATGCCGAGCGAGGCCGCGCGATCCTTGTTCATGTAGAGCCAATTGCGGCCGAGGATTTGCCGGAGCCAGGCATTCTGTGAACCCCAGGAATGATACATGGCCATGGGGCGCTGGGTGATGGCGTGCATGGGGAAATCTGTTTCTGAAACCATGTCGCCTTCAAGGGGCGGATACCAGAAGGGGACGGGATCGAAATATGTTTTGATGCGGGCGCGATGCTCGGCGGGCGGGAGATTTTTTCCGTGGCCCTGCGCCGCCAGACGGAATTTCTGCAAGGGCTCGCAATAGAGCTGGTGGATGATGGCTTCCGGCTTTCCCATGAAGCCCATGAAGGTAGACCAATCCAGATAATCCCAATTCACATGGCGGTAATATTTCATGTGGTCGGGCAATTCATAGAACCAATGACAGCCGTTTTCGATATAGGCTTTCAATTGATCAGGGTTAGGAACTCCCCTGCCCTTGGCCTTGCCATCCTTGCCGCGAAATCCGGCGAGCGGGCCAAGGCCAGGAGCACGCTCATGGTTCACCATGTAATCGGGATAGCCGCCCGGGTAACGCGCCGTGCCATCGGGCCTTGTCATGCCGGGAAGGCCAAGTCTTGCGCCGAGATCCAGCAATACCGATTGAAATGCGCGCACATCGCGCTCCGGTTCAACTACGGGCTGGCGAATGGAGTCAGCTGGGCCATCGGCTTCCGAAATCGGCCGGTCCAGCATTGAGATGCAATCCCAGCGTTCGAGATAGGTTGTATCAGGCAGGATGAGATCGGCGTAGTGCACCATCTCTGAGTCATAGGCGTCGGAATAGATGATGCGCGGGATGACGTATTCGCCATCGTCGCGTTTGGCGGTCAATGCCTTCAACGTGTCTGGCACGTTCATGGCCGAATTCCAGCTCATGTTGGCCATGTACATGAAAAGAAGATCAATATTGTAGGGATCACTCTTGGCCGCGTTGTTGATCACCATGTGCATGAGGCCGTGGGCGGCAAGCGGCGCATCCCAGGAATAGGCCTTGTCTATGCGCAAGGGTTTGCCATCGCCATCCACCAGCAAATCATCGGGGCTGACGACAAATCCCAGTGGCGGGCCGGGCATCGGCGTGTTGGGTCGCACCTGTCCCATTTTGCCGGCCGGCCTGATCGGCGGTGGGATCGGTTTTGGAAATGGCGGCTTGTAGCGGAAGCCGCCGGGCACATCGATGGTGCCCAGAATGATTTGCAGGATGTGAATAATGCGGCAGGTCTGGAAGCCATTGGCATGGGCGGAAATGCCCCGCATGGCGTGCATGGAAACCGGACGGCCAATCATTTTTTCGTGACGCCTGCCGGTATAATCCGTCCACGGAATATTCAGTTCGATCTGTTGGTCAAAGGCCACTTCGGCAATTTCAGCGGCGATGCGCCGGATTGTACTCGCAGGAATTGCGCAGCGCTCCGCCACTGCATCCGGCGCGTACTCAGCGGACAGGAAGCGCTCCGCAATCAGAGTGAAGCTGGTTACAACCTTGCGGCCATCGTGCATTACGAAGCGGCCCATGAGCGTTGGCAGGGCGTCGCTGGATGTGGCAGGCATGGGTGAATTGGTATGGGCATCCCACACCTCTGCAGCTCCTGACACGTCACGGGCGAACAGACCGTCATCGGCTGCACCCGGATTTTCGATCACCAGCCAGGGCGCATTGGTGTAGCGCTGCAGATATTCGCCATCGATTTTTTGGGCGCCCAGCAATTCATGGATGAGGGCGCCGACAAACAATCCGTCGTTGCCGGGCTTCAACCCTACCCATTCATCGGCAATCGCTGAGTAACCGGTCTTTACCGGATTTATGGACACGAATTTCGCGCCCTTGGCTTTCAATTTTCCAAGGCCGGTCTTGATCGGATTTGAGGCATGGTCCTCGGCCACGCCAAAGAGCAGGAAGTATTTGGTATGCTTCCAGTCGGGTTCGCCGAACTCCCAGAAGGAGCCTCCGAAAGTGTAAAGGCCAGCCGCCGCCATATTGACCGAGCAGAAGCCGCCATGGGCCGCATAGTTGGGGGTGCCAAATTGCGTGGCCCACCAGCCGGTGAGGCCCTGGGATTGGTCGCGGCCGGTAAAGAAGGCGAGCTTCCGGGGATCCTTGTTGCGGATTTCCGACAGCCACAGGGTGGCGGTGCGGAGCGCCTCTTCCCACTCGACTTCGCGGAACTCTCCGCTGCCGCGCTCACCCACCCGCATCAGGGGTTTTGAGAGGCGCGCGGGGGAATAGTGCTGCTTGATTCCCGAAGCGCCCTTGCCGCAGATCACCCCCTTGTTCACCGGATGATCGCGGTTTCCTTCGATATATTTGACCGTGCCATCCTTGAGATAGACCTTAATCCCGCAGCGGCAGGCACACATGTAACAGGTGGTGGTTTTCACCTCGTCCCAGGTTTTTGGCGATGTATCAACGATGGGTTCGGTCATTGCGTTCCATGATGCGACGATTCCAACTTACATTAGGGCGCGGGTTGGTACTATGATAGGTCCAGACGGTTTAATCCAAGGGACCAAATCATTTGCGCGACTGGCTCGTCCATATCAAGCGTTCAGAAAACTCAAGCCTGCAGATGCAAATCCGCGAGGCGCTGGTTTCCGCCATACTTGACCAGCAACTGGCGCGGGAGGAACCCATTCCCTCCACCCGTAAAATGGCGAAGTCGCTCAGCGTTTCGCGCAACACTGTGGTTCTGGCCTATCAGGGCCTGCTTGATGACGGCTTCCTCGTGGCCAAAGAGCGCTCTGGTTACTACGTGGCGGAAAAAGCCGGCGTTGATACGGCTCTGCCGAAACGGACCCCGCCGGCAAAGCTCAATGGCGGCAGCGATACAATTAACTGGGCCAGCCGTTTCAAAAAAAATCCCGGTGCCCAGGAAAACATTTCAAAGCCGCTGAACTGGCAGACCTACACCTATCCCTTCATCTATGGGCAGGTTGATCACACACTGTTTCCCGTGGCCGAATGGCGCGACTGCACGCGGCAGGCGCTCGGCAAGAAATGGCTTGGCACCTGGACCAATGACACCTGGGCCCATGACGACCCCATGCTGGTTGAACATATCCGCCGCCGCATCCTGCCACGGCGGGGCATCATGGCCTCCGACGATGAAATTCTCATCACCTTGGGCGCGCAGAATGCGCTTTATCTCCTCACCAGTCTTCTGGTCGATGAGACGACTCGAGTTGCCATGGAAGAGCCGGGCTATCCCGACATACGCAATATCTTCCAGCTGAAAACAAAGCATGTGGCGCTGGTTCCAGTTGATGATCACGGCCTCACGCTGAATTCCGATCTCAACAGCGCGCAAATTGTATTCACCACACCCAGCCACCAGTTCCCGACCACCGCCACCATGCCCATCGAACGGCGCATGGCGCTGTTGAAACTGGCAGCGGCCCGGGACTTCATCATTATTGAAGACGATTATGAGTTTGAAACAAATTATGTGAACGAGCCCTGCCCGGCTTTGAAGTCACTCGACGACAAGGGACACGTTGTTTATGTGGGTTCGCTTTCAAAATCATTGTTCCCGGGATTACGGCTCGGTTTCATGGTGGGGCCGAAAAAGCTCATTGCGGAGGCGCGGGCGCTGCGTCGCCTGATGGTGCGCCACGCCCCCAATAACAATCAGCGCACCGCTGCCTTGTTCCTGTCGCTTGGCCATCACGATACATTGATCCGCCGTCTGCATAGGGCCTATCGCACGCGCTGGGAGGTTATGGGTGCAGCGCTCGAACAGCACTTCCCTGCTTCATCACGGCTGCCAAGTTTTGGCGGCACCAGTTTCTGGGTGAAGGGTGGTCCTGAACTCGACAGCGAGGTTCTGGCGAAAGCTGCCGCTGCAAAGAGCATCCTGATTGAGCCGGGACGAATCAATTTTGGCAGGAAAAATCCGCCACGGAATTATTTCCGTCTGGCTTTCTCTTCCATCGACGAAAAGAAAATTGCGCAAGGCGTGAAGCTGCTGGCCGAAACAATAAATGATGCCCGAGCATAGTTCCGCCGATAACAAGGCGCGGGCGGTCGCATTTGCTTTGCTCGCCGTAGGGCTGGCAGCAACCCAGGATGCGGTTGTAAAGGGCATGTCAGGCACTTACCCTGTCTATGAGACGATGATTATCCGCGCGTTCGTGGCTTTGCCGATACTGGGAGTCTGGCTGACACATAGTCTGGGCTTGCGGACCCTCATGACACCATTGTGGCCCCGCATTCTGCTGCGGGGGCTGATCCTGTGCTCCGCCTATCTTGCATTCATACTTTCAATCGCGGCAATGCCCATGGCCAACACCATCGCCATCTACTTCACCATGCCATTTTTCGTGGCGGGGCTTGCGGGACCGTTCTTTGGAGAAAGGGTTCCACTTTACCGGTGGATTGCCATTACCGCGGGCTTTGCCGGGGTCGTCGTCATGGTGCGGCCGGGGGGGCAGGCCTTTGAGCCCGCGTCGCTTCTGGCGCTCTACTCGGCCTTTGGTTACGCCGTCGGGCAAATGATGGGCCGCAAGCTGGCGCAGCAGGTTGCGCCGCTGGTCATCGCCAACTGGCAAACCGCCATCTATTGCATCTGTTCGGTGCTGATAGGCTTTATCGTGCAGGCAACAAGCTTCGCTGGCGAAGGTCACAAGAGTCTCGCCTTTCTTACCCGGCCCTGGGTTTCACCCACGCTGCCAGATTTTCTGATACTGAGCTTTCTGGGTGTGCTTGCCGCCTTCACAATCGTGAGTTTCGTCTCTGCCTACAAGTTTGCGGAATCAAGCTTCGTGGCGCCGTTCGAGTATTCGGCCATGGCATGGGCCATCCTGTTCGGCCTGCTGTTCTTCAATGATTTTCCCGATGCCCTGACATGGACCGGAATGGCAATCGTTGTGGGTGCTGGACTCTTCATGCTGGCCATGGACCGCCGGCGCAAGATTCATACGGGATAGCCGGCCCAGGCCTTCACCGTGCGAAGAGCCAGCGAGGATTGAATGCGCTGCACGCCGGGAAGCCGCGAAATGCGCGAGCGGTGAATTCGTTCGTAGTCTGCCGCATCGATTGCCACCACTCGCAGGAGATAGTCAAACTGGCCGCTCATCAAGTGGCATTCCAGAATCTCCGGCACGCGCTGGATGGCCTTCTCGAATTTCTCAAACGCCTCTTCGGTCTGCGCGGAAAGCGAGACCTCCACAAAAAATTCATTGGCGAGCCCCAGCGCGGTACGATCAAGTGTTGCAGTATAGCGCGTGATAACGCCTGCCTCTTCCAGAAGTTTCACGCGGCGGTGACAGGAGGAGGCGGAAAGGCCTGCCTTTGCAGCAAGATCATTGATTGATTGTTGGGCATTTTTTTGCAGCTCAACTAGAATGATTTTATCGGTCTTGTCCAAATCTCGCTGTTTCATTCTAATATTTATACGATAATTAGAATAATATTTCAATACGGCAGTGCTCAATCTCCTTCTTTGGAAATTCATTCGAAGCGACTTCAGGTATTTTGGCCACAATCAACTGGAGGAACGGCTATGCTCATCGGTGTACCCAAGGAAATCAAGAACCATGAATACCGCGTCGGCATGACGCCAATTTCCGTGCGCGAGGCGGTTCGCAACGGCCACAAGGTCTGGGTGCAGGAAAATGCCGGCGGCGGCATTGGCGCCTCGGATGCGGACTACACGGCGGCTGGCGCCACAATGATCAAAACGGCGGCGGAGATTTTTGCCAAGGCCGACATGATCGTGAAGGTGAAGGAGCCGCAGGCCGTTGAACGCGCCATGCTGCGCGAAGGTCAAATTCTCTACACCTATCTTCATCTCGCTCCCGATCCGGAGCAGACGAAGGACCTGGTGAAGTCCGGTGCAGTTTGCATTGCCTATGAAACCGTTACCTCGGCGCGCGGCGGCCTTCCCCTTCTTGCTCCCATGAGCCAGGTGGCGGGCCGCATGTCGGTTCAGTCAGGTGCCCATTCGCTTGAAAAAGCCCAGGGCGGGCGCGGCATGTTGCTTGGCGGTGTGCCTGGCGTGTCACCGGCCAAAGTTGTGATTCTCGGCGGTGGCGTTGTCGGCACCAATGCGGCAGCCATTGCCATTGGCATGGGCGCTGATGTCACCATTATCGAGCGCAGCACGGACCGGATGGAAGAACTGGTTGCCCGCTTCGGCATCAGCACCAAGACTTTGTATTCAACGCAGGGTGCGATTGAGGATGAATGTGCTACGGCTGATCTCGTGATCGGTGGCGTTCTCATCCCCGGCGCCGCAGCACCGAAGCTCGTTACGAAGAAGATGCTTAAGGACTGGAAGCCGGGTTCGGTTTTTGTTGACGTGGCCATCGATCAGGGAGGTTGTGCGGAAACGTCAAAGGCCACGACCCATGATAATCCCACCTATATCGTGGACGGAGTCATTCATTATTGCGTAGCCAACATGCCGGGCGGCGTGGCGCGCACTTCAACCTTTGCACTCAATAACGTAACGCTTCCGTTTGCCATGGCGATTGCCAACAAGGGCTGGAAGAAGGCGCTGGCTGATGATGTGCACCTGAAGAATGGCCTCAACGTTGCCGATGGCAAAGTGACCTACAAGGCCGTGGCCGATGATCTGGGCTATGCTTATGTTGCGGCGGACAAGGTTGTTGCGGTTTAAGCACAAACCCCGCATGCCAAAAAAATTCATCGTGGCCGGGCTTGATGACCCGGCCATCTTCTTTTCGGGATGCTAAGAAGATGCCCGCGTCGAGCGCGGGCATGATGAGAATTCTGGAAGTGCGGCGTAATTCACTACAGCTCTACTCATGAACCGAGACGGAATCACGCTCACGACCGCTTCATGCCTCTCACATAGTAATAGGTGCCGCGGGCGATGCCTCGGACGGCGCGGCGCAATTTTTCCGAGCTGACTGTAAGTCTGAAGCGTTTGGCGCTGATCGAATTGGGAGCGATCATCAAATCGGCCACCTCAATACGATCACGCCAGACGTGCTCCATCATGGGGTGGCCGGAAATGGCGCAGCTATCCACCAGCACGATACCGTTTTCGGCAAAGAGTTTTTCGGTGGCATGGAGGACGAGCAAAACGCCCGGTGAGTACTTTGCAAAACTCTCGTCATAGGCAATCTTGCCGAGCCAGGCCTGATCACCTTCAACAATGCAATGCATGATGGCGATGGGCTTTCCATTGAACGCCAACTTCCAGAAACGAAGCTTTCCTGCGGCGGCAAGCAATTTGCAGGCCTCGATAAAGGCCCCCTCCACCGCTTGATTCATGGCCATGGCAGTGCCGCGTTTGCCTTTCCAGCCAGCGGCCTCAAGGGCAAGCAATTCAATCGCCCATGGAAAGCTGTCCCTGCCAGCTGCAAGGGTCGAGATTTCGAACTGGCCAAGTTCCGAAAGCCGATTGGTCAGCCGGCGGTATTCCCGGCGGCGTTTGGGACCGATATTTGAATCAAGCCATGTCTCATAGGTTCCAGAAGGCCGGAGGGCGGCGCGCTGCCACGTGTCAAGAACGCAACGATGGGAATCCTGCTTTTGCAGGCAGTTCCAAAATGGGCCATTTACAGCGACCGCATGCAACAGGAAAGGATGGGTGAGATGGTTGATGAAGGTGGTTAAAGCTGCTTCCGGAAATTCGCGGTCGAGATGGGGTTCGCCGATAACGGTTAACGGCGTAATCCAATTGGTGGAAAGGGCCGGAAAGATGCGCCGCTTTTTTACGGGAAGGGCAAAAAGCAGGTCATTGCCCTGTTTCACCGTCGCAAGTTCAGCTCCGGGCAAATTCCTCAGCAGCGGGAGAATCAGTTCCGGGGCGTTGAGGCCTGCGGGGGCCAGGCTATGGTCAGCGAGGCGCTTCCAGGCGGGCACAACGGCATCAAACTCCGCGCTTTCGCGCAGGTTCGCACCCGTCATCATCCGCCAATTTCCTGCCAACATGTCAGTTCCGCTGCAAAAGGCAGGCCAAACCAACAAAAAGAGCGGTCAATTGACCGCCCCTAAGCGCCAAAAAAGCAATGGTTAAGCGTCGGCCTTAACGGCCAAAACCTGACGGCCGCGATACATGCCGGTCTTGAGGTCAATGTGGTGCGGGCGGCGCAATTCGCCGGATTTCTTGTCTTCAATCCAGGTGATCGTCTGCATCTTCTGGCCAGAGCGGCGCATGCCGATACGGCTTTTTGACATTTTTCTGCGTGGAACGGCCATAACTTACTCCATATCAGGCGGGATTAACCCGCCACAGTTGGGCGGCTTATAGCGAAGCTTATCGATCAAGACAAGCGAGATAGGAGCCCATGCCGTTCATCCGCGACATAATGCGGTTGGCGATGGTGGACACTCGCCTAGAGGGCTTTCCGGCCTTACGTTTGATGGGGTTTGGCAGGACGGCCGCGAGAAGTGCGGCTTCGCGCCGTGTCAACTTGGATGCCGGCTTTCTGAAATGGAACTGGGAGGCGGCCTCTGCGCCATAGACGCCCGGGGCCCATTCCACGATGTTCAGATAAATTTCCATCATGCGGCGTTTGGACAGAACCAAATCCATCCAGTAAGCTATTGGAATTTCTAAGCCTTTTCTTATGAAACTGCGGCCATCCCAGAGAAACAGGTTCTTGGCGGTCTGCATTGAAATTGTGCTGGCACCACGGATTGGGCCTTCGTCATCATCAAACACGTCTTCCACAACGCCCTGAAATTCCACCCAATCCACCCCGTTATGCTCACAAAAGCGTGCATCCTCCGAGCTTATGACGGCATTGGCGAGGTTTGGCGACATCTGGCTGAGACTCACCCAATCCTTGTGGATGCCGTTGCCGGTGAAAAGGCGGAGAATCATCAGGTTGGAAAATGGCGGCGGGACAGCCGTGTAAACCAGCGTCATGACAATGGGCCAGGCGACAACAAATGCGAGGCCATAGACCAGCCGCCTCTGCCAAGGTTTCAGCCCGTCGAGATAACGCCTGGAGGTTCCCACCAAGCCTGATTGAGTTTCAATGGTCATAACAGTACACAGGGGTCTTAACACATAGGTCAGGCCTTGGCGTCAACACCCGAGACACAATTTGAGACAGCTTTGCAGGAGGCGGCCACGGCCACGGATGCGATGCTTGAGCAATTGCTTTCCCAAAGCGCTTCGTCGCGTTTGTTGAGTGCCATGCGCTATGCGGCGTTGGGGGCCGGAAAACGCCTGCGGCCTTTGCTGGTGCTTGAGTCCGCTCGCCTTTTCGATGTGCCCCGCGCCTGCGCTTTGCGCGTGGGCGCCGCGCTTGAATACGTGCATTGCTACTCCCTCGTCCATGATGACTTGCCGGCGATGGACGATGATGACTTGCGGCGCGGCAAGCCAACTGCGCACAAAAAATTTGACGAGGCTACGGCGATATTGGCCGGTGATTCTTTGCTGACATTCGCCTTCGAAATTTTGGCCCATGAAGATACACATCCTGATGCAGAAATTCGCAGCGCCCTGGTTTTGGAACTCGCCAAGGCTTCTGGAAAGGATGGAATGGCGGGTGGCCAGATGCTTGATATTGAGGCTGAGAAAGAATCGTCTTTCGCCCTTGAACACATTATGCGCATCCAAAGCCACAAGACAGGCGCCCTCTTCCGCTTTGCCTGCGAAGCTGGAGCCATCATGGCGGGTACTGATCGATCGTCGCTTCGCCGCTACGCGGATGGCATCGGCCTTGCCTTTCAAATCACCGATGATCTTCTCGATTTGGAGTCAACGCCCGCAGAACTGGGCAAGGCCACGCAAAAGGATGGCGGCAAAGGCAAGGCGACGATTGTGGACCTGATGGGGCGCAACGCAGCTCAGGCGAAGGCTGAAACTTTAGTGGAGTCTGCGATTGCAGCGCTTTCATCATATGGAAGCGCTGCCGATACTCTGCGCGCCACGGCTCGTTTTATAATTTCACGGAAGAAATAATTTTAGCCCCAGCGGGTTTTGACGTAGTTCTCGACAATATCCTTGAACTGCTGCGAGATGTTGGCGCCCTTGAGGGTCGCAACTTTCTTGCCATCGATATAAACGGGCGCGGTTGGCAATTCTCCCGTACCGGGAAGCGAGATTCCAATGTCGGCGTGTTTGGATTCACCGGGGCCATTCACGATGCAGCCCATCACGGCGAGCGACAGGTTTTCAAATCCTGGATAAGTTTTTCGCCAATCGACCATGCGATCACGCACATAGAACTGAATATCCTGGGCCAGCTCCTGAAACACGGTTGAGGTGGTGCGTCCACAACCCGGGCAAGCGATCACCATGGGCGCGAAAGCTCGAAGCCCCATGGTTTGCAAAATTTCCTGAGCCACGATTACTTCGCGGGTGCGGTCGCCGCCGGGTTCCGGGGTGAGCGAAATGCGGATGGTATCGCCTATGCCTTCCTGCAGCAAAACACCAAGGGCTGCTGTTGAGGCCACGATGCCTTTGGAGCCCATGCCCGCTTCGGTGAGGCCCAAATGCAAGGCGTATTGACAGCGCTTGGCAAGGAGGCGGTAGACTGCAATCAGGTCTTGAACTTCAGAACATTTGGCCGAGATCACAATCTGATTGGCCGCCATTCCCAACTCCTCGGCGCGCGCGGCTGACAGGATGCCGGATTGCACCACTGCTTCGTGCATGACTTCGCGGGCTTCTATGGGATTTGGAGTACGGTGGTTTTCATCCATCAGCTCGGTCAAAAGTGCCTGATCGAGCGAGCCCCAGTTCACCCCAATGCGAACTGGTCGACGGAACCTCAGCGCGGTTTCAATCATCATGGAGAAGTTGCGGTCCTTCTTCTCCTTGAAACCCACGTTGCCGGGATTAATGCGATATTTGGCCAAGGCCTCGGCGCAGGCCGGATGATCATTGAGCAATGTGTGGCCGTTGTAGTGGAAGTCACCTACTAGCGGCACATTCACGCCCATCTGGTCCAGCCGGTCGCGTATATGAGGCACGGCCTTGGCAGACTCGTCGCGGTCAACGGTAATGCGGACAAGTTCGGAACCGGCCTTTGCGAGGTCGGCGGTCTGCCGCGCTGTTCCTTCGACATCGGCCGTATCCGTGTTGGTCATGGACTGCACGACAATGGGCGCGCCGCCGCCCACCTGCACATGGCCCACCATGACTGCATGGGATTTTCGCCGCGTTTCAATTGCCGAGTATGACATGGCTGTTCCTTACGCCTTAACTGGTTTGCGGAACAAGCAACGTCAAGGCAAAGTAACAACTTGCAGCCAAGACAACGCAGGGGCCGGAGGCACCGCCAATAAAGGCTGAGGCGAGAAGACCGCTGATTACGGAAAGTCCGGCTATTGTTGCAGCGATGAAGGCCATTCGCTCCGGCGTTGTGGCCATGCGGCGAGCAGCAGCGGCGGGAATGACCATGAGGGCGGTGATCAGCAGGAGCCCTACGATTTTCATGGCAATGGCAGTCATCACGGCAATGAGCAGAATGAAGCCGAGTTCCACCCGCTCAACCTTGACACCCTCGGCGCGGGCCAGTTCCTCATGTACGGAGGTTGCGATGAGGTCGCGCCACATCAGGGCAAGGCTGGCGAGCACGACTGCAGCGCCAATCCACACAGCGAAAACATCATAGGTGGAAACCGTCAGCACGTCGCCGAAGAGAATATCCATGTGGTCGGAAGCGGCACCTGTTGCGAGGCCAACCACGATCAAACCAAGGGCCAGGGCCGTGTGCGACAGAATGCCAAGCAGTGTGTCGGTGGCCAAGCCTTGCTGACGGCGCAAGGCGAGGAGAAGCAAAGCCAGCACAATGGCCGTGGCGACAGCACCAAGCGTAATATTGAAGCTGAAGAGCAAACCCAGC
>CAZHCO010000206.1:0-13358 GCA_964530965.1 uncultured Aestuariivirga sp. | reverse complement strand
GCGCGCATCTCCGGCATCAAGGTCGAGCATCACAAGATTCTTGTCTATGTGATTGCCGGCATCATGGCTTCGATTGCCGCACTGGTGGTGAGTTCCAAGAATCTCACGGCGCAGGCCGGCATGGGCATGATGTACGAGCTCGATGCCATCGCCATGACGGTGATCGGCGGCGTGTCGCTCTCGGGCGGGCGTGGCTCAATCATCGGCACGGTCATAGGCGCCTTAATCTTCGGCGTGATCATCTCAGGCTTCACCTTCCTGAAGCTCGATGCCTACTACCAGGAGATGGTGAAAGGCGTGATAATCGTGGGCGCCGTGGTTTTGGATCAATGGCGGCAGCGCCGCCAGGCAATAGGAGGCTAACCATGGCGGAAGTCATTCTGCGCACCGAGGGTCTGACCAAGCATTATGGCGGCGTTCATGCGCTGCAGGACGCGAACTTCGAGCTCCAAATGGGCGAGCATGTCGCCATCATGGGTGACAATGGTGCTGGCAAATCAACCTTTGTGCGGCAGATCACCGGCGTCGAACAGCGCACAAGTGGAAAGATCATCTTCAACGGGCATGAGGTGCATTTCAAAGGTCCGCTCGATGCCCGGGAGGCAGGGATAGAGACGGTGTTCCAGAATCTGGCGCTGGCCGACGATCTCGACGTTCCCTCGAATCTGTTTCTCGGCCGCGAGAAGATCTGGCTGAATCTCGGACCGTTCTCGATCCTCGATTTCAAAGGAATGCGGGCGGCAACCGAGAAGGCGCTGTTGCGCACTGCAGTCAAAATCCCGAACCTCAGCAACTCCATCCGCAAAATGTCGGGCGGCCAGCGGCAATGCGTAGCAATCGCCCGGACTGCGACTTTCGCCTCGAAGCTTATCATCATGGACGAGCCAACGGCGGCACTCGGCGTTCAGGAGACGGCCCAGGTTGAAAATATCATCCGCACCTTGAAGACCAACGGCGAGCCTCTGATAATCATCTCGCATAACATGCGGCAGGTTTTTGACTTGGCCGACAGGATCGTCGTCTTCCGCCGCGGGCGGATTGTGGCAAACCTGATGAAGCATGAAACCAGCGGCCAGGACGTCGTCGCCTATATCACCGGTGCCAAGACCGGAGCTGAGTACGCCGACGCAGCCTGATCACGCTGCGATCTGAAACGCGGCGAGTTTTTGGCGATAGCTCAGGGCCTCGGCGATGTGGAGGCGCGCGATCTGCTCGCGCCCATCGAGATCAGCAAGGGTGCGTGCCACGCGCAGCACCCGGTGATAGCCGCGCGCTGATAGGCCCATGGCATCGGCTGCATCGCGCATCAGCTTGAGTCCAGCCTGATCAGGCTGAGCAATTTCCTCGAGCAATGCCCCATCGGCTTGCGCATTGATACGCAGATGAGCCATGCCTAGTTTTTCAAAACGCTGTCTCTGTCGTAGACGCGCGGCTGCAACGCGGACAGCGACATCGGCACTGGTTTCCTTTGGCGGCGGAAGGGTGAGATCGGAAATTTTCACTGCAGGCAATTCGATTTGAATATCCATGCGGTCGAGAAGCGGCCCTGAAATGCGCTGCTGGTAATCCGAAGCGCAGCGCAGGCCCTTGCGGCAGGTGTGGCCCGGCTCACCCGCCATGCCGCACTTGCACGGGTTCATGGCGGCGATGAGCTGGAACTGTGCCGGATAAGTCACGTGATAATTGGCGCGCGCTACCACGGTTTCACCCGTCTCCAGGGGTTGCCGCAGTGATTCCAGAACGCGCGGCTGAAATTCGGGAAGCTCATCTAGGAACAAGACGCCATGATGGGCGAGCGCCATTTCACCCGGCTTAGCACGCATACCGCCGCCAACGAGAGCGGGCATGGAGGCCGAATGATGAGGCGCGCGGAATGGCCTTCGCCGCGAGAGCCTGCCATCTTTCAATTCACCGCCGAGCGATGCCACCATGCTCACGTCAAGCATTTCGCGCGGGTCCATGGGCGGCAATATGGAGGGAAGGCGCTGGGCCAGCATGGACTTGCCTGCACCGGGTGGCCCGACCATGAGCAGATGATGCCCACCAGCGGCCGTCACTTCCAGGGCGCGCTTTCCGCTTTCCTGTCCCTTGATATCGCGCAAGTCCGGTAGCACGCCAAGCTCAGGCGCAAGCGCAGGCTTGGGGGCAGAGAGGACCTGTGTGCCCTTCACATGATTGATGAGCTGAATGAGATTGTCGGGTGCCAGGATATCAATGTCCTCGCCGGCCCAGGCCGCTTCGGCACCTGAGGCCTTGGGGCAGATTAGGCCCATCTCCCGGCCATTTGCCGCAATGGCCGCAGGCAGGGCTCCGGCAACTCCCATCAGTGATCCATCGAGGGCAAGTTCGCCCAGCACGACATAGCGGTTCAAAAAATCCGACGGGATGACGCCGAGCGCCGAGAGCACGGCGAGCGCTATGGGCAAATCAAAGTGGCTGCCTTCCTTGGGGAGATCAGCAGGCGAGAGATTGATCGCAAGGCGCTTGCCGGGAAGGCCGAGGCCTATGGCATAGAGAGCGGCGCGCACCCGCTCACGGCTTTCGGCCACTGCCTTGTCGGGCAGGCCCACGATATGAAACTGCACGGCACCTGAGAGGAATTGCGCCTGCACATCGACCGCCACGGCCTCAATGCCCTGAAACGCAACCGTCGCCACCCGTGATGTCATCTTCCGCCCCCAATCGAGAAGCGAGGCTATAGCAGCGATCAAAATTGTCAAGAACATTTAGTGAACATTGCTTTCTTTGACCGGGCGGCGATCATCAATGCGCTTGGCAAGGGCATGAAACATCACGTCATGGCCCCAGCTCTCTTCCTCGCTGAGATGTCCAAGGACATCGGTAAGTCTGTCTAAATTGTGAAAGCGCGAGATCATGAATTCCTCCCAGTCGCGGTATGTTGCGAAGTGGGTTTTCAGGCAGGCATTTCCGGCAGCCAGCTTTCTGCAGGCCTTGTTGCCGCGGCCACAGGAGGCATGCGGGCATGTGCCGCGTGGTTTCACGCGGAGGTAACTATCTGTCATGTGACAACTCCAGAATTTGGTGGGGGTTGGGAGAGGGAAGGAAATGGAGGGGAATGCCGGAGCCTGGCTCCACGCCGGGGTAGGGTAGTGTTATGCGCGGAGCCTCGGCTCGCGAACGCTGCGGTTTTAACTTCCGGGTCGCACTTCGGCCCTGTCCTAAGCGGACCGCCTAACTGCCTCGCGGCGCGCGGGTCATAGTGCCCGCCGGGCGTGCCGGAAACTCCCGGGACTTCTGGTGCGTTAGACCATCGGCCGCGGGCGCTGCAAACTGTTCCGCAATTTCGAGACGCTGTCGACATCGTCCCCTCCTTTGGAACAGTTCGAAAAGGTTTATATTCCTAAATTGAGACAAGATTATGGCGAAAGGAATTAAATCTTAGTGGAGTCTTCAAGGGCTATCGCCCTCTCCCGTGCGCCTTCGCATGGGAGAGGGTGCCCGACAGGGCGGGTGAGGGCCCTTTGCCGCAACTGCTAAAGCTAGAGCACTTGTCCACAAAGAGGCCCTCATCCGGACTTCGCCCACCTTCTCCTATCCCTTGGACGGGAGAAGGCGATGTGCTTTAGAGAGCATTCACTTTGAAGCGGACACAACCATGGCATCTGCAACACACCCCGGCCGCTTGCTCCGCCGCGAAATGGACGCACGCAAACTCAGCGCCAACCGGCTTGCGCTTGATCTCGGCGTGCCATCGGGGCGCATCACTGATATTCTCAACAGCCGCAGGTCAATCACCGCTGACACCGCCCTGCGCCTTGCACTTTATTTCGGCAACAACGCCCAATTCTGGCTCGATCTGCAAAGCCAGTACGATATCGCCATCGTGGAACGAGAGCGTGGAGCGGAGATCAAGAAGCGCGTTCATCCCGCAGATGCGGCGTGAGGCAACAGAATGGAGGGTCTTACGTCCACCTTTCCCTCTTGCCATTGCCGGCTCGCTGCAGCACACTTTGCCGCCGTGAATCGTCCGCAGGAAAACAAGCATCGAGGGGTTTGCACATGAACGATTTCATCCTGTTTCTGCATTTTTTTGGCCTGATGCTCGGCGCGGCGGGAGGCCTTGGCAGCGGCATTCTCATGCGCCGCGCACTTGCCATGCCCGCCGATGAGGCAAAAGTGGTGCGGGGGCTCGGGCCGCTGCTTGCCAATGTGGCCCACATCGGCGTGGCAGTCCTGTGGGTCACCGGCCTCATCCTCGTGTGGAGCAAATGGGACGGCTTTGCCAGCCTGCCGCAACTCTTCTGGGTCAAGGCCATCTTCATTCTCTCACTCACCGCGGTGGCAATATTCGTCCACATGACCTACGCGGAAATCCGCAAGGGCAACGTGGCGGTGGCCTCGCGCCTTCCGAAGCTTGGCCCCATGGGCGGCGTGTCGGCAATTCTTGCCGTGTTCTTCGCGGTCTTGACCTTCAGTTAGCCAACACCCTCCGCTGGCATGACAAACGCAAACCGGGCATTTGCCTGTTACGCGATCACGCTGGCGCTTGCGGTAGCCGTGGTTTTCGCGGTTCCGTTCCTTGGCGAAGCGAGCCTTGTTGTGACGATGATGACGCCGACCATCGCGGCAGTGGTAATGCTGGCGCTAATTTCTCCCGAAGGTGGTTTCCGTAAAGTCCTGAGCCTTCTCGGTCTTGACCGCGCCGGATTGAAAGGCTGGCCGCTGGCCATAGGAGGACCATTTGCCATCCATTTGATTGGCCTTGTCATCCTGTCACTCGCGGGACTTGCTTTATTCGCAGCACCGCAAATCACCGGGTCCGCAGGCTTTGCAATCTTCAAAATATCTACGGGCCTCATCATCGGCACGCTGTTTGCGCTGACTGAAGAAACGGGCTGGCGCGGCTACATGCTGCCGCGCTTGCTTACGTTTGGCGCTGTGCCGGCCATGCTGCTTGTGGGTTTTCTGCATGGCGTCTGGCATCTGCCGCTTATGCTCACCACCGACTATTACCACAACACGGGAAATCCGCTGCTCGTCGTGCCTCTGTTCCTCATCACGCTAACTCTTGCTGGCGTGTTCTATGGATTCCTGCGAATTTGGACGGGAAGCGTCTGGCCCGTGGCCATCGCCCATGCGGCGGCCAACATGGCCTGGGAAATCATAACTGAAATGACCCAAACAAAATCGCCGCTCGTGCTTGAATATGTGGGCGGCGAAAGCGGCCTCATCATGATCGGCGGGCTGTTGATTTTCGGCTACATTTTCATCCGTATCATGCGGAGTAAAAACTTCAAGGCGGCTCCATAAAATTAGTGCGGTTCGATTGGGTTTGGAGGTACAGCAGGAGGTTCTGGACGTAGTGAAATTGAATCTTTCTTTGGTTTCATGCGTTCGCAATAGTATGTAAACGTAATTGAGACGTCCTCATCAACATTGGTGCGTTGGAAAACAACGGTTCCAATTCGGTTTGCTACTCTGTTTGGGTGAAAAACATCCGTGTTATTCGTATAGTTAAAGACCTGCCGCCCGTCATTTAGATGCGAGACATTCAAAATCTGCCGTGCGCGAACAATAGTAGCACCCTGCATTTCGGCAAAAAAACCGACATGCCTTGCAACTGCACGTCCAACATTGAGAATCATGACTTCCAATTGCTCATGATCGGGATTGTTGGGTTCGCGGCGGTTGTTGATCGTAATGCTTAAGTCTGGTCTTTGGCGACGACCAAACATATCTTCGAGATCGAAGTGCTCCATTCGATAGAACTGATGCCCGGGTCTCTTGTAGTATCTGTCCTCACCAAGCTTTGCCATGTGTGGACCTGAGCCGCTTTCGGGCACGAGGGTGACGGCATATCCTCGATCCCCAGCTGTTTCAATTGCCTTATGGCGAATTCCGTCTACCACCGGTGAAGCAGATTGACCTGAAAATTCATTAAGCCGAGCAATAAATAACCTGAGTTGATTGATCTCAGCAGTTGCTACTGCACAGTCGATTCCTTGAGCGTTTTCGCGTGCATCAACTCCCCAGATGACGACTCCTCCAGCAGAATTGGCAAACCCGGAGATGCATTTTGCCAAATTCTTTCTGTCATCTCTGGCAGTAAAATTTGGGTTGTTGATGGTTTTGAAATCGAGTTGAAGATGTTCCTCTTTTCCAACTCGAATAAATTCAGCAATATCACCGACTGTAAGTTGGTCGAAGCTCTCAGCAAGACTCATCAAAGGCCTATTTCATAATAAACAAATTTGGAACTGCGAGAATTGTGGTATTGTATTTCACTCACCCTAGCATCCGCTCTTCAATCGCATCCCAGATCAGCGCTGCGATGTCGGCCCCGCCGAAACGCTTCACTTCGCGGATGCCGGTTGGCGAGGTTACGTTAATCTCAGTGATGTAATCGCCGATCACATCGATGCCGACAAAAATCAGCCCGCGCTTTTTCAGGTCAGGCCCCATCGCTTCGCAGATTTCCCGCTCACGCCGGGTCAACGTCGCAGGCTCCGGGCGCCCACCCACATGCATGTTTGAGCGGGTTTCGTGGACGGCGGGCACCCGGTTGATGGCGCCCGCAAATTTTCCGTCCACCAGGATGATGCGCTTGTCGCCTTTCCGCACATCAGGCAAATATTTCTGCGCGATGTAGGGTTGATGGGGAAATGTGTGGCCGAAGATTTCCAGAAGCGATGCAAAATTCTGGTCGCTGCCCCTGATGCGGAACACACCAATGCCGCCATTGCCATAGAGCGGCTTGATGATGATGTCCTCATGCTGCATGCGGAAGGCCGCAAGCTCGGAGGCGTCGCGGGTGATCAGCGTGGGCGGCATGAACTCCTTGTAGTTCAGGACGAAAAGTTTCTCCGGCGCATTGCGCACTTCGGTGGGATCGTTCACCACCAGCGTCCGGGGATGAATATGGTCCAGCATGTGAGTGGCGGTGATATAACCCATGTCAAAGGGCGGGTCCTGGCGCATGAGAACCACGTCATAATCGCTGAGGCTCACGCGCTCTTCCTCGCCAAGCGAATAGAAACTCGAGGCCTCGTCCTTGACCCGCACGTCATGGCCCGTGGCGGAGAGAATGCCGGAGGCCAGCGCCAGGGTTTTCGTCTGGTAGTAGAACAGCGTGTGGCCGCGGCGCTGCGCTTCCAGCATCATCGCAAAGGTGGAATCGCCCTTGATGTTGATCTTCTCGATGGGGTCCATCTGGACGGCGACATTGAGCGACATGGTTCACGCGTCTCCCGGAAAGGCATTCTCGATGTGGTGCGGCAAGAAATAGGCATTCACCACCACGATGTCAAAACGGCAGAAATTGCTGTTGGATTTTTTGTCCCGCGCCATCCACAGCCGCGCCGCCGCCGCAATGCGTTTCGATTGGGTTGTGGTGACGGCTTCAACGCCCTTGTCGCGCGAGGTTCGCGCCTTGACTTCGATGAAGGCGGTGACGTCCTTGCGCCGCATGATGAGATCAATTTCGCCGTGATGGCTTTTGTAGCGCTGGGCCAGCAGCCGGTAACCCTTCAGGCGCAGATACATCAGTGCTACGAGTTCGGCAAAATGTCCGCGCTTCTCGGCCTTCTCGCGTTTCCTATTCATCTTTGCGCGCCAGGATTCGTGCGTAAATATCTTTCTTGGCGAGATCAAAACGCTTGGCAATGCCTGCGGCCGCCTTGGCGGCTGGCATGGATTTCAACGCCTCGTCAATTGCCGCTTCGATTGTCTCATCGCTGGCCTGCGCTGTATTTTGTTCCGGCGGCGCAATCACCAAAGTGATCTCACCTTTGACCGACGGACGCGTGGAAAGAATTTCGTGAACTGCCATGGCGGTTCCACGCAACACTTCCTCATGCAGTTTGGTGAGTTCGCGCGTGACCGCAACACATGGGTTGTTCATGACGCCTGCCACATCAACCAGGGCTTCAACAATCCGGTGCGGACTTTCAAACGTGATCAGTGTTGCTTTCACATTCATGAACTCGGTTAAAAGCTTTTTGCGCTCTCCAGACTTTGCAGGAAGGAAACCAAGGAAAACGAAACGGTCCGTGGGCAAGCCTGATAGCGCCAGGGCGGTGAGAACTGCCGAGGCACCGGGGATGGCCGTCACCGGAATTTCATTGGCCACACAATCGGCCACCAGCCGGTAGCCAGGATCGGATACCAGCGGCATGCCTGCATCGCTCACCAGCGCTATTGATTGCCCTTCGCCCAGGGCGCGCAGGATAGCGGGCCGCACTTTTGCGGCATTATGCTCGTGATAGGCCATGAGCCTGGTGCGAATACCGTAACGCTCCAGAAGCTTGGCCGTGGTGCGCGTATCCTCGCACAGAAGCGTGTCAACCGCCGCCATGGTGGAAAGCGCCCTCAGCGTGACGTCTCCCAAATGACCAATGGGCGTTGCCGTCACATAAAGCCCGGGCACCAAATTTTCCGCCTCGAATTGGCTGGCACCTATGCTATAGCTCCGGGGGAGGGGTCGTGTTTGTAGCGTCATGGGTTTCCGTTAGGATGGCGAGGTGGGTAGATTGAGTGTAGCGCAGCCGGTTCTAGGGCGGGAGTGGCGAAATCTGCTTGCCGTGTTTTTTGTCCTGCTGCTTACGGGCTGCGGGGCCATGTCGAAAGTGGGCGACCTGTTCGGCGATGAGCCCGATCCCCAACAGCCAATCCCTGTACTAAACACCAAAATAGCGCTGCTTTTGCCGCTTTCTGCCCCGGGCGAAACCCAGAACATAGCCCGCGCCCTGCAACAGGCGGCGGAATTGGCGCTCAAGGATTTGGGCGGTGGCAACCTGATTGTCAAAGATACCGGGGGCACGCCGGACACGGCCCGCGTTGCGGCCCAAGCGGCCCTTGACGAAGGGGCCGGCATCATCCTGGGGCCGCTGCTCTCCACCGAAGTGCAGGCCGTGTCGCCCGTGGCGCGGGCCCGCAATGTGAATGTCATCGCCTTTTCCTCGGTGAGTTCGGTTGCCTCGCAAGGCACCTTCCTGATGAGCTTCCTTCCCGATGAGGAAGTATCCAACGTGGTGCGCTATGCCGCCGCCAAGGGCTACCGCAATATCGCCTTGCTCTACCCAGCTTCCCAATATGGAACCGCCATCGAACAGGCCCTTGGGCGTTCCGTGCTGAGCGAAGGCAGCACCATCGTGGCAGCCCAAAGCTATGCGCGCCAGCCCACGGCCGTGGTGCAGCCCGCCGCAAGCATTGCGGCCTCCGTGTCAAGCCAGGGCTCAGCACTTCTCCTGCCGGAAGGCGGACAGATGTTGCGCAGTGTCGGCCAGGCGCTGACAAGCAATGGTGTGAGCCCGCGCACCACAAAGATTTTGGGAACCGGCCTGTGGGATGACGGGCTTACCCGTTCCACACCTATAGCCCTTGGCGGCTGGTATGCGGGCGTGGCGCCGCAACTCGTGCAGGCCTTCGAACAGAAATATGTGGCAAGCTACGGCGTGAAGCCGCCGCGCATCGCAAGCCTCGCCTATGATGCCACGGCCTTTGCTTTCAATCTTCAGAAAACCGGCGATGTCTCGGAAGTGGGCATCGCCAATCCAACCGGCTTCCAGGGTTCAAACGGACTGTTCCGCTTCCGTGAAAACGGTTTGATCGAGCGCGGCCTCGCCATTCTGCAAATGGGCCCCGGCGGGCCAGACGTTATCCAACAGGCGCCAACCAGTTTCAGCCCGCAAGTTCAGTAATCAGCGCATTGAGCAGACGGCGTCCCTGCGTTGTTGCCATCAGGCGCGGGCCTTCACGCTTGATCAGGCCCAGCGATTTCAATCCGGCAATCTTGTTGGGGTCCATCGGCTGGCCTTTGAGATTTTCATAGCGCGCGAGATCAATGCCGTCGCTCACGCGAAGGCCCATGATCAGATATTCCGAAGCCTGGTCAACCGGCGGCACGAGAGTATCTTCAGCAATGCCATGGCCTTTTTCGTTCACCAGCTTGCGCCAGGTCTCGGGATATTTTTCCATGACAATGGCGCGGCGGTTTTCACCATCCGCAATGCGCGCATGGGCACCGGGACCTACGCCCACATATTCGCCATAACGCCAATAGAGCAGATTATGCCGCGACTCCTGGCCCTCGCTGGCATGGTTTGAAACTTCGTAAGCCGAAAGGCCATGCTTTTCGGTAAGTGTTTGTGTGAGTTCAAACAGGTCGGTGGCACTGTCTTCATCGGGAACAATGAGTGCGCCCTTGACGTGGAGATCGAAATAAACCGTGCCGGGCTCAATGGTGAGCTGGTAGAGCGACATGTGGCCTTCCTGCTCGCCAAGAGCCCGGGTCAATTCTTCTTTCCACTGTTCAGTCGTCTGCTGCGGTCGTGCATAGATCATGTCGAAAGAGACGCGCGGAAAAACTTTTGCCGCCAGGCGAAAGGCCTTCAGCGCTTCATCAGGTGTGTGCTGGCGGCCCAGCGCTTTCAAATCATTTTCATTGAGTGCTTGCACGCCAACAGAAACACGATTCACCCCCGCCGTGCGATAGCCTCGGAAATTTTCGGCCTCTACACTTGTTGGATTAGCCTCAAGGGTAATTTCAACCGTATCTGAAACGGGCCAAAGCTGCGCAATCTGGTCAATGACTTCCGCAACTGCCGGAGGCGGCATGAGAGATGGCGTGCCGCCGCCAAAGAAAACGCTGGTGACTTTACGGCCCGGCGTGATGTCGGCAAACCATTTCAGTTCCGCGGTGAGCGCTTTTGCAAATGACATCGCGTCAACGTCGTGATGGCGCACATGGGAATTGAAATCGCAGTAGGGGCACTTGGCCTTGCAGAACGGCCAATGCACATAGATGCCAAAATCTTCTCTAGAGGAGGGCATCAACAAGCCTCTCAAAGGCGCGGCCGCGGTGCGACATCAAGGTTTTTTTGGCCGGGTCCATCTCGCCGAAGGTTTCCGTTTCGCCATCGGGCACAAACATGGGGTCATAGCCAAAGCCGCGTAGTCCACGTGGTGGCCACGTCAATGTTCCGTAAACACGGCCTTCAAAAAATTGCACTTCGCCATGGGGCCAGGCTACGCACAGCGTGCAATTGAAATTTGCTTTGCGTTTTTCAGGTGTCGTGGCGCCAAGGGCTTGCAGTTTTTCCTCAACCAGACGCATGGCCATGGTCCAGTCCCGGTTGGCCCCCGCCCAGTTTGCCGTGTAAACCCCGGGATCACCATTCAGCGCGGCAACACAAAGGCCGGAATCGTCGGCCAGCGCGATGAGGCCCGAACGCTCGGCGGAATAGACAGCTTTCAGTTTTGCGTTGCCGGTGAATGTGGATTCAGTTTCCTCCGGCTCATCAAAACCCAGAGAGTTTGCAGAAACCGCCGTCACGCCATGGGGAGACAGCAGCTCATTGATCTCACGCAGCTTGCCTTGATTATGGGTGGCAACGACTATCTTTTGATTTCTGAGAGTCTTTAGCTCAGGCAAGTCCCAAATCTTGTTCTCCGCAAACTCCACGGAGTTTCCAGCGGGGTCTCTCACATAAATTGAGCGGCCGCCATCGGACCAGTCCACGACACGCTCGATGGCAATTTCATTCTTGGCAAAGTGATTTTGCCAGTCATCCAATTCAGCAAGTGTACTGCGGAAACAAACGTGGCCATTGCCCTTCGTGCCGTGGGCCGGCGGCCCCTTCGCGGAAATTTGGGCCGCCGAGAGCAACGGATTGAACACCAGAAGCATCTGGCCGGCACAGCGAAAGAAAACCAGGCGCTTGTCAACTTCCTGATAGACCGGAAGCCCCAGCACCTCGCCATAGAAACGGCGCGCGGCGACCAAGTCCTCCGCATAAAGAACCGTTTCCAGAATATGCCGGGCCGTGATCACGCAATCGCCGCCTTCTGCAAGTCCACCAGTTCGTTGATACCCTTGCGCGCGAGCCCCATGAGTTCGAGGAATTTTTCCTGGCTGAAGGGCTCGCCCTCTGCGGTTCCCTGAATTTCAACAATGCCGCCGGAACCCGTCATCACGAAATTTGAATCGGTAGCGGCACTTGAATCTTCTTCGTAGTCCAGATCGAGCACGACCGCATCGCCATGGATGCCGCAGGAAATCGCTGCCACGTGGTCCTTCATCGGCCAGGTCTTGAACATGGAGCGCGCCTCCATCCACTTCAGGCAATCCCACAGTGCAATCCAGCTTCCCGTAATGGCCGCGGTGCGCGTGCCTCCATCGGCCTGAATGACATCGCAGTCGAGAGTTATCTGCTTTTCACCGAGTGCCACTAGATCAACCACGGCGCGGAGCGAACGCCCCACCAATCGCTGGATTTCCTGGGTGCGCCCCGATTGCTTTCCGGCAGAAGCCTCGCGCCGCATCCGGTCACCGGTGGAGCGCGGCAGCATGCCGTATTCCGCCGTAACCCAGCCTTTGCCCAGCCCCTTCATCCAAGGCGGCACCCGCTCCTCAAGGCTTGCCGTGCACAGCACATGGGTGTCGCCGAAACGCACCAGGCAGGAGCCCTCCGCATGCTTGATGTAGTTCCGTTCGAAACTGACGGCACGGAGTTGGTCGGGCTTACGGCCAGATGGGCGCATGGGGATGTCCTTTTGTGATTGCGGGAGGCTTCTAGCGCGCCATGGGCGCAAATGGAAATGGCAATAAATCCAGGGAATGAGCAGGCTGGAACGTCAGCTTTGACCTGTGCGGAAGCTGAAGGCCGTTTCGGAACCAGGTTCAGACATTGCGGAAACAGCAGAATTCGGATATGAACACCTAGTGCCCCGAGTCATTGAAACTGCGGGTACAGTCTTTTGAGCTTAACGCGGGCGTCGGCTGTTGTGAATTGCCAATCGGCTTTTGCATAATGCTTGTTGCGGTATTCCTGCCAGGCGGTGATTTCGCTGGTCAGTGTTTGTTTGTCGGGGATGCGGCGATCCAGACATTGGGTTGAGAGAACGCCGAGTTCGGATTCTGCCATATCGAGCCAGCTGCCATGCTTTGGCGTGTAATGCCACTCGAACCGTTCGAAGATGCGGCGCGCCTCGGGCGCGGGGAAGGCTTCGTAGAGCGATGCGGACTTGTGGGTGTTGAGATTGTCCTGCACCAGCACGATTTTAGATGCGCCGGAAAAATGCACATCGGACAGGTCCCTTAGCGCGTGGGCGTAATCGACGGCGGTGTGACGGTCTGTCACTTTCACGTGCCGCCACCCCTCAAGCGGCGCGAACAGCATGAACAGATTGGCCACACCATTGCGTTTGTATTCGTAATCGTGACGCGCCTTTCGTCCCGGTTGGGCGGGGATTGGCGCGCGCGTTTCAATGATCATCTGCTTCGACGTTTCATCGAGGCACACAACGGGACGCTGCGGATCATGCGGCCTCTGATAGACTTCCAGCACATCTTCCATGTTGGCAACAAAGGCCGCGCAGGCATCGGGCGCAATCACCCA
>CAZHCO010000205.1:0-2198 GCA_964530965.1 uncultured Aestuariivirga sp. | reverse complement strand
ATAGTCCTGTTCGCGTGCCCATTTGCGGGTGAGAAACGCAACGATTTCGTGTCGGCCCTTTGGGAATTCTGCACGGTTCCGCCATTCACTGTCTTCAGTGTAGGCAAGCGCCACACGCCCTGGATCGCGGGAATTCCACGCGTCTTCCGCCATGCGAGCTTTTTGGATTGCGGTTTCGAGGGTGAATGGTGGGAAAGGTGGCTTGGCTGACATGTGTTTGTTCCATTGTTTGAGATGGCGTTGATTGGGGGGGCGGTTGGTCGTGCCGCCCCCGGATTTTGCCGCTTGCTCAGGCTGCTTTTTTTGATGGTGCCACTTCGGGGAAGTCAATTTCGGTTCCGGTGACGTTGTTGATGTAGTTGGTCAAGGTATTGAGGGCCACATGCGAGACGATCTCGATGATTTCCGCGTCATTGTAGCCAGCGGCCTTGGCGGCCTGGAGCTCGACATCCGAGACATGCCCGCGGGCCCGCACGATCTGGGTTGCAAACTTCACAGCGGCATTTGCCTTGGGATCAGCCGATGCGCCGCTGCGGTTTGCAGCAATTTCGACATCATCGAGTTTTGCCAAATTCTTGCCGAGATAGCTGTGGGCCGCGAGACAATAATCGCAGCCGTTGACTTCGGCCACAGCCAACGCAATGCGCTCGCGCGTCTTGGCATCCAACTTGCCCTTTGAAAGCGCGCCGTTGAAGCTGAGATAACCTTCCAGCGCGGCGGGGCTATTGCCGATCATACGGAAGAGATTGGGAACGCTTCCCAGCATCCTCTTGACGCCCTCGAGCAACGAGCGCGAGGCGGCAGGGCTGGCTTCGATCGACGTTGGGGTGGTGATGTTTGACATCATGAATTCTCCTGGGTTTCAAATTTGTTGGTTCCGAATGCTTCGGATGAAGGAGAGATAGGCTATTCCACATGACAGAATAATAATCGTTGTATGGAATTTATTATTCCTATAAATGGAATTATATGGACCGTTTCAACGAACTCCGGGTCTTTGTTGCGATTGCGGACCATGGTGGTCTGGCGAAAGCGGCGCGCGCCCTTCGCATTTCGCCACCAGCGGTTACCCGCACAATCGCTGCCCTCGAGGAGCGGCTGGGCGTTCGACTTTTCGAGCGCACCACCAGGAGCCTGCACCTGACGGAGCCAGGCATCACCTTTTTGGAAGATGCAAGGCGGCTGCTCGGCGACCTTGAAGCGGCAGAGCAAAACATAGCTGGCCAGGCAAAGATATTGAGCGGGCATTTGACCATAACAGCCTCACTCACTTTTGGGCGCGCCATGTTGCAGCCAATCATTTTGGATTTCATTGATGCCAATCCGCGCATAAATGTTTCGATGCTGTTGTTTGATCGCGTCGTTGATCTGATTGACGAGGGTTTTGACCTTGCGGTGCGCATTGCCGATTTGCCGGATTCATCGCTGGTTTCGCGGCAAGTCGGTGAAGTCAGACGTTCACTAGTCGCCAGCCCTGCCTACCTCGCAAGACGTGGGGTACCAACCACACCGGAAGACTTGTTGCTGCATACCATCATCTCGCTGCCAGCCTTGATGCCAAATCGCGAGTGGAGATATTCTAAGGCAGGCAAACCCGCTCGCCTCAAGTTGCCTGCGCGCCTGGAGATCAACGACGCGCATGCCTGCATTGATGCCGCAGAGCGAGGCAAAGGCATCACCGTTGCCCTGTCTTACATGGTGCGGGATGCCATACTTGATGGCCGGTTGGTTCCCGTGCTGCCAGCGTTTGCCCAAACGCCCGTGCCGGTCAATTTTGTCTATGCACAACGACGCATGTTGATGCCCAAGGTCAGGGCCTTTATTGACTTCGCGGCACCAAAACTGAGTGCTGCACTGTCCGAAAGGACCACAATCACGTAGATGATCCAGCCGGATTATTCGAGTTCATAAGACTTGCATGTTGTTCTCAACTCTGTCTCCAGGCCAGCTTCGGGGTCAACCCGAGACGTCGGGAGCCATATTTTGCGCGTCAGCTTGACTGCTGAAAGCGGACGTAACCAGCATGAATGACGGCTTCTACAACGGGCCATGAGCGGTCCCCCTGATTGCTAATATTCCATTCAAGTACCGGGAACAAAACTGTGGCAAGTCCAATGCTATTATCCCACTTGGTGGACCACTCCACGGGGGCACTCCACCATTCGACATTAGGAGGGAAAAGCCCATTGGCCTTCGAA
>CAZHCO010000204.1:0-4828 GCA_964530965.1 uncultured Aestuariivirga sp. | reverse complement strand
AAGGTTCTGCCCTCGTGTCTTCCACAGGGAATAGAGGATGCCTGCCGCCAGAACTGTGACAGTTATGCCAAGCGAAAGAGCTGTCGGGATTTTGATCCCCATTGGCACAAGAAATACTTTGGTGCCGACCAGCACGAGCAGCGTTGCCAGTGAATAGGGCAGATAGGCAAAGCGGTTCATGGCGGAGGCCAGCGCGAAGTAAAGCGAGCGCAGGCCGAGAATAGCGAAGATATTTGACGTGTAAACAATGAATGTATCTGTCGTGATCGCAAAAATCGCAGGAACGGAATCTACAGCGAAGATCAGGTCAACGAATTCCACAAGGATGAGTGCCACCAGCAGGGGGGTCATCCAGGTGACGAGCTTGCCGGTTTTCGGATCCGGCAGCCTGGCGACAAAATCATGGCCGTGCAGCTCTTTTGTTATGCGAAAATGCTTGCGCAACCATTTTAGGATCACATTGTTTTCCAGATCGGGCGCATGGTCACTTTTCATGAACATCTTCACGCCGGTAAACACCAGAAACAGGCCAAAGAGATAAAGAATCCACGAGAATGACAGTACCAGCGCTGCACCCACACCGATGAGAACCGCGCGCAACACGATAACGCCAAGGATGCCCCAGAACAGCACGCGGTGCTGGTATTTCCGCGGAATGGCCAGTGTGCCAAAAATCGTGGCGATGACAAAGATATTATCCATCGAAAGCGATTGTTCGATGAGGTAACCCGTGAAGAATTCAAGCCCGGATTGGCTCCCTCGTGACCACCAGACCCATGCGCCGAACAGGAAAGCAATGGCCATGTAGGAGCCGTAGAGAAGGAAACTCTCCCGGGTCCCGATTTCACGGTCATTCTTGTGCAGGACGCCAAGATCAAAGACGAGCAGGGCTATAACGATCCCAACAAAGATCAGCCAGAAATAGGACGGGGTGCCGAGAAAATCATTATACAGGGCTGCTTGGATCGTCTCCATTGCCGGACCTCAGGTCTCGTGTTGCAATTACGAAACGATTCCGACATCGCGGGAGAGCGCAAATACGTCCACCACCAGAGGGGCCCGGCACCGTTGATGACGATATATGACCTGTTCTTGAGATTACAAGGGATGAGGAAATAGGGGTGAGAAAATACTTTTTGGTTGAGCATGCCGCCATTGTGACACGCGGTCCCTTTGGCCCACTGCAATATTCAAGGACATCTACTAAAGGTCCTTGATCTGCAGAAAGTCCAGAATTTGCCATCTCACGTGCAACGACTGCTTCTGGCCCAAAACGCCTGGTTGCACGCAGGTACCTGTCTGCGGGTGTGGGGTAAGCCGATATTAGACGTCCGACGATCGACCTTCACTGATGACCCAAGTCAGTACTGACTGGCGGCAACTTAGTTTGATCCCTTTGGACACAATTACACAAACCGTTCGTCAGTTGCGCAATGATAATCCGTGCCCGCGAACACGCGCCCACGCCGGTAACCAGTCGCCGTGGGCGGCGAGGAGATCATTCACCAGACTCCATATCTGCTCGAGGTCAAGCTCAGCTGCGGTATGTGGATCGAGCATTGCCGCGTGATATATGTGCTCCTTGTTGCCGGTCATGAGCGCTGCAACTGTCAATTCCTGCACATTGATGTTGGTGCGGATGAGACCTGTAAGTTGAGGCGGCAAAGCGCCAACATAGGTGGGTTGGATACCGGAGCTGTCGACAAGACATGGAACCTCGACGGCACAATCGGCCGGCAGTGAAGTGATGCAGCCATTGTTGCGCAGATTGCCATAGATCACCGAGGGCTCACCGGACCAAACCGAGTTGATGACCGATGAAGCGTATTCGTGCGATGCCTTTACTTCGATGCGGTCAGTCTTGCGATAGGTTTCTGCTGCGGCTTTCCACTTCACAGCCTGTTCAAGGCAACGCTTTGGGTACTCATCAAGGGGCACTCCGAATTTCTCGATCAAGTCCTCTCGCCCATCTTTGATGAAGTAAGGCGTGTATTCAGCGAAATGCTCCGAGCTTTCTGTCACAAAAAAACCAAGCCGTATCATCATCTCATAGCGCACCTTGTTGGGGCAGCGCGGATTGTCAATTGGTGACTTTGGCAATCGCCCTTCGAGATAGCCTTGCTTCAGGCGGGGATAGAGATCGACAGAACTCCCATCTTTCTGGCGGTGTGCGAACTCGAGAAAAAATGCCATGTGATTAATGCCAGCCGAGCGATAGCGGATTTCCGCGACAGGAATGTCAAGGTCATGGGCAAGTTCTGCTGCTGTTCCCTGCACCGAATGGCACAGTCCGACCTGCCGAATTGCCGGATACTTCGCCGAGATCGCCCACGTATTGATGGCCATCGGGTTGACGTATTGCAGCATAGTGGCGTTGGGACAAACCTGCAGCATATCTTCGCAAATCTTCCACAAATGCGGAACTGTCCGGAGACCGCGCATAATGCCGCCAACGCCGAGCGTGTCAGCTATTGTCTGGCGCAGGCGGTATTTCTTTGGCACTTCGAAGTCGGTGACAGTGCAGGGTTCATACCCGCCAATCTGAAAGGCGACGACAACAAAGTCTGCCTTATCGAGGGCTTGCCGCTGCTCCATATAAGTTTCAATACACGCCTTGACGCCAAGCGCCTTGACCAACTTGGCGGCCGCTAACGCAGACTCCGCAAGGCGCTGCGGATCTATGTCCATCAGCGCTATAGTAGAGCCAGACAGGGCCGGACGCTGTAGAACATCACCGACAATATTCTTCATGAATACGGTGGAGCCTGCTCCGATAAAGGCGATGCGGGGATTGGCGGTCAAGGTTTTATCTTCCGATCTGAACTGATTGCGACGATGCGGTCAACAGTCCGCATGGCGAAGAAACTTACATCGCCAACCACCCTGTTTCCGTTGAATTCCAAGATTCAACAACAGGAATCTTTGCGGAATAATTCCAGAATCCTAAGTTTGACCGCAGTTTTTGTCCGGAATAATTGCATGAATGCCCCAAGCTTGGAGTTTGGCTGACCTCAATGCACGGATTCCCGCCTTCTTTTGTCGGCAAATGCCCGGCGAAAGATTGCAGGACTGACTCGAAAGCGTTGCTCAAAACACTCATAGAAGCTTGAGAGTGAACCAAAGCCGCAATCAAAGGCGATTGCGGCAACCGGAAGTTCTGTGCCAATCAACATGGATTGGGCCGTGTCGAGCCTATGGCGCGTGATCGATTGCTTGATGGTCATGCCAATGGCCCGCTTGAACAGCGTCATGGCATAATTGGGGTGCAGGTTCGCGGCTTCTGCCACGTCCGCAGCACTGATGTCCTCCAATGCGCGTTCACCAATATAGCGCGCCATGCGCTCCACCCGGATCACGCGATCGTGGTCGTAATTATGGCTTGTTGCACTGAATGCAAGAGGTGCAACGTCCCGCAAGTCATGCCAACCTTCCCGGTCCAGCCGGCGCACCCGTGCGGTGAGCTCGTCACGCACAATGAGTTCAAGCTGGCTGTCAGACGACAAGAGATCTTCGCGCCAGCGTAGAAACATGTCACGGTCATAGGGCTTGATCTCCAGTGCCTCGACAACCGCGCCACGGAAGATGGCCTCGCGTAGCCGACTTAGGGCAGGCAATTCCAGAAACACTGCCATTGGCACATAAAGCACAATAAACTGGGTTGGATCGGCGCATTCCACCACCTGATGTGGTATCATACCCCAAAACAAGGCCAACCTTCCTTCCGATAGTGTCAATTCCCGGCCGTCGAACCAATAGGTCATGCTGCCTTTGAGGATGAAATTGAGTTCAACTTGACTGTGCATGTGCGGGCCTGGCATGCGTTGTACCTGCAAGGACTTGCCGGCACAAAACTTATGGTCGCCGAACACCACAACCGGATAGCCGCGGTTCGCATGTGGGTGAGCGGGCACGCTCTCGTCATGATAGTCGCGGGCTGAACTCCTGGACTTGGTCATCAAATACCTTAGTTTTCAGGAAGTTTATGAGCAAAAATCGGTAGATACTTACCGTTTTTTGTTCCAACGTCAAGTCATGCATCTGACCCAAAAGAAAAAATAGGGCGGTGAAGATAAGCTGCCGCCGTGGTGGCGTCGGCGTTAGGGAGGATACCATGACTGTATTGAAGGGCCTTTCGGGGCTTGCCTTTGCATTTGCACTTTCAGCTTCAACGGCAGTGGCCGGTGAAATCGTGCTCAACTCTGACCAGACTGATCCGGCGCCAAAGAAGGCCATGGAACAACTGGTTGCAGATTTCCAAAAAGACAATCCCGGCATCACCGTAAAGTGGAACAATTTCGACCACGAAGGCTATAAGTCAGCCATCCGCAACTTCCTGACTGCGGACGCGCCGGACGTCGCCGCATGGTATGCTGGCAATCGCATGGCTCCCTTTGTCAATGCAGGCTTGTTTGAAGATGTAACGGATGTTTGGGCCGCTAACGGTCTTGATGATCAGCTGAAATCAGCTGCTGCCTCGATGACTATTGATGGCAAGAAGTGGGGCGTTCCCTACACCTATTATCAATGGGGCATCTATTACAACAAGGACACCTATAAGAAAGCCGGTGTTACCGAACCAAAGAACTGGGCTGAGTTTGTTGCAAATTGCGAAAAGTTCAAGGCTGCCGGCATTGATTGCTTGACCACAGGTACCAAGGCCCTGTGGCCTGGCGCCGGCATTTTTGACTACATCAACATGCGCACCAATGGCTATGAGTTCCACATGGACCTCACGGCTGGCAAAGTGAAATGGACGGACCCGAAGGTCAAGGCGGCATTCGCTGAATGGGCCAAAGTCGTGCCATATATGTCTGCAAACGCAGCCGCT
>CAZHCO010000203.1:0-12896 GCA_964530965.1 uncultured Aestuariivirga sp. | reverse complement strand
TGCGCTGTTTTCGGCCAAAGGGCCGGCATCGAAGGACGCCGAAACAAAATCGTCAAGGTCAAGCCGGTGGAAGGGCAGGCCGCAAGTATTCATCTGCCGGGTTCCTATCACAGACTTCGCCCGTCGGCCACACGCATCCAGACAATTTTAGCGAAATTGATAATTATAGTTTTATCTATTTGTGGGAGGCTTGGCCTGAGTATTATTGTTGGCTTGAGATCCATGAAAAGCAACGCGCAAACAAAAGAGAAACGCCGGTCGCCGCGGCGCGCGGCGCTGATGCCGGCTGTTATTTTCTATCCAAACCAGAACGAGCACGTGGGCTGCATGGTGCGCGACCTGTCGCAGGATGGCGCCCTGCTGGAACTGCCGCTGGCGAAAGAATTGCCGCTGATTTTCTGGCTGCGCCTTGACGGCGAAACCACGCTGCGCTTCTGCACCGTCGCCTGGCACTCCGAAAATTATCTCTGCGTCGAGTTCAGCGAGCAGATCAGCGAACGCCGCCGCGCCGAGCGCTGGGGCGAGCCGGTCGCCGTGTGCATCAAGCCCCAGATACCGCTCTGAAAAAATCATCTTGAATTGTTAAGACGCCTCCCTACCTATTATTGCGTTAGGCATAGAGGAGGACGTTCATGTCACACGCCGCATCGGGCACTTTTGAAAGCAATTCGGGCGCTGAAGAGCGCCGTCACTTGGGCTGCCGCAAGGGCAAGAAGCGCTGGTCAGCCTATGAAATCGTCGCGATGGTTGCAGGCTTTATTATTTTCTGGCCGCTCGGCCTTATGGCGCTGTTCCTGAAATTGTGGAATGGCGAGATGTGGAAGGGTGCTTCCGAAGGCAACGCACCTTGGGCCGGATGGAAAGTTCCCTCCGCTGACAGCTTCCGCAGCGCACAATATGGCTTTGCCTCCTCGGGCAATGCCGCCTTCGATGACTACAAGCGCACGCAGCTGGCGCGCCTCGAAGAAGAGCGCCGCAAGCTCGACGAAGAGCAGAAAGCCTTCCGTGAACACCTCGCGCGCCTGCGCAAGGCGAAGGATCAAGACGAATTCGACCGCTTCATGAAAGAGCGCCAAGCGCCGCCAAGCGAACCGCCAACAACCTAATCAACAAGCCCGGAAAGAAATTTCCGGGCTTTTTTTCTTCCGTCATCCCGGTAAACATTTCATTTTTTCGTCATCCCGGCGAAAGCCGGGACCCAGACTTTCCGCTTGTGTGCCGGTTGAAAGCCTGGGTCCCGGCTTTCGCCGGGATGACGGAATAGGGAACGAGTTCAGTGTGTTGATAATTACGGAGATGGCAACAAAAATGTGTGAATCCAAGATCGACTTCCGCTGCGATGACGGACAAAAGTATGGACTCAATGAGCGATGATCAAGCTCTTGAATCGCACCGGCTCAACTGCGGCGTTGCGTGAATTAAAGCCCGGAAAGAAATTTCCGGGCTTTTTATTTCGCCTTCAGGCCCAGATAGTGATCGCGCTGGGCCTTGGTCAGTTTCTCGATGGCGTAGCGCAGGATGGTGCGCGGCATTGTGGCGGCGTGCTTGTCCAAAAAATGCAGGAGCCGCCTGGGATCGCGTTTGCCCGCCTCGCGCACCCAGCTTCCCACTGCCTTCTGCACCAGCACATCTCCATCGCCCACCAGGATTTCGGCAATGCCAAAGGTGTCATCGAGATCATTCTGCCTGATGAAGAAATAGGTGCTGACGATGGCGGTACGGCGTTCGCAGGGATTGGCGGAGCGGGCGAGCTTGTAAAGAATTTTGCGCGGCTTGCCGGCGAGATAGCCGCCCACCACATAGGGGGCGCTGCGGTCCACGAGGTCCCAAGTGTCAATCCGGTCGTGGCGCCGGATGTAGAGATCGAACAACTCCTTGCGGCTGGCATCGGATGTCGCCCTGGCGCGGGCCTTCCAGTCCATGATGCTGACGGCGCCCACCCGCATTTGATGGAGCGGGCTGTCGAGCAGCTTTTCGATTTCCGCTGGCGGCATGTCGATGAATTCTTTTGCCAGGGCAAAGATTTTTCCTATCGGAATGCGGCTGGACTTGCCCAGGCGTCTGGCAAATTCATCGGCGCGCAGTTTTTCTTCATTCACGGATGGCATCGTCAAGTTCTCCTGCCTGGGCGGAAAGCTATACAGAAATTTTCCCCCCGACAATCTCACCTTCGATCCGAAGGGCCGCATGTTCGTGGCCACCGACGGGGCCAATGATTTCGACATTCCCGACGGCATCTACGGCGTGGACACGGATGGCCCGGCGCGCGGCCTGCCCAAGCTGCTGTTCACCAGCCCGCACAGGGCGGAAGCCACGGGCCCGTGCTTCACGCCCGATGGCACAACGCTGTTTGTTTCCGTGCAGCACCCGGCTGAAGATGCCGAGACGCTCGACAAGGTTCAAACCCGCTGGCCGGATTTCAAGGGCAACAATATCCCGCGTCCTGCGGTCGTCGCCATCCAACGCGCCGATGGGAATGAGGTTGGGGCTTAAGTCAAAGCTTCCGCGTTGGATTGGGAAGCCCGGCGCGAAATCGCCGGGCTTTTTTCAAATTTTCCTTGATCGAGCTTGACCCGGCCACCCGGCCTTTATCTAATTGAACGTCAAGGACGGTGGGACTTACACTGCGTTTACGGATGTCGCACAATGAACTCGGCGCGCTCATAGAGATCGTCGAAGGTAAGGATTTCGATGTTTCGATTTTCTCGTCTGAAAAGTTCGAATGTGTCGAGCTTTATTTCTTGTTCTCTGATGTTGTCAGTGCTTTGGAAACTCTCTTTATTTCCTATGACAAGAATTACCTTTGCGTCCCTGGTTCGTTGCCTAAGTTTCTTGAAACCATCGCGATTGAATAATCCGCTACTTTGGCCGTAGCTAAGCCATTCAACTTTTTGCTCGAGAACCTGAGAAACTGCGTCAATAAATTCGGTACTGAATCCGTAAGTGCCAGACCGACCTTTTCGGTTGCTGTTAAAGATTGGCGTTCTTGGAGTTTTGATTTCGACTAGAGCAGTGAAATCTGTAAAGGTTGTGATGAAATCCACGATTGGTTTCTCGCGGTTGGCTGTGCCCCCGTGGCCCACAGTCATCTCGCGGTCAAATATTTGCATGATGCGATAGTCAAGTCCGTAGCCAAAAATCCATTGGTTTTGATTGAAGAACTCTTGCCAGTCCTTCTCCGTGCGACCCTCTGATTGTAGGTTGGCTTTGAATTCATTCAATGCCTGGCGACGACCCAAAAGAATATCTATCTCTTCATTTGAATGATTACCTCTTAGTGCCGTCAGAAATTTGGTCCTCTCAAGGGCGCCCATCTCCCTTATTGAAGCGATTAGATTTGCGTCTGATCGGTCTACAATTGTTTTCTTTCCGCTCGGGCCAGATTGGTCCTCGATTTGAAAATTATCAGTTTTCGAAAAATCAATGAACTCGATCGATTTCAAGAAATCGAGAAGTCTTGCAAATTCATCATCGCGAAAAGTAAATGAGTCCTTGGTTGTTGCAGCGAAAAGACCGTTGATCTTCTCCCTGAAACTCACAAGCGAAACTCTGCTGATTTTCTTGTTGTCTTGGAAAACGATTGCAGCGACCTGGTTTTTACCTTTCCGGCTAATCCTTATCTGTAACGCGTTTTGGACTTCAGCGAACTCAATCTTGTCAGCATCCTCAAAGACTATTCTAACGTTGCGGATTGGCACATCAGTTTCAGAGTACTTAAAAAGTTTCGAGACATAAATCTTCCCCTCCTTCCTGAGATCAAAAAAGTGTTTGTCTTCATCGGAGTGACCTGGGGATGCTGGCATTGCGCATTCTCTCTGGTGTTGTATGGCAGGTGTATCTATATCACAGATTGTGTTTTGTGAGGCCGGAACCTCTTGCTGTGTTGCGATAGATTGGTCCGCCAACTCCGATTTGAGGCGTTGGAATGATTAAGTTGGCCCAGAGCGAGCTTCAATGTGAATGCAAACTAGCTCTGGGTGGTCGGATCAAGTCCGACCATGGAGAGTTGAAATCATGGTGCGTGGGAACTGCAAACCGGTCCAAAGTTCAGTAGGGTCTCAGTTTGATTGAATTTCCCCCAGAGGAGTGTCGCCATAACCGATGAAGCAAGCCGTGAGTCGGCGCGTGATCCTCAGGATTTGGAGCGCTTGCTGATTGCCCGGCAGCGGGCGGGAGACGTGGACGGAATGGCGGCGCTTTTTGAGCCGCATGCCCTGATCGATAGCGGTGAGGGGCGATTGACGCGCGGCAGGGAAGCAATCCGGGCGTTCTTCGCGGAGATCACCGCAACGGGCCGGAAATTTGAGGCTGGAAAGCAGAGCCCGGCCATTATCAATGGAGACCTGGCGCTCACGTCAACGCGCCTTTCCGATGGCAGCGTGACCGCCGAAGTCGCCCGAAGGCAAGCCGACGGGACATGGCTATGGGTCATCGACAAGTTTTCCATTGTTTAGGGCGTTGGCCCGGCGGGCTGTGCAGATAGCGGATAATCCTAACTGAGGCGCGATCAGCGGTACGGTTGTCTCGCCAAACCTGGATCACCTTGGTGAGCACTGAACCTCGTCAATTTGACAATTCGCTACCAATACACTGTTCTCTTTGGAGTTCAGGGGAATAATTGGCAACCAATGAGGGCAGAATGTCGCTTCTGATTGAAGCTCCCGACAAGGCGATAGTTCGCGCGGCACCAATTTTTTCAGGTCTGCCTCAGCCAGCGTTTGAAGCGCTACTCATCGGCGCAACTGTGAAATCTGTCTCGCGGGGTGAAATCCTCTTCGTGCAGGGCGACCCGGTCAATTATTTCTTTGTAATGCTCGAGGGATGGGTGAAGGTCTACCGGATGACGCCGTCGGGTGGAGAGGTCGTGGTGGCCATCTTCACACGCGGGCAGAGTTTCGCTGAAGCAGCCGCCTTTGTCGGCGGGCGCTTTCCAGCGAGCGGCGAAGCGGTCACCGAAGGCCGCCTGCTGTGCGTGCAGAGCGGCAATCTGCTGCGACTCATCCGCGAAAACGCGGATATTGGTTTGGCCATGCTGGCATCGACGTCCATGCATCTCCACATGCTCGTGCAGCAGATTGAACAGCTCAAGGCCCACTCTGGCGCACAGCGCGTCGCAGAGTTTCTGAGTTCGCTTTGCATGGTGCAGGACGGCGCGTGCCGTCTCGGATTACCCTATGACAAGACGTTGATTGCGGGCCGCCTTGGCATGCAGCCGGAAAGCCTGTCGCGGGCCTTTGCGCGGCTGAAACAGATCGGCGTCCACATCGAGCAGAACATCGCCGTCATCGACGATGTCGGGCGGCTGCGGCACTACGCGGAAAAAGGCAGTGGCTTGAACGCTGAACGCGCGACCTGAAAATTAGCGGCATTAAGTGACACTGGTTAAACGCCGAGTTTCTTGTGCAGCCGGGCGTCCTTCGATTTGAAGTGATTGACAAACCAGTCTCGCACCGTGGACGATAGGCTATCGCCATAGGCGGAAGATGGATTGTCGTGCTGCGCATCCATGATATCGCGAATCTCGTCGAGCAGCCGCTCATGTTCAGCTTTGTGGGCCTCATATTCGTCGTAGGCGTGCTTGCGCATGATCGATTCCTCAAGCGCAAAATGGGCGGCGATCTTGGCGAATACTTCGCCGAGGAATTTCGTTATGTGGGATCGGTCGGCACCGCTCGTTATATGCTCATGCAGCCGGTTGATGATACCCACAAGCTCCTGATGCTCGTGATCGACATCGGGAATGCCCGTTTCAAATTCCTTGCGCCATTCGATGAGTGACATTTTGCATTGCTACCTGAAGAGGAAGCCTCCCTGTTCGGCCTTAAAATCGATGGCGAGATTTTGCCTCGAAGCCAACTCGCCTTCAAATCTGCTCTCATAGTCGAAGCCTGCGGCACGGTTGCTGTCACGAAGCCGCGCCTGGATAACATGTTTGCCGGCGGATACGATGAATTTCTGATAGGCGCGGGCCTGTCCATCGCTGGAAAGGCCACTTGGCGGCAACACGGCGTCATAAAGCAAAATATCGTCTATTATTAATTGGATTGCGACAGGCACGCGCTCGCGTGAACAGTTATTGGGTTTCCGCTTGTTGCTCGGCAGTTTCGAGAGCTCTAGTGCTGTAAGCTTCCGGCAATCCTCAACGCGCGCGCCGCTGTGATTGAAAGCAAGTTTGATCTGGGCCGAGTCGGCGGGCAATTGATTGTGGTCCGGCCAGGATGCAAAGGTCCCGATAGCGGCGGCAAACGCCACATAAAGGAGGGCCTGACTGGTGTATTGCGTCAAACTAGGCATCGGACTTCTCTTCCACAGCTATGGTGCCGCTGATTTGCGCTTTGTGCTTGAAAGGACCAATCGGCGCAAGTCGTGCCGCAAGGTTGGAAATCTCCCGGCGAAGCATGGAATTTCCAAGCCTGCCTGCCCAGACTGCCACAAGCCGCTCGCGCGGCACACGTGCCCTGAGATGCGGGTCGCGCGTGCAAGCCAGCCGGTCTGCAGTCCATCTGGTGCCGAACCTGTTGTGGCAACTGTTTTCACTGCAGCCTGCGATGATTACACCGTCTGCCAGTTTCTGGCTGATGACATAGTCGATGAAAGATGGTGGCAATTGACCCGCACAATTCAATGATACGACGCCGACATTGGTCGAACGGCATGCCATTGCCACACCCGCGTTGATGCAGCCGAAAATCATGATGCGGGCCGGACCTGCGATTCGCGCGCCTTCCGCTTCGGCATCGGCGCGAATTGCTGCCACGGAGCGGTCCGGCAGGTCGATGCCGGGGACCAGGTCGGAAAGGCGGCGAAACGGGGTCGATGTCGGGCAGGCGCCCGCACATATTCCGCAAGCGACGCAGAGATTGGGATCGACGACAGCTTCACCCTCAAAGGGCCTGCCGTCACTTCGGATTTGCATGGTGATTGCGCTGTAGGGGCAATCATTCATGCAGCGGGCGCAGCCGTTGCAGTTGGCGAGATCAACGACGGCGGCACTCTGCCGCTTCATCGAAGGAAGCCAGGGAATTGCCCCTATGATTATCAGCAGGGTGATGGCCGTGCTCCACGTCACCGTTCCAGGGAAGGTTTCAAGCAGGGGATAGGCACCGAGGTAGAACCAGTCGAGGCCGACGCTGCCTGGAACTTGGGCTAGGTTTGCAGCGCCTTGGCTTGTCGCGGGATACACGGCCGAAAGCGCCACCAGTGCCAGCGCGGTTCCGATGGCCAGTTCCCGAGGCGGATTGATCCGCGGCTTGCTTACCCGTTGCAGGTGGAGCCATAAACCGACAAGTGCGATCAGTGGAACCGCAATGTGCATGAAAATCATCAGTGTGAAGAAACGGTTTTCGAGGGTTTCGGGCGACAGGAAATTGCGCGCCAGCGGCTGCCCGAAGAAGGGCAGGTGGTCCAGCCATTCGGTCGAGACGATCGCGACATACTGGGCGAGGGTGTCCCATACCAGCCAGTAGCCGCTGATCCCGGCTATATAGATGAACAGCAGCACGGGAATTCCAGTTACCCAACTGAACCAGCGGGCGCCTCGATACCGGTCGCGGGAAAACTCGCGCAGGATATGGAGCAGCATTACGGCAACCAGGGCATCGGAGCCGTAGCGATGAAGGCTGCGCATGAGGCCTGCCGCGTACCACTGCTCATTGGTCATATATTCGATAGAGGCGAATGCCTGAGTCACGCCCGTGTCAAAAAAGATGTAAACGTAAATGCCGCTGACGGTCACAATCCAGTAGAAGAAAAACCCGAGCGCCCCAAGATTAAGCAGGGGATTTGCGTTCGCAGGGAATGCCAGCGCGAAAAATCTTTCACCCGCATCAAATCCGGCGCGGAGGGCACTTCTCAGAAAATGCATGGGCTATCGCCCCTTGGCTTTAGCGGATTTTAGGGCCTCACGGATGAGGAACGCAAGTATCCCGAGCAGGCATCCAAGGCCAATGAATATTGAAAGGGGCAACGCATAGCTGAAATAATAGCGGCCAGTCTTGCGGTCATAGATTGTGCAGAAAAGCCTGACCCGGTCGCTTAAGCCTGCCAGAGTGAAAGCCGGGCGCTGACGGCCGAACACCAATCGCTTCAGCGGTTCGACAATGGTCGGCGGCTCAAAGCTGCCGCCGTAGACTTGTTCATAGATCGTGCCATTCTTGTCGAGGATCGTCACCTGGGCCATGTGGTCAAAGCCGCCGGCGGATGGAAAGAAATTGAAGCCCACCGCCTCGCTGAGGCGATTTATTGTCTTGGTGTCGGAGCTCGCAAAATACCAATTACTGCCCCCCGCATCATGGGCGCGGGCGAATGAGCGCATGCGGTCGGGAGTGTCGTTGCGGGTGTCGAATCCGATGGTGATGATGTTAAAACTGCCCTTGCCCAACGCGTCTTCCGCCGTCTCGGCGGCGGCGGCCAGACTCTCAATGATGGTGGGGCAAACGTCGGCGCATCCCGTATAGATCATCGTGACCAGCAAAGGTTTGCCGCGCAGGTCGCGGAGCGCGATCTTGCCGCTGTCCGCGCTTTGAAACGTGAAATCGGGAACGCTGCTGCCGATCGCCCCTTGTGAAACATTGAGAGCGGTGTCGAGGCGCGTGTCAGCCAATGCGGAAGACGACAGGGCCATGGCCAGCCATGCGGCGGCGGCAAGGAGACGGCGCATCAGAAGGATCCGATGGCGCGGTCGGCAATCGTCCCTGACAAGAGCAAGACAAGCTGAAGCAGCGAAGCCAGAAAATTCTGGATGGCCCGCTTTCGTGTCGGTTCAAATACCAGCCGGGTGCTGGTCCAGAGGAAGAGGGCCCCGCCTGCGGCGGCGCCTGCGAGATAGACGTGGCCCATCGACCAGAATGCCGGAAGCAATGAGAGTGCGACGAGAAGAGCAGTGTGGGCGAATATCACCCTGGCAGTCAGCGCATTGCTGGTGATAACCGGCAGCATCGGAACTCCTGCTGCCGCGTAGTCGTCGTGGGCGGCAATGGCCAAGCTCCAGAAATGCGGCGGCGTCCACAGGAACAGCACAAGTGAAAGGATGACCGGTTCCGCCTGCCAGCCGGGATGGACAGCGGCGGCGCCGGCAAGGACAGCAAAGCTGCCTGCCAGGCCGCCGACGATGATGTTGGTCCAGCTTCGGCGCTTTAGCCATACGGTATAGATTATGCCGTAGACGAAAGCGCCCATGAAGGTGTGGAATGCGGCCCACCAGTTGGCTGACCACGCGGCCATTATGACTGCTACGGCCAGAAGCCCGAGGATCGCGGCTAACCATGTACCATCGGCCTGGAAACGCCCGGCGGCAAAGGGCCGCGATGCCGTGCGTTTCATCTGGCGGTCGAGATCGGCTTCGGCCCATTGATTGAAGGCACCCGCACTCGCCGAGGCGAGAAACACCGCCAACGCAAGAATGCCTACGCGCCATAGGTCAGGCATGATGCCGGGCGTAACCGCCACGCCGCCGACTGCACTCATCATGATGGCCACTCCGATCCGCAATTTGAAGATCGACAACACATCCCTGACGAGTGGAACGGTGGCGGCTGTGGTCATCGCCTCAACTCCTCACTGCATCGGCCAGAGTTCGGACAGATATTTCCAATTCACGAAGTAGTAGAGAATGAAGGTCGTGAAGAAAAGCCCGACCAGCACATAGGTCCCGGGGAGATGCCATGTGCCCGCATCGCCATACTTGGCCACCGCATCGCGCACTACCTTCTTAGGCATCGGCCCCAAGGCAGCCACCGCATTTGTCGCGTCGATCTTATTGCCGAACAGTATGCTCGCCACCGTGATGGCCACGTAGAGGGCGCCGCCGGTTGCTGCGAGGATCGCTGACAGGCCGTTAAAAGCCATCATCAGGCTGGCTATTGGCGGATAGCCATAGGGAATCACTGCGTCTGTGAAGGAAATGTCCCAGTGCCGCCGGGCTACTCCCAAGGTGCCTGCACCCATCATAAAGAGCGAAATGCCGGCAGCCCCAAAGCCGAAGAGGTAGGGTTGGAGCCTCGCCAGTTTTGGCCAGACGATCTCGCGCTGGAAGATGAGCGGCACGACAAGATAAGTGACCGCCATGAAGGCGAGCGTCGTTCCGGTCACCACCGTGGCGTGGAAATGCCCCGGCACGTAAAGTGTGTTGTGCATCATGATGTTGAGCTGCTCGGTTCCGAGAATGACTCCTGATATGCCGCCGAGGAAGCCGAACATGACAAGAGAAAGGAACATGCCGGCGAAAGCCGGGTTACCCCAAGGTGCCTTGCGCAGCCACTCAAATACACCTCGGGTGTAGCCGCTCTTACGCTGGGCCGCTTCGATTGAGCCCGGTACGGTCATGCCGTGGATCATGCTGCCCAAGACTGCGAGATACATCATGTAGGAGGTGTTGACGATCTTCCATTCGGAGCTCAGGCCTGGCTCGACCAGCAAATGATGCGCCGACGCTAGCTGAAGGAAGAAAATATACAGGAGGAACGCGGTGCGGCTGACTTTTTCGGACAACGGTTTTGCACCGACGGTCACTGCCGCAATCAGGTACCAGACGGCCACATGGGCGGAAACATTGATCTGCTGCGATGAATGGCCCATCGCCCACCACACAAGCTTGTAGGTGAGGGTATCGATGTTGGCGATATATCCGACCGACCACAGGAAGGTTGGAATAAGGATGATCGCGCCGGAAGCGATGGTGAAGACAGCGATGATGCAAGCTGTGAGCGCGCCGAACGTGACAAGCGGGATGGAACCTTCATAGGTTTTCTCCTCCTTCGCAATCACCAGAGTGCCGAGGAAGATGAAACAGCCGATGAGTGCTCCAACGGCAAAGAGTATGAGCCCCAGATAAAAATGCGGCTGGGCCTTCAATGGCACATAGGAGGTGAACATTACGCTTGAATCGCCCTGAAGCACGGCGACATTGGTCATCAGTCCGCCAATGACCATCAGTGCAAACCCTACCCACCCCCATCGGGGCGCGGCAATGCGGCTGCTGAGTATTACGGCGGACGCGAAATAGAGAATCGCCATTTCGAAGAAGATGATCCATAGCAGCAATACGTCGAGGCCATGCGCCGTCAACACAAGATAGAACATATCGGAAGACAACAGGTGAACCGCTGGCCAGCGCGTTAACGCGACCAGGAGCCCGAAGGTCCCTCCGATCGCCAGGAATACGACGGCCGCGACGGCGTTGGCCTTGATCAGGCGTTCCGCGGCGAGATCAACCTTGAGGCCGGTTGCGGGGCAGGTGCGGAATTTCGTCGCCAGTCTTCCAATATAGTCTGATTCGGTTGCAGCTGTGGACATCTCAGCCTCCCTGGCCGGGTTCGACGACATAGATGCGGCCGGTCATCTGGTGGTGTCCCAGCCCGCAATATTCGTTGCAGACCACGCCATAGGTACCTGCCGCGGTCGGTGTAATGGTGATTATGTGCTCAAGGCCAGGATGGACCTGGATATTCATATTGATGGGCAGCAGAGAAAACCCATGTTGCAGATCAAGCGATGAAATATGCAGCTTGTAAGGCTTGCCTCTTTCAAGCTCGAGCACCGGCCACCAGTCGAAAGTGCGTGCCAGCATATAGGCATCACCACCCGGTGGCGGCCTCACAACAGGCACGCCGGTGTCACCTTCGTCCCGGACCTTGAATTTCTCGGCGAAGTCATTAGTTCGCTGCTCAAACACTGCGGGATCTATACGGCCGACTTGCGTGGACAAGTTCTGTTGGCCATAGATGTGCCAGTAGATCATCATGAAGAACATGATGAGGCCCCACAAGAATGCGACAGCAATCCAGACCAATTCGGCTTTATTGACTGGCTCGTTCCACCAAACCCGGGTTTGAGGAGGAAAAATCGCCATTGTGAACTCCCTATTTTGCCAAAGGAATCTGGGTGATTTCCATCACGCCCCATAGAATGTAGATGACGGTGGGAACCACAACGCCGATGAACAACAGCAGGAATGGGTTGTCGAGCAGCCGCTGCATAAATGGAATTCGCTCAAGAGGAGCGGCAGCGCTTTCCGGCTTGGGTTTTTCAGCCATCGAAACCTCCAGCAAAAAAATGTTGGGCTAGGCTAAGCGGAGTCGGCCAGGGATTTCCTTGACGTAGATCAAGAGAACGGTGCGCCATGCGTTACAAGTCTCATTTAGGTAGAGTGGATCACTCCTGATTTCACCATGACCCGTGACCGCCGAAGTCGCCCGCCGGCAAGCCGACGGAACATGGCTATGTGTCATCGACGAGTTCTCAATTGCGTGAGCCGCGTCGGTCCTGTGGCCTGTGCGGTTGGCGGGAAATCCAAACTGTGGCATCGATCGAAGTACAGTTGTGCCTCAGTTTGACGTTCGGCCTATGACCCAAAGCGAGCGTCTTGTGAATTGACTCATGGCGCCTTTGTACGCAAGATAAAGTGATGGTGAGGTCGACCCTCGCCGAAATTGGGAATGTCACATCGCCGCATCTGGACGGATGAGAATCATCCACATCGATGCTCCGACGACGTAACAAGGGAGGTCAAGGCATGCGAATTCCAACCCGGCTTCTCGGCGCTTTGGTCGCGGTGATCACCGTGTTTGGCGTCGGTCTCCAGAGCGCGTACGCCGATAGCGGCAGAATTATTCTTACGGTCTACAAGGCCGGCTGGGTCATCGGTGGTTCAGGCGGTAGCGGCAGGCTTACCTTCCGTGGCCGCACCTATCGGCTTGGGGTCGGCGGCGTAGACTATGGCCTGGTGTTCGGCGGTTCGAAGACGGTGCTGCACGGTCGGGTGAGCCACATCCGACGCGCGTCAGACGTTGAGGGCGTCTATGGCGCCGCCGGCGCGGGGCTTGCGGTCGGGCGCGGTACGCGCGCTATCGTTCTCAGGAACCAGAAGGGTGCGGTTCTGGAGCTCTCGGGCCGGCAGA
>CAZHCO010000202.1:0-18036 GCA_964530965.1 uncultured Aestuariivirga sp. | reverse complement strand
CAATTGCCTCAGGCGAAGGCGGTCTCAACCGCTATCTCCAGGAAATACGCCTGTTTCCAATGCTGGCACCTGATGAAGAATTCATGCTGGCCAAGCGCTGGAAAGAGCATGGCGACAGCAAAGCCGCCGAACGCATGATCACCAGCCATTTGCGCCTCGTGGCCAAGATCGCCATGGGCTACCGCGGCTATGGCCTGCCCATCGGCGAAGTCGTGTCCGAAGGCAATGTGGGCCTTATGCAGGCGGTAAAGCGGTTCGAACCGGACAAGGGCTTCCGCTTGGCAACCTACGCCATGTGGTGGATCAAGGCCTCCATCCAGGAATACGTGCTGCGCTCGTGGTCCCTCGTGAAAATGGGCACCACCGCCAGCCAGAAGAAACTGTTCTTCAACCTGCGCAAGATGAAGGGCCAGATTCAGGCCCTTGAGGAAGGCGACTTGAAGCCGGACCAGGTGAAGCTGATTGCCACCCGCCTTGGCGTGGAAGAGCAGGAAGTCATCAACATGAACCGCAGGCTTGGCGGTGACGCCTCGCTCAATTCCCAGGTTCGTGCCGATGCGGAAGGCGAATGGCAGGATTGGCTGGTTGATGACAGCGACAGCCAGGAAGACATTCTGGTTGAGAACGAAGAATCCGCCATGCGCAAGGACATGCTGACAAAGGCCCTGGACAAACTGACGGACCGGGAACGCCGCGTATTTGAGGCCCGCAAGCTGCAGGATGATCCAATGACGCTTGAAGATCTCTCAAAGGAATTCGACGTCTCGCGCGAACGCATCCGCCAGATTGAAGTGCGCGCCTTTGAAAAAGTCCAGAAAGCCGTGAAGAATGCGGCCCAAAAGGCACTGGCCCCCAAGGCCACGGCGGCAGCGCTGACGTATTAAACGGCTCTAGCCCTTTCCCTTGCGGGGGAGGGCTAATGCAATCCCCCGCCACCAAGCACCTTCACGTCCTCACGCGGCTGTGAAAAGAAAATCTGCACTGCCCAGATCTTGTTTCCCCGCTGAACCACGCCGGTTGAAACAAACTTGTAGCCGCCATTGAGCAGCGCCTTGCGGTGCGGCCTGCTCTCCACCCATTGCTGAAACAGGCGCCGCGCCTTCGTCGCATCCGCCTCGCCCTTTTGCGTATCACGCGCGGCATTTTCCGCCATCTTGGGCAGCATGAGCGAATTTCCAAGAAAGGCCCGCATGCGAGACTCGAACTCCTGGCCTGAACTCGCCCTGTGGCCCACATAGCCATTGAGCATCATGTCAACGGCCTGTGCCCGCGCGGCGTCTAGCAACATGGCGCTTGCGTGCAAACGCTCTACCCCTTTGGATTGCCGGTAGGCATTGGCCCGCGCCAGGATTTCAGCTTCCAGGTCTTCCCGGATACGCGAATCGGCCGGCAGGTTCTTGAGCAAGCCTTGGGCTGTTTCGAGATAGGTTTTAGCCCCGGTGTCCGCTGCTGACCCCAGGAGCAAAACTGAAACAACCGCCCAGATCGGCGCATGCTTACACAGGGTTGTAATTGCCCCTGGCAGCCGGAATTTTCCCGCATGGCGGGTAAAATAAGCCACTAAATCCTCAGATAACTTCGAAAATTTTACACATTATTTCATTCTTCTTTTCCATTATGCCTCCACCCGAAATTTTAGGCCAATCGCCAAATATGACCCTGTCAGCCCCGTCAGAGCAAGCCCCTGACCTACATGAACTGAACTCCATGCGCACGCATTTGATGCAGCTGTCGAGCCATGACCAGGATACGGGCGTTCTGAATTGCGAAGCGCTGCTTGCCGCCATTAACGCGGAAATCGCCAAAGCGCGCCCGCGGCCCCTAGGCGCCACCCTTATCGAAATCAGGATCAGGGGCCTCTCCAGAATAGGCGAAGTCTATGGCCGCAAAGCCATAGGCTCGGTCATTCGGCAGTTGGCCGAGCGGCTTGAACTCGTCTCCATCAAAAACCGGATCATTGGCCGGATAGACCATAAGAGCTTTGGTGTATTTCTTTACGACGTTGCCGATCCCGTGCTGGCCCTGCAAACGGCAAAACAGCTTGCGGCCCTCTGTTCAAGGCCCATCCCATGGGGAGATCAAAGCCTGGTTATTGAGGCAATCGCCGGCGTTGCCCAGACAACCGAAGCTGGCCATGATGCGGCAACCCTGTTGCATCACGCAGGCCTCGCCCTTCGCGCCTCCTCCGAAAGCGGAAGCCCGGGATATTCTTTCTTTGATCCCGCGGAAGCCCGCGCCGCAAAGCGCCGCAATGATCTCGTCACCATAATCAATCAGGCCGTCGATCAGAAACTGTTTGAAATGGTCTACCAGCCTTTCTTTTCCTTCAAGTCGGGAAAGCTGATGGGCTTTGAAGCCCTGATGCGGCTAAAGCATCCCGAATTTGGCAACATTCCGCCAAGCGAATTCATCCCTATCGCCGAGGAAACCGGCCTCATCTCACGCCTTGGTGCATGGTGCATTGAAGATACATGCCGCACCGCGGCCGAGTGGCCATCGCACCTCGTTGTGGCTGTCAATTTTTCGCCAGCCCAATTTTATTCCGGCACCCTGCTTGCGGAAGTCAACCACGCCCTCGAACGCACCCGGTTCCCCGCCTACCGGCTTGACGTCGAAATTACCGAGGGAACTTTTCTGAAGGATCAGGAACTGGTTCTCTCGCAACTGAATTCACTCCGCGACATGGGCTGCTCCATTGCCCTTGATGATTTCGGCACGGGCTATTCAAGCCTCAGCTATCTCTGGCAATTTCCCTTTTCCAAATTGAAAATCGACCGCTCCTTCGTCCATGCCCTCGACACTACGCCAAAAGCTCCCAGCATTCTCAAATCCATCATTGACCTCAGCCGGAACCTGGGCATCGAAGTAACTGCTGAAGGCATCGAAACATCCGAACAGATGGTGGCCCTGCGCAACTTGAACTGTGACTATCTGCAAGGTTTCCTCTGCGGAAGGCCGACTTCCAAATCAAACCTGGCCGCCATCATCCTCAAGAATTTTTCTGAAACGCTTGGTCAGCAAAACGTTCAACTTTCCAAAATAAAACTTATTCGCTAAGACACGTTTTTCAACGAGTGTCGATAGTCCATGCAAAAAATACCAGTCCTTCAAACCATTAGACATGCGCTGAACGCTGTTTTTCAATTCCGCAATGCCGGGATTGCAATTGGCCTGCCTTGGATGCTGGTGCTTGCAGGCGTCCGCGTCATTGAATTCTTCTTTTTCAGCAGTGCTGCCCCGGCGGAGGGTGACCTGGCGCAAACCATGATTTTCCGCCCTGCGGATTTGATCATCGCTGCATTCAGCATGGTGGTTTTTTCATCCATAGCCGTAAATTGGCATCGCTATATCCTGCTTGATGAAGTGACGGCATCAGAAAAAAGATTCCGTCTTGACCGCCCCGTATGGAACTATGCGGGCCGCACCCTGCTGATCATGATGATTGCACTCGTACCGGTGCTTCTCCTCAGCGCCCTGCTGCTTTCGGCCTTTCCAAGTGCCGGTCCACTGCTCGCGGTCCCCTTCTTCATGGCCGGCCTTTACATCATGCGCATGTCGGTTGCCCTGCCTGCCGCGGCCCTTGAGCGCAAGGATTTCGGCATTGGCGCGGCATTGCAGATAACCCGGGGCAACAACTTGCAATTTGCTGGCCTCCTGGCGCTGAACGCCTTGATCTTCTTTGTCACATTCCTAGCACTTGCTGTCGTACTTTCCATTTCAGGAGGCTTTGGCACGATTATTGGCAGAATTTTTGCTTTCGCACTGATCGTTCCGGTAAATCTTTTCCTGTCTCTTTTCAGCGTCAGCCTCTTGAGCTCACTCTACGGCTTCTTTGTTGAGCTGAGAAAATTCTGACTAATCCTCAAACGGATCCTTCATCAGAATTGTATCCTCGCGCTCTGGCGATGTTGAGAGAAGCGCTACAGGACACTCGATCAGCTCCTCAAGATATTTCAAATATTTGATTGCCTGTGCCGGCAATTTCGCCCAGGAGCGGGCGCCTGCCGTTGTATCTTTCCAGCCCTCAAAACTTTCATAAATCGGTTCAACCCGCCTTTGTGCTTCTTCCGCCGCTGGAAAGCGTTCAAGGCGCTTTCCATCAAGCATATAGCCCACGCCAACTTTGATTTCCTTCAAGCCATCGAGCACATCAAGTTTGGTGAGCGCGATGCCATGAATGCCTGAGGTCTTGATGGCCTGCCGCACCAGCACCGCATCAAACCAGCCACAACGCCGCTTGCGCCCCGTAACCGTGCCAAATTCACGGCCCCGTTGGCCAATATATTCGCCAACCTCATTGTCCTGTTCCGTTGGAAACGGACCGGAGCCCACCCGCGTCGTGTAAGCCTTGGCAATCCCCAGCACATAGCCAATGCTTGAGGGGCCAAGACCGGAACCCGCCGCTGCTTGTCCCGCAACTGTGTTGGAAGATGTGACATAGGGGTAAGTACCGTGATCAATATCGAGAAGAACACCCTGTGCCCCTTCAAACAGGATGCGTTTCCCTTCGCGCTTCACTTCATCAAGCAGCGACCACACCGCATCGGAGTAAACCAAAATCTTTGGCGCAATCTCGCTGAGCTGTTTAAAAATATCCGCAGCGGCGATTTCCGCCTGACCAAGCCCGCGCCGCAGCGCGTTGTGGTGGGTAAGCAGGCGATCAATTTTGGGTCCAAGAGTTGTGAGATCGGCAAGATCATTCACGCGGATGGCGCGCCTTCCAACTTTATCCTCATAGGCCGGTCCGATGCCGCGCCCCGTGGTCCCAATTTTTCCCGCTCCCGCCGCCTCTTCCCGAATCCGGTCGAGTTCACCATGGAGCGGCAAGATGAGCGTGGCGTTTCCGGCAATGCGCAAGTTCTCGCGCGATACCGATACACCCTGGCTCGTGAGCTTTTCGATTTCGGCAATCAGCGCCCAAGGGTCGATAACTACTCCATTACCAATGATCGATAGCTTGCCCGGCCGCACAATGCCGGAGGGCAGCAGCGAAAGCTTGTAGGTCACACCATCGATGACAAGCGTATGGCCAGCATTGTGGCCACCCTGAAAGCGCACCACAACATCGGCCCGCTCGGAGAGCCAGTCCACCAGCTTTCCCTTGCCTTCATCGCCCCATTGGGCCCCGACCACCGCCACATTGGCCATATACTGCTCCTGTTAGACATGCGAACGGCCCCGTGAGAATCTCTCTCCGGAGCCGTTGCGAGGTCATACACGAAAGTTTGGGCAGAGCAAATGCTACTCCAAATTCATCCCCACCTGCATATTCTGCGGCCAAGTCACCTTGTAACCAAATTTGACGGTATTTTCCGCCTTGCTTTCAAGGTCAAAACGCCACGCCATAACGCCACGCCTTTTGTTCAAATCCTTGTCCGTCGGAGGCGTCATCTGCTTCATGGATTCAATGGTGACGTACTCATTGGCCGAGAACGGCATCTGGTCAATCACGGTAACCGGAATGGTAACGTCATGTAGGTTCTTGACCACAATATCCCAGGCCCGTTCTTCCACATTTGAGGTGGAGATGATCCCTTCCTCGCTCTTCTTGCGCTTCACTTCGGCGCGCTTAACCTTGATCAGGTCATCGGCCCCGAAACCAAGCTTGGCTTCCTCATCAGGACTCAAGAGTGGCAAAGCCCCCTGCCCTATGAACACGCCGTCGCGATACAAGTTAACCGTGCCCGGAAGCATCGGCGCCTCGCCCTTGATGGTGAAAGTTGCAGTTAGATAGGCAGAGGCATCAAGCTTCGGCACCACAAGTGCATTCAAGGTGGCATCGTAGCCATCAGTCGCGATGCGCACTTTCTTGGACGTTCCGGAATTGTCAACGCTCACCCGGCCCTGAATGCCATAAAGCGCCTGGAACCCGGCTACTTCAATAACAGCCTGCTTTTGCACAACGGACTTGAACTCGTTGGGTGAGGCAGCATCCTGCGCAACCATTGGTGCGGATTCTGGCATTGCAAGGCCAAGCTCATTGCCTGCGAGGCTGTCTCGCTCCTTTTTCATCTTGCGGGCCAGCGGTTCGTAAACCTGAATCTCCTCTTCCCACAAGTCAGGGGCCGAAGTCGCTCCCAATGGCCGTGCTGTTGAAAGCGTCAGCGCCACGTTCTCCCAGCTTTCGCCTGTTGACTGCATCACCTCGGCCCGGCGCACCAGCTCGATCCAGGATTTCTGGTTTTTCTCCGGTGTAGTGAGCCTAGCATCATAAAATGGTGCCCAGCCCGCATTGCCCACGCGGTATTTCACTTTGAAGGTGCCGTTGGTTTCAGCAGGCGCCGTCAAATGCACCGCGACCTGCATTTTGGCCACTTGCGCCGGAGCAACACTTGCCAGTTTGTTGTTGAGTTCATTTACTTGTTTATCAATGTCGCGCTGGCGCAACTGCGCTTCATGAATGGTCTTGGAAATTACATCGAGTTTCACGCTGACGAGATCAAGTAGTGAACCAAGTTGTGTAGCATCAACACGGTTGGTCTTGTCTTCCGAAGAAGGCATGAGTTGCTTGTCAGCCAAGGAGAGCAACAGCCTTTTCTGGTAATCGGCATCCGATAGTGTCTGGTCGAGGGCCTGTCGTTCATCACCCAGCGCCTCAATTTCATTTTCCAAACGCTTCCGTTCAGCATCCTGTGCATCGGTTGAAAGATAGATGAGCTTGGAATCGACCGAGCCAATTTCAACGCCTTCTCCACCCACGCCTTCCACGCGGATCGATTGGGCATCGAGTTCACCCGGTAAGTCTTCAAGAATGAGCGTTGTATCTCCGGCCGTGAGACGAGCTTCCGTCACGCGAGTAACTTCCGCCCCCGAGGGGTAAACCGTCACCGCATCCACGTGGGAAAAGGATTTGAGATCAGCGGCAAAGGCAGGAGAAAGGCAGGTGGTAACAAGAATGAAAGTGGCAAAACGCAGGCACATGGGAATATCCTCCGGTTAAGATGGAGGGAGGAAACGCCCGGTCCAAGGCGAATTCACGACGGGATTGCGTCAAAAAGCCAGCGGCTTAGCCTGCCGCACCTGCGTTAACTTTTGCACGGCTTCCAGAACCGAAGCCGGAATTGGCTCATCCAGCTGAACCAGGCAAATCGCATCGCTCCCCTCCGCCAGCCGCCCCAGATGGAACGAGGCAATATTAACGTTTGCGTTGCCCAGCAACATGCCCAACGCCCCGATAAAGCCCGGCTTGTCCATATTGGTGACGTAGAGCATATGGGCGCCAAAATCCGCTTCAAGCTCAATGCCCTTGATTTGAATAATGCGTGGCTTGCCGTCGGTAAACACCGTTCCAGCCACCGAACGCTCCAGTTCAGCGGTGCGTACCGTAAGCCGGATATAGGTTTCATAGGCCCCCCGCTGGCTTTGGCGCACCTCATCCACCTTCATGCCGCGCTCGCGTGCCACAATGGGGGCGGACACCATATTTACTGTACCCAGCATGGGCTGCAACACACCGGCAAGTGCAGCAGAGGTCAATGCGCGCGTGTTCATCTCACCTACATCGCCGGCATATTCAATTACCACCCCAGTGATGGGACCGTCGGTTAACTGGCCGGCAAAGCTGCCGAGCTTTTCCGCCAGCACAACAAATGGCCTCAGCCGCGGCGCTTCATCGGCGGAAATGGAAGGCATGTTAAGCGCATTGGTGACGGCGCCTGAAATCAGATAATCCGCCATCTGCTCGGCAACCTGCAAGGCGACATTTTCCTGCGCTTCACCCGTTGAAGCCCCGAGATGGGGTGTTACAACAACATTTTCGTGGCCGAAAAGTTTGTGCGTAGTCGCAGGTTCAGTTTCAAAAACATCCAGCGCCGCTCCCGCAACCTTGCCGGATACGATGGCGTCATACAGCGCATCTTCAACCACCAGGCCACCCCGCGCGCAATTGATGATGCGAACACCCTTTTTGCATTTCGCCAGTGCGGCAGCATCAACGATATGCCGCGTCTTCTCCGTCAGCGGCGTATGCAGCGTGATGAAATCCGAGCGCTTGAAAATGTCCTCAAGTTCAACCTTCTCAACCCCGATTTCAATGGCGCGCTCCGGCGACAGGTAGGGATCAAAGGCAATCACTTTCATCTTCAGGCCCAGTGCGCGATCGGCCACAATGGAACCAATATTGCCGCAACCGATAATGCCAAGCGTCTTGTTGAACAGCTCAACCCCCATGAAGCGGTTTTTCTCCCACTTGCCCGCATGGGTCGAAGCATTGGCTTCCGGTATTTGCCGGGCCAGGGCCATCATCATTGAAAGCGCATGCTCGGCGGTCGTCACGGCATTTCCAAAGGGCGTGTTCATCACCACGATGCCGCGCGCCGAAGCCGCCGGAATATCCACATTGTCCACGCCGATGCCGGCACGCCCGATGACTTTCAGATTCTTGGCCGCCTCCAGAATCTTTGGCGTGACTTTGGTGGCCGAACGAATCGCAAGCCCGTCATAAAGCGGAATGGCCGCCAGCAACGCATCCTTGTCCTTGCCCAAATCCGGCTTGTAATCGACGTCTATGCCGCGGTCCCTGAATATTTGAACCGCAGTTTCAGATAACTTGTCGGAAACGAGAACCCGTGGAGCCATGTGACTTCTCCTGAAAAAATGAATTATGCCGTTGCCGTTGCGTAGGCCCAGTCGAGCCAGGGCAGCAGCGCCTTGAGATCAGATATTTCGACGGTCGCCCCGCACCAGATACGTAAGCCTGGTGGTGCGTCCCTATAGCCGCCGATGTCCAAAGCAACGCCTTCCGCTTCCAAAAGCTTTGCCATTTTCTTCGGCACCGTCTCATCACCAACCAATGAAAAGCAAACCGATGTATTGGATTGTGTCTCAGGCCTCTCGGACAAGTTCTCTGCAAAGGGCGAGCCTGAAATCCAGCCATTTAGCACCGCCGCATTGGCATCGGCCCGCGCCCGCAGGGCCTTCAATCCGCCAAGGCCCTTCGCCCATTTCAACGCCACCAGATAATCTTCAACGCAGAGCATCGAAGGCGTGTTGATTGTCTCACCTTCAAAAATTCCGGCACTTAGTTTTCCGCTTGAAGTCATGCGGAATATTTTTGGCATGGGCCACGGTGGCGTGTAGCTTTCAAGCCGATCCACCGCGTGAGGCGACAAAATTATAACGCCATGGGCCCCCTCCCCGCCCAAAACTTTCTGCCAGGAAAACGTCACCACATCGAGTTTGGAAAAATCCATATCCTGCGCAAAAGCAGCCGAAGTCGCATCGCAAATCGTCAACCCCTGCCGGTCCGCCGGAATCCACTTGGCATCAGGAACGCGCACACCCGACGTCGTACCATTCCACGTAAACACAACATCATTCGAGAAGTTTATCTTTTCGAGATCAGGCAGCTCACCATAGGGCGCCAGATGCTTGGTAACATCCTTCAGCTTCAGCTGCTTGAGCACATCGCCCACCCAGCCTTCACCAAAGCTTTCCCACGCCAGAATATCAACGCCGCGCGCCCCCAACAGCGACCACAGGGCCATTTCAACCGCACCCGTGTCCGATGCCGGCACAATGCCAATGCGATAGTCCGCAGGCACTTCAAGCACCTCACGAGTAAGTGCGATGGCTTCCTTGAGACGCGCCTTGCCCTCGCTTGAACGATGCGAGCGACCTACAGAAGCGGTTTTGAGAAGGTCCGGCGTCCATCCCGGAATCTTGGCACAGGGGCCGGACGAAAATTGCGGATTTACCGGCCGCAATGCCGGTTTAGCTATCGTCATCTTGTTCTCCATCCTTGCAGATGGACTGACCCTCGTTGGGGAGGGTTAGCCCGGCACGCTGTTACGATAGCTTTGCCCGGAGGTCAACTGCGACTCTTTCGCAAATGAAAGCGACGGCAGATTGCTCTGCCGCCGCTTGCTGTAGATGATCGCGCGCGATTGACGATCAGAAGTTGAACCGGATACCCGCGGAAATCTGGTGTTCCTGCGGATCGGATCCCGAAATCATGACATCGCGGAAACGATAGCCAACATCGAGATCGACCTTATCGAAGAGGCCCATGGAAACACCGGCGGTCAAGCCATAGGCAAAGCCGTCGTCGTCGCCCGATGGCGTATCATCCACCCAGCCATAGCCGATGCCCGCGCCAACATAGGGCGTAAACGCCGAATCATTGGCCCAGTCAAAATAGAGGTTGCCCAGGACTGTTGTTGTGCTCATATCGGCACCGGGGGCAACATCATAATCGCCGGCCCAGTCGACCGTCACGTCGGTGCGCATATTGTCGTTGAATTGGTAGCCCACACCACCACCCAAAACTAACGCACTGTCATCGCTTCCGCCACTCCACTCAAGGAATGACCAGCCGAGATCACTACGGAGATAAAAACCCATGGCCTCGCTGTCTTCCACAGGAGCCGGAGTAAAATCAGGGGCCGGATCAGCCGCCTGCGCAACAGCCGAAAACGGCAGTACCGCGAGACCAGCCAAAAGAACAATCTTAAATACCTGCATTACATCCTCCAAAATTGCTCCGTCCGATGGTAAAAAGTTAGACGGCACACATGGCTCAATGCGGGCATCAATTGGGCCATATCGTGACCGATTATGGCTGTTGCTTGGGAGACTCAGACAATTGTTGCAATTTGCGACAATCCGTAGACGGATTACCAACCATGAACTTTTTGTAATGTTGGCGCCGTCAGGCGGCAGCCCTCGAAATAACGCCGCACAGTTCATCGACAACTGCATTGACCAGCCGCGCATCATCGCCTTCCACCATGACGCGAATGAGCGGCTCCGTACCGGAGGGGCGAATGACCAATCGTCCCGTGTTACCAAGCCGAGAGGTCGCATCTGCAATTGCGCTCTTCACTTGCGCGTCATCCAGAGGTTTGCCGCTCTTGAATTTCACGTTCTTCAAAACTTGCGGAACGGGTTCAAACATCTTGCACACTTCGCTTACCGGCTTTCCTGCGCGTTTGACCTCGGCAAGCACCTGAAGTGCTGCCAGCAAACCATCACCCGTGGTCGAAAAGTCCGACAGGATGATATGGCCCGACTGTTCGCCACCAACATTAAAACCGTGGGCTCGCATATGCTCAACGACATAGCGGTCACCAACCCTCGTGCGCGCCAGCGAAAGGCCCTTTGCACTCAGGAAGCGTTCAAGCCCGAGGTTGGACATGACCGTGGCAACAAGGCCGCCGCCCTTGAGATGCCCACGCTCGTGCAGGGACTTGGTGATAAGTGCCATCAATTGATCGCCGTCGATAACCTCGCCCTGCTCATCGGAAATCATCACCCGGTCCGCATCGCCATCAAGGGCAATGCCAATATCAGCGCGCGTCTCGCGCACTTTCTCACACATGATGTGCGGCGCGGTTGACCCGCACTTCTCGTTGATATTCGTGCCGTTTGGCGCATCACCGATGCGGATGATTTCCGCGCCTAGTTCCCACAATGCGGTAGGTGCGGTCCTGTAACTCGCGCCATGGGCCGTATCGATCACGATACGCAAGCCATCCAGATTTGAATCGCGTGGGTATGTGCGCTTGGCAAATTCAATATAGCGCGCGCCTGCATCTTCAATGCGCGTCGCGCGGCCAATCTCGTCGGAACTGGCAACTGGAATGGCGTCCGGGCCGTCGACCATGCGTTCAATTTTCAGTTCTTGTTCGTCCGAAAGCTTGTAGCCATCGGGACCAAAAATCTTGATGCCGTTATCGAAATAAGGATTGTGGGAAGCCGAAATCATCACGCCCAGATCAGCACGCATAGAACGCGTGAGCATGGCAACGGCGGGTGTGGGCACGGGACCAAGCAGAAACACATCCATGCCCGCCGCCAATAGGCCAGCTGTCAATGCCTGCTCAATCATGTAGCCGGAAAGGCGCGTATCCTTGCCAATCACCACCCTGTGGCGATGACTGCCGCGGCGATAGAGATTTCCAGCGGCCATGCCGATTTTCAAAACCATGTCGGCAGTCATGGAGCCGCTATTGGCCTTGCCACGCACACCGTCAGTTCCGAAATGTTTCCTGGTCATGAGCTGTTCCCTTCAGCGGGCTATCTATAGGTATCGAAACTTAAAATTCAATGGACCTCGGTTCAACCACGGCCGTTGCGACCGCCAGCGCTTCAACAGTTGCCTTCACGTCATGCACCCGCAGAATGTGAACCCCGTTCAAAGCCGCCTGCACCGCCCCGCCGACGGAGCCATGAACCCGGTTTCCGGCATTCTTTTCGCCCGTCAGCGCTCCCACAAAACCCTTGCGGGAAAGCCCCATTAGCACGGCCACGCCAAGACCGTGAAACAAGGTTACTTGGTTAAGGATTTCAAGATTGTGGCGGAACGTTTTGCCAAAGCCAATGCCAGGATCGATGGCAATGCGCGAGCGCGGAATTCCAGCCGCAACGCAGGCTTCCACCCGCCCCTCAAGATGATCATAAACATCAAGTGCCACATCGTCATATTGGGGGTTAAGCTGCATTGTTCGGGGGTCGCCCTGCGCATGCATCAGGACAACCAGACAGCCAAGTTCTGCAACTGTGCGAAGGCTCTCGGCATCGTGCTGCAGGGCAGAAACATCATTAATGATGGCTGCGCCTGCCTTGACGGCTTCCCGCATCACGGCCGCCTTTCGCGTGTCGATGGAAACCACATGGCCCGCATCGCTAAGGCGCTTCACCACCGGAATGACCCGCGACAATTCCTCATCCACGGATACCGCATCTGAACCAGGCCGCGTTGATTCACCGCCGACATCGAGAATGTGGGCCCCCTGACCGGCCAGTGCCAGCCCATGGAAAGCACCTGTTTCGGCAGTGCCATGCAGCCCGCCATCCGAAAAACTGTCGGGAGTCACATTCACGATGCCCATAATCCTGAGAGCATCCATCGCGATCCCGGCAAAATCACCGCGAGGCGCCTCAACCGCTTCCAGAACATCCGCATACGGAGTAATTTCCCGGCTTACTGATTTGCCGTCACGCCTGATACGCTCAACTAATGTGAATCCAATGGCAGCGCTTCCCCCTAAGCGTCCAGCTCGATGCGAAGCAATAAGTTGCCCGGCATCGGAACCATAGCAAACGCCAAGGGGACGATAGTAAGTCCTGGTCATTTACGACTGCGGTTGCGGTTCCATATCTCCTGAGCCGCTGGCTCCCCGCTTGGCACCACCAGCCCGCGGAACCGAGGAAGATGGCTTTCTGCTCGCCTTCTTCTGCGCCTCATCGTCATCACGATTGATCGTGCCGCCAGCTAAAATCTTTTTCACTTCCTCGCCGGAAAGCGTTTCCAGTTCCAGAAGCGCCTTGGCCACCGCATGGAGATCGGCCCGGCGCTTGGTGAGAATCCTCTTGGCCGTGGCTTCACCGGTCTGAATCAACTCACGAACGGCTTCATCGATGAGCTTTGCCGTTTGGTCAGAAAGATTCTTGGTCTGTGTGACTGAGTGACCCAGGAACACTTCCTGTTCATTGCCGTTGTAACGCACCCGGCCAAGCTTGTCGGACATGCCCCATTCAGTCACCATGGCGCGCGCCAGCTGTGTGGCCATCTGAATGTCGCCGCTTGCACCATTGGTCACATTCTTTTCGCCGCCAAGGATAAGTTCCGCTTCACGGCCGCCAAAGAGAACGGCCATGCGCGCTTCACACCATTCGCGGGTGCGGCTGTGCCGGTCGCCTTCCGGCAGGTTCATCGTCACGCCGAGGGCGCGGCCACGCGGAATAATCGTTACTTTGTGCAAGGGATCATAGGGAACCGCCAGGCCGACAATCGCATGTCCCGCTTCGTGATAGGCCGTATTGCGGCGCTCATCTTCGCTCATTACCAGCGAACGGCGCTCCGCCCCCATCATCACCTTGTCCTTGGCATATTCAAATTCAGCCTGCGTCACCACGCGCTTGTTGCGCCGCGCCGCGAGAAGGGCTGCCTCGTTGACAAGATTAGCGAGATCAGCCCCGGAGAACCCGGGCGTGCCACGTGCAATAACCTTCGCGTCAATGTCTGGCGCCAGCGGCACATTTTTCATGTGCACCTTAAGAATCTGTTCGCGGCCCTGAACATCAGGATTGGAAACAACGATCTGCCGGTCAAAACGGCCCGGGCGCAGAAGCGCAGGATCAAGAACGTCAGGGCGATTTGTAGCGGCAACGAGGATCACACCCTCATTGGCTTCAAAGCCATCCATCTCGACTAGCAACTGGTTAAGCGTTTGTTCGCGCTCGTCATTGCCACCGCCAAGGCCCGCACCACGATGGCGGCCAACGGCGTCGATTTCGTCGATGAAGATAATGCAGGGCGCATTCTTCTTGGCCTGCTCAAACATGTCGCGAACGCGGCTTGCGCCAACGCCCACGAACATTTCAACAAAGTCGGAACCGGAAATGGTGAAGAAAGGAACATTGGCTTCGCCAGCAATGGCGCGCGCCAACAAGGTCTTACCTGTACCCGGAGGGCCAACCAGAAGTGCTCCCTTTGGAATCTTGCCCCCAAGGCGCTGAAACTTGTGCGGGTCTTTCAGGAAGTCAACGATTTCGACGAGGTCTTCCTTGGCCTCATCAACACCGGCCACATCATCAAATGTCACTCTGCCCTGCTTTTCCGTAAGCAGTTTGGCTTTTGACTTGCCAAAGCCCATGGCCTTGCCGGAACCCGATTGCATTTGCCGGATGAAAAACACCCAGACGCCGACAAGCAGCAGCATGGGCAACCAGTAAATCAACGCATTGCTGAGAAGTGAATCACTTTGCTGGGGGCGGAAGCTGATTTCAACGCCCTTCTGCCGCATGTTCTTCAAATCTTCTTCGGTGACAATGCCATAAGCCTGTACCGATTTTCCATCAGTCAGCTTCCCAGCTATCGATTCACCCGAATAGGTCACCGATTTGATCTCACCGGAGTTCACCCGGTCAAAAAACTGTGAGTAACTGATTTCCTGCGCGCTCGCTCCACCCACCTGGCCCTGAAAAAGGCTGAACAATGCGAACAGCAGAAGTGCGATGACAATCCAGATGGCAAAATTACGGAACTGATACAATTCACCCTCAAATCTCTCACGCTGGCCAAATTGGCCGCCTGAGCAATCTACCCAAACCTGTAGTGTAACATAAGATGGGCTTACCCCAATTCCAAGCGTTGAACTATCGTAAATAACGCATAAATTTTGCCGAAACGCCGCTTCCCAGGCCCAAATGGGGGATTGCGACCCCGCCATCCCCCAGCAGGACCGCAGGCAGGCTCTTCTGGACGAAACTCGGAATATCCTCCCGCCGCGCCACCGCTTTCAAGCTTCCCACCGGCACGATCTGCGAATTTGCGGGCGCCCGAACCAAAAACCTGCCATCCCACAAAACCTCTCCCGCATCAGGCACAATCGCGGGAATAGGCGAAATCCGCGCCCATTCGCGGCCGATCAGCACACTGGCCTGCCGGCGGGCCAGAACAGCGCCACCAAGGGTTCGCCGCGAAAGCTCCTGACCCATGATCCACTTGGCCAGATGATCGAGTTCGCCGGGTTCAGTCCGGCTCCCTGCGCCATACGTTTGAATTAGCTGCAGCAACACCCGCCTCTGCAGACTGGGATCAAGTTCACAAAAGCCCGCTCGCGGGACTATGCCAAAACCCTCGGGGTAAGGCGTGAGTTGCCCATTGACCCAAAGCTCCGTGGCCGAAGCCAAGCCACGAGCCTCGCGCCCCGCGTTGTCTGCAATTTCCGCAAGTTCCATTTTTCTCTGGTCGGGCCTAGTCTCATGAGCCAATGCTTGGCGAACCCGCACCCGCTCAAACTTCACATCTTCGTTGCTCGGGTCATCGAGCCAGGGCTGGCCAATGCTCTTGAGATAGGCCCGAAGTTCCGCCCTGTGCTGACCCAACAGCGGACGCAACAATTTCACACCATTCCAATTGGCGGTCTCCCAAATCCCGGCCAGGCTCTCGGCAGTATCGGTCCGCGCCTGCCGCATCAAGACCGTTTCCGCCTGGTCATCCATCGTGTGGCCGGTCACCAGAAAGCTTGCACCATTTGCAACACACCAGGCACTCATGAGGTCATAACGCGCGGCCCTCGCCTTGGCTTGCAAACCTGTTTTGGGCTTCGCCCCTTCCCAGCGCAAAATTTGATGATCCAATGAAAGTGCCGCGCACCACTCTGCCACCTGTTGCGCTTCAGCCGCGGCCTCGGGGCGCAGGCCATGGTCAACTGTCAGAACCGAAATCTTCACCGAATTTTTCGACCCTTGCTCGGCAAGCCGCAATAATGCCATGGAATCCGAACCGCCGGAAACCGCTATGGCAACATGGCGCTCGTCCCGAAGTGCCGCGAATAATTTTTCGCAATCCTGTTTCGTAAACCCGCGAAGCTCTGCCTCAGCAGCCCGCACGCTTGGATTCCGCCTGGGCTCGCTTCTTGGCATCAACCGCATTGGGGAACTCACCGCCAACAGCGCCAAAAGCCGCGCAGGCCTGCTGCGTCTGCCCCAGCTTGTTCAATGAAATGCCAAGCTTCAACAAGCTGTCGGGAGCCCGCCTGCTCTTTGGATAATTCTTGTAGCCGTGCAGGAAGTTCTGTGCGGCTTCACGGAAATTGCCCTGCGCATAAAAAGTTTCACCCAGCCAATACTGGGCACTGCCTGCCAGGCTATGGTCGGGATACTTGCTCACAAAGTTGCCAAAGCCCGCCTCAGCGTCACTGAATTGGCGGCGCAGCAGGCTTTCATTCGAACGTTCGTACAGCGCCTCCGGTGATTCCGGAGCAAGTGAAACAGTTTCAATGGCGTCGGGATCAACATTCACAGCACCTTGCTCAATCGGCTGGTCCTCGCCGCCCGGAGGCACAAGCACTTGTCCCTGGAAGCCACCATCATCCGGATTCGCTGCGGTAACACCTGGCATGGTGCCCAAAATCTTTGGGCCGGGCGCTTTCAGAACAACAACCTGCTGCTCCACGCCATCCGGTCCAATAATTGTGGTGGTCATCTCCTCGCCGGCTGTGGGAGCCTCGCCGATCTGCTCAACGCCCTGTTCAGCAATGGCCGGCTGTGCCGTCAGTTTCTTGGGCTTCAGAGGTTCAGCAGCACCGGTTTTTGTCTCGTTTTTCAACTGGCCCTGAAGCTGCTTCACCGTGAAGGTTAGCTCCTCCACTTGGCCAACGAGAAGGCGCATCTGCTCTTCCATCTGGTTGAGTCGCGACGTGAGTTCTTCAGCCGTTTGCGCTTGAACCGGCGAAAAAAACGCGGTTCCCAGAAACAAAACAGCAATGAATGAGGATTTGAATGTGTTTGACATATTTCTTACCACTGCAAAAGCAATTGAGCATAAATGCCCTTCTAAGCCGCAACTTGACCTGAATCGGGGTGAAATTGAGGCTTTGCCGCCACTGGCCTTGGAAAGTCCGGCACTGTTGCTGGACTGCCACAGATCAACAACTTAGGAGGCTCCACCGGTGATCACCGTCACAGCGCGCCGGTTCTGCGTCCAGCATTGTTCGGCATCACACAGGGCGGCAGGACGTTCCTTGCCATAGGCGATGGAGGAGATTCGCTTCGGATTCACACCTTGCGCAATCAGAAATTCCCGAGTTGCGGTGGCGCGGCGGGCGGAAAGAGCGATGTTGTATTCGCGCGTACCGCGCTCGTCCGAGTGGCCTTCCACTTGAATGAGCACGCCAGCATACTGCTGCAGCCATTGAGCCTGCTTGGTCAGAATTTCCTGGCCTTCTGGGGTCAAATCAGACTGGTCAACGATGAAATAGATGCGGTCACCCACGTTCGTGGCGAAATCCTGCTCGGAACCGGGTCTTGCCTGGCCAACGCCGCCGGTGCCTGCTTCCAAATCGGGCGTATTCTTCTTCGAGCACGCCGCCAATGCCAGAAAGCAACAGCAAGCTGCCGCAATTTTGAAAGCCGCCATACGACGCATCATGCTATCCCACTCCTATTTTGCTCCGGCAATGTCGCGTCCCAGCGATCCCTGTCGGAACAGGTCAAATCCATTCCCGGCCCAAAACGCAACCGGCTAATCCAAACTCACTTTTCACGGAAATCCGGCGAGCCCATAGCCCGATACGTCCCGCGCAGCAA
>CAZHCO010000201.1:0-1124 GCA_964530965.1 uncultured Aestuariivirga sp. | reverse complement strand
TCGGACGATTCCCAAATCGCCCGAAGCAGTTCAAGCTCACGGCATGAGAGCAGGAATTGTCGTCAACGTCACGCGATCCGACCGCCGCTGGCTTGAAGCGATAGTTGCGGACCGCAGCACGCCGCAGAAACATGTGTGGCGCGCAAACATTGTCCTTGCCACCGCCGACGGCTGCGGCACGGCGGAGATCATGCGCCGCTCGGGCAAGGCCAAGCCCGTGGTGTGGACCTGGCAGGCACGGTTCATGGCGGCGGGCGTCGAAGGGCTGTTGCGCGACAAGACGCGCAAGCCCGGCAAGCCGCCGCTTCCGCCCGACACCGTGCAGCGGGTTGTGACTCTGGCATTGGGGGCCCCGCCCGGAGAAGCGACCCACTGGACCGGCCGGGAACTGGCCAAGGCAGTTGGGGTCAGCCTGCGTTCGGTGCAACGCATCCTCGAAGCCCACCGGCTTGCGCCGCACCGTATCCGGACGTTCAAGCTCTCGAACGACCCGAAGTTCGCCGAGAAGCTCAGGGACATCGTCGGCCTCTATGTCGATCCCCCCCGCTCACGCCGTTATCCTTTCGGTCGATGAGAAGAGCCAAATCCAGGCGCTTGATCGCACCCAGCCCGGTCTGCCGATGAAGAAGGGCCGCGCCGGGACGATGACCCACGATTACAAACGCCATGGCACGACGACACTGTTCGCCGCCCTCAACGTCCTCGACGGCACCGTCATCGGCCGCAACATGCAGCGCCACCGCCACCAGGAGTTCATCCGCTTCCTCGACACCGTCGAGGCGCAGGTGCCGGCGCGAAAGGTGATCCACGCCATCGTCGACAACTACGCGACCCATAAACATTCCAAGGTGCAAAAATGGCTCGCGCGGCATCCGCGCTGGACGTTCCACTTCACGCCCACCTCGGCCTCCTGGCTCAACGCCGTCGAGGGCTTCTTCGCCAAGCTTACCAGACGCCGCCTCAAGCGCGGCGTGTTCCGATCCGTCGTTGAACTCAAGGCCGCCATTGATCGCTTCGTCGCAGAAAACAACACCGGTCCAAAGCCCTTCGCCTGGACCGCCAGTCCCAAACGTATCCTCGCCAGTGTCAAAAGAGGGAAGGAAACGTTAGAGTCGATCCACTAG
>CAZHCO010000200.1:0-6903 GCA_964530965.1 uncultured Aestuariivirga sp. | reverse complement strand
CCTTCCGACAATGGGACTCATCGTCTCGACCGCAAGAATACGATCTTGCCAGAGAGCCCACGTCAGCCTTCCGCCGGCCCCGATTATGGGCAAGTTGGGGTGTGTTGTCGGTAATGTATATTACCGATTCAGTGGAAATTTCATTTTTTCCGGGTAGGTTTTGGGAAGGTAATGTGTCATGCGCATGCGCACCAACTGATAGCATTCACAAGACGCCGCTGAGAGGCTCTGCCGATTGAGTATCGTGACTTGCCGGCGGCCGCGCTCAATCAAACCTGCACGTTCCAATTCCTGCGCTGCATTCGTGATGGTTGGCCTCTGGACACCCAGCATTTCGGCGAGCAAGCTATGGGTGATTGGCAGTACGTCATCGTCGTCGCGGTCTCGCATCATGAGCAGCCAGCGCGCCAGCCGTTGCTTGAGGCTGTGCGCTCCGTTGCACGCCGCCGATACCATGATCTGCTCCAGAAACGCCTGGACGTAAGCGTAGGTGAGATTTCGGAAGGATGGCATCGACTGCATCGCCCGTCTGAACGCCACGCGCGACATCTTTGCGGCACTTCCCGGGATTTGGACCAGGAACCTGGCGGAGGAAGTCTTGGCACCAAAGGCAGCTTGCACACCCGTGTAGCCCTCCCGCCCAATCGTCGCCATCTCAATCATGCTGCCGTCGGCATAGACCGCCAGGACCGAGACGACACCGTTATCCGGAAAGTAGACATGATCGAGCGCACTATCGGCGTCTATCAGGACCTGCTCGCGTTGGATTGGAATGTGTTCGAGCTTCGGCATAAGCTGTTTGAGATCGCGGGGAGGCAGAGCGAGTAAAAGCCGATTGCGTGGCCAATTTGATGAAGCGTACATACCATCTATACAGCGCCCAGTTCGCTCCGATTGCAAGCTGTGACGAGGCTCGATGTTTGCCGTTCAGTGCTAGGACATAGGAAGCACCGTTCTGGGTCAATAGCGGAAATTCAAATGGTGGCGACCCTTGCGAGGCTAAACTCCACGGCGCTATTCTGGAAAAATCGATGAAAGGAATGACCCATGACAACGTCCGGTGGATGCCTTTGCAAGGCGATAAGGTTTTCAGTATCGGATGCGCCGATTGCGGCAAGGGCGTGCTGGTGCCGTCTCTGCCAATACCTGAGTGGAGGCAATGGCATGGTGAGCGTGTGCTTCCGCTCTGACTCTCTCTCCGTGCAGGGCAACGTCAGTTGGCACCAAAGCATCGCCGATAGCGGCAACCGCATGCAGCGCGGATTTTGCCCTACTTGCGGAACGCCCCTGTTCAGCAAGGCCGAAGCCCGGCCTCACCTGATCTTCATCCGTGCTGGAGCCCTTGATGATCCAAATCTTATGGGGCCTCAGACGACTATTTGGACTGATGCAGCCCCCGACTGGGCCTGCTTCGATCCCGCCCTGCCGCAAGTAGTCGGCCAACCTCCGCCTGTGGCATGAAGTTTGAATACCCCTCATGCTGAGGTGCATCGCTCTTGCGATGCCTCGAAGCACGTGCTTCAGCTGCAACCAGCCCTTCGAGGCCTAGCTTCGCTAGGCACCTCAGGGTGAGGTTGGCTGCCCTTGTCGTGCCGCAATTGTTCGCCACATCAGCGCGCGGAAATTAACCGGAGCCTTTTCCATATGTTCAAATCCCTCATCGCTGCCTGCACCCTCGCTTTATTCTTGACCTCGGCCTACGCCGATGAAGCCAAGCTGCCGCGCACCATATCGCTGTCCGGTCACGGCGAAGTGCGTATGGCTCCCGACCTCGCCATCGTCACCGTGGGTGTCATGAACTCCGCCGCCACGGCGCGCGAGGCTCTTGATGCCAACACCAAATCCATGGAAGGCATCATGGCTGCTCTGAGCAACGCGAGCATCGAAGCGCGCGATATTCAGACCTCAAACTTCTCCGTGAACCCGCGCTATGACTACGACCAGAACAATGCCCAGCCGCCGAAAGTCATAGGTTATGATGTCTCCAACAACGTCACCGTCACCGTGCGCAAGCTCGATGGCCTCGGCGCAGTTCTGGATCAGGTCGTGTCTTCCGGCTCCAACCAGATCAACGGCATCCAGTTTCAGGTGTCAAAGCCCGAAGCCGCCACCGACGAGGCCCGCAAGCTTGCCGTGGCTGATGCCCAGCGCAAGGCCAAAGTCTATGCCGATGCCAGCGGCGTTGCCCTCGGTCCAATCGTGTCGCTGTCCGAAGGCGGCGGCTACCAGCCCCCCGTACCCCTCTACAAATCCATGCGTGCTGAAGCGGCCTCGGCCGATGTGCCCATTGCCCAGGGCGAGCAGGCAATCTCCGTCGACGTGAACATCACCTGGGAAATCAAGTAGAAGTGAACCTGCTGCCATTGCCTGTCAGCAGGGCTATGCTAGGTTCCGCCCATGCCCATATGCGAACGCGACCCCTGGCGCGACCAATATTTCGAGAATATTCCGTGCCCGGAACATGTCCTGATTCCGACCGATGATTTTGATGCCTGGCCGTGGTATCCCGAACACAATTGGATTTATGACAAGCTCCGCATGGCCCAAAGCCAGGGCTTTACCTGCGGTCCTCATGGCGTGGCCCCGCCTGCTTTCCCGGTTTTTTCCAAACCCACCACCAACTTGAAAGGCATGGGCGTGGGCAGCCGCGTCATCACCTCAGCTAAAGAAATGGCGGCTTACTCGACCCCCGGCCATTTCTGGATGCCCCTGCTCGAAGGCCCCCATGTCTCCACCGATTGCGCCATCGTCAAGGGCGAGGTGAAATGGCTGCGTCACGCCACGGGAGTTCCGGGACCTGAAGGCACCTTCAAGTACTGGACGCTCCACGCCGACGAGATGCCCGAGCTCGCTACCTATCTCAAGACGTGGGTAGCCAAGCACATGGCCACCTACACCGGCATGATAAATTTCGAAACCATCGGCGGAAAGATCATCGAGGCCCACCTGCGCTTTGCCGACCAGTGGTGCGATCTCAACGGCAAGGGCTGGATTGAGGCAATGGTACGCCTCTACACCGATGGCACTTGGAAATACAATGAAGGGCAGCGCCGCACCGGCTATTCCATTCCGCTCTTTGCCAAGCACAACAGCAATTTTGTCCATCCGCCGCGAGACCGGCAAGCCTGCATCCGCGCCCTGCCCCAAGTGTCAAGCCTGCAGATTACGTTTTATGACAACAAGGAAGCCGCCGATCATCCCATGCCCCCTGGCGGATTTCGTGTGGGCATCATCAACGCCTGGGACCTGCAGGCAGGCTTCGCCGCCATCGACGAACTGGCAAAAGCCTTCCCCACCCACTCACTTCTGCGTTCCTGAAATATCAACCCGCTCCGCTGCGGGCAGCTGCGTGGCACCGGGCTGTTCCATCCAATGCATGTAGGTCTGCACTCCACCGGAACTTCGCACCTTCGCGATCAAATCAAGATCAACCTCCGCATAAACCCATTGTGGCTTGTTCATCTCGCCAAGCGCCAAAACGCCACCCGGCGGAAAGCCCACATCCGATGGCGCGAAGATTCCAGCCATGCCGCAATTCACCGGACACGCCGCGCTCCACGCCGATGCGCCAACCACCGGCGAATGCACCGTATAAACCTGGTTCTCCAAAGCACGCGCCACGGCCCCGGTGCGCACCCGCCAGTAACCCCATTCGGTTTCGGTGTTTGAAGGCGCCAGAATGATTTCAGCCCCCGCCTCCGCCAGAGCCCGCGACAGCAGCGGAAATTCAATGTCATAACAAATCAGCAATCCGATACGCGCGACGCCGGCATCAAACACCCTAAGCGTTTTCCCCGATGCAATTTTCCATGGGTCCCGCTCCCATGGTGTGGGCATGATCTTGTCGTAACTTCCCTTGATCCCTGTTGGCCCGAAGATATGCGCTACATTCATCGTGCAGCCGGGCTTTCGTTGCGGGCCAGACCCCGCAACAATTGTAACCCCGTGCTTCGCCGCAAGCCCGCTGTGAACGCGGTCAAGCTCCGGCACCAATGCAGACACCGCATCAAACGACGCCTGCACATCGCCAGCCCTGCTGCCAATGCCTGCAAGTTCCATGGAACCGTATTCGGGAAATACGAGAAGCCCCGCCCTCGCCTCTACAGCCTCCTCAACCCAGCGCGTGATCTTCGCTTCATAAGCACCCAAGTCTTTCAATTCATCGAGGGGATACTGCGCGGCGGCGATCTTAATTTTTCTTGTCATCATCAGCCACGTGGAAATCGTGAAGTATTCGGTGAAACACCGGAGCCAGAATAAGGCCCGCCACACCGAAGATCAGCAACCCGCAGAATATCGCGTAGAACCCGGCGAAAATCTTCGTGCTGTCATATTGAAGCTCGCCCATGGGCCCCATGCCGGAAAGGATCATGGCCGAATTCACAAAGGCATCAATGAACCCCATGCCTTCAAAACCCATGTAACCCGCCATGCCAATGGCCAGCGCCGCAACAATGGTGCCCAAAGCCAGAAGCCCGTTGAACAACAGGCGCTGCGAAAACACTTGCGGGCTGGCAATCGGCTGGTGGCGCTTTTCCAATTTAAGCAGGCGTTTCACCGGAAAATATTCTCGCCCTGCTCGTCTATAATCTGCCGCCCCTTGACCAGTGCGATCTCCGCCGCCTCGTCAATCGAGGTGAAGCGGTCAGCCCGAACGTAAGAATGCTCCTTGCGCACCCCGTCAATCTCTTTCGAAATCATGCCCGCCAGTTGAAACTGCCCGCCCTCCTTGTACGGTCGCGCCTCAATGGTAAAGCCCTTGTGCTCAGCCGACTTTACGGATTTGGGTGCCGCCGGAGCCCCACCGCCGCCGCCGAACAGTTTCTTGAAAAATGACATCCCGAAGTCCTTTCAGCTTAGTCCAATGTGCAATCTAACACCCTTGCCATCACGCGAAAAGTGATTGGCCAAGGTCATCCCGGCGACATAATTTAGAGTAACATACAATGTTTCAATAACATCAGAGAGAGGAAAATCATCATGTTCGACATGTCAATGAACGGATCAAAACACCTCGTTCTCGACCGCCGCAAATTTTTAGGCGTAGCCGCAGGCCTCATCGCCGCCGGCGTATTGCCCAAAAATGTGATGGCGCTGGCCGGTCCTTATACTTTCAAACAAGGCGACTATGATGTCTCAGTTGTGAGCGACGGCACCTTGCTGCTCCCGCTCTCACTGGTCGGCCCGGACGCCAAGCCGGAAGACGTTAAGGCCCTGCTCGGTGCCATGGTGCAAGGCGATAACGTGCAGTTTGAGGCAAGCCCCCTGTTGCTCAGGTCGGGAAGCGACGTGATCCTCATGGACACAGGCTATGGCGGCGGCTTCCAGCCCAAGGCCGGAAAACTTGCCGAAAGCCTCAAGGCCGCCGGCGTCGAAGCGAACGCCATTACCAAGGTGATTTACACCCATGCCCACCCCGATCACCTCTGGGGCACCCTTGGCGCTGACGGCAAACCTGTCTTCGCCAATGCATCGCTCCACATGGCTGAAGCCGAATGGAATTTTTGGACGGCACCGGACCTCGTCAGCAAAATGCCAAAGGAAATGGAAGGCATGGTGAAGGGAACGCAGGCGCAGCTTGCAGGCATCAAGGACAAGGTCGCCATGTTCAAGCCCGGTGTGGAAATACTGCCAGGTCTCATGGTGCTTGACACGGCAGGCCACACGCCGGGTCACATCTCGTTCGAAATGGCAGGCGGTGATGGCTTTATCATCGTGGCTGACGCCATCATGAACCCAAATGTTTTCTTCCCCCACCCCGATTGGAAATTCGGCTTTGACGCCGACCACGCCACAGCGATAGCCAACCGCAAGAAGCTCCTAGACATGACATCAACGGGAAAGAAAAAACTGCTCGGCTACCATTGGCCCTATCCCGGCATCGGCATAGCCGAACCAAAAGACGGTGCCTATGTTTATGTGCCGACGGCGTAGGCCTTCCAGCCGAAGTAGGAAAGCCCGGCCGCAACGATGAAGGCGACCCAGCTGAACCACAGCGGCACGGCGTAGGTGTCGATCATCACCGGCCAGCCGAAGATGGCCCGGGCCAGTTGAACAAGTGCGATGATCGCAAAGATGATCGCGGCGGTAAGCGAGAAATTGCGCGGTGTCATGTTAACCCCCTTTTCCTGAGGCTCGGGCGCAGGCCACACGGCCGCAGCCCGTGGGCCATGATAGGCGCTTTGATCACAACTTGAAAGCTGGGCATGCGGCAATTCAAACTTGCTGGCCGTAACTTCACAAGCCCCCCTCCCGACCACCCAAGCTTGCCACCACTTGTCTGTCAGAGCCTCCATGTGTAAGAAAATCCAACAGATTTGGGGCAGTTATAGATGAAGAAGGTCCGCGATATAATTGCCATGATTGAGGAAGATGGGCGGTTTATTGTTGCGACGCGGGGCAGCCATAGGCAATACAAACACCCAAGTAAACCGGTCGTGTTACAGTGGCAGGCAAGTTGAGTGATGACATGGCTCCAGGAACGCTTAACAGCATCCTGAAACAGGCAGGTTTAAAGGAGACGCGCTAATGCGCTACGCAATCGTAATCGAAAAGGCCAATGCCAACTATTCCGCTTATGTTCCCGACTTGCCGGGTTGCGTCGCCACGGCTGCAACCGTTCATGAAGTTGAGAAGGAAATCCGTGATGCCATTCGTTTTCATATCGAAGGCCTGAAGGAAGATGGTCTTGTCGTTCCTTCGCCCACAAGCATCGCGGAGTATGTGGAGGCTTGACAGGAGATATGCAGCTTCGCAGTTAGCGCACTGTCACCACAATCCAATGTGGTCCCGTTTAGCACTTGTTGCACTGCCAACGTAATTCCCCGCCCAGAATCTAGGGACCTTCACAATGCCGAAAGCTTACTGGATCACCGCCTATCGCAAAATTTCCGATCCCGACAG
>CAZHCO010000199.1:0-13585 GCA_964530965.1 uncultured Aestuariivirga sp. | reverse complement strand
CCTTTCGCAGGCCAGTTTACTCTGGCGCATCATTGAGCCGGTGTTCCTTCCTCTAATGATCGGTGGCATACCGCTCGGGCTTGTCTGCGCAGCTCTTTGCTATTGGCTCGTTCGGGTGTCAGTCGAACGGTTCAAGACACGTCGAAGAAGAGTTCGGGCTTTTGCAGCACCATAGTATTAGGATCCGGACTCAATTAACCCGCCGATGATAGTGACCTGACCGGCTTTTTCTGAACCAGACATATGAGCATTCAACTGGAAAGGAGATGCCGAAGAAAAGAATTGGAACGGGTTAGATCGCCACAGCTGCGCATGTGTCCGAATGTCTCCTGTTGGCCGATACTGTTGCAAAAGTCTTTTTGCAACCCTGAGCATAAAGTTTCCGGGCCGTGGGTGCGGCACTCGAAAAATTGTGTGGGGGACTACATCATTGTGCGCTGAACTCACAGGCGACTTCGGCAACGCACCTGAAGGCACATCGACCAGCGATTACTGCTTGTTACGTCTTTTGGCGAGAAATTTGTCGCGCGGCATTCTGGGACTTTTGCAACACTATCGGCCCAACCCAGAAATTAACTGTCTGCCAGTGACCTGCCCGATATTTTGTACCAGACGAAATGAGAGCGGTTGGCTTCGGTTTGATTGACAGCGGCTCTGGCGGCCTGTCAGGCGGCTGGGTGGCAAAGTTCTTCGATAATGACTTTGGCTGCAAGGCGCGATGCAATCGTTGTAGGTAACAAAAGTTTGATCCTGTCAAACTCATTCGGTTGTTCCGCCAATGAAGCCCTTAGGGAAGCACCGAATGACATGCGGAGTTCCGTGCCGATATTGAATTTCTTGACCCGGCTCTCGGCGGCGAGTTTACGACGCATCGTCGATGGAATGCCACTGCCGCCGTGAAGCACGAGGGGCACGCGGGTGACGGCTTCTATAGCACGCAGTGAGATCAAGTCGATGTCAGCTGCCTTATCGGTTTGCAGATGCAGGTTGCCGATAGATATGGCAACCGCGTCAACGCCTGTCTCGCGATCAAACCTAGAGGCATCTGCTGGTGAAGTGTGTGACGAGGCTGCCCCGTTGACGTAGCCCACAACGCCAACTTCGCCTTCAACTGACACATGAAAAGCTTTGGCTGCTTCGACCACGCTGGCAGTCAAGGCAATATTTTCACTTAGTGGTAGCATCGATCCATCGATCATAACTGAACTGAAACCATGTTCAATACCTTCGCGGCAGTCGTCAATGGTGCGGGCGTGGTCGATATGGCAGACCACGGGCACTGATGCTTGCTCAGCGAGATAGCGAAACATTTTTCCGAGAATGGGAACAGGCGTGTGCCTGCGGCAACCAGGACCTGCCTGCAGGATGACAGGAAGTCCTGTTTCTTCTGCGGCTTCAACAAAAGCCTTGGCGTCTTCCCAGCCCAAAACAACCAGCCCGGCAACGGCATAGCGCCCGGCTATCGCCGGTAGAAGTACATCGTTGAGCGTCGCCACGGTCATTTGAACTTGGCGATCATGTCTTTGATCCCGGGTATGGTTTCGACCTGATAAGCGTGTGTCGGTTGGAAGAACTGCACCAGTGAACGCTGGCTCATTCCGCCGAGAATGGTGAAGTAGTACATTTCATAGCCTGGTGCGGCCACACAGGGGTGATAACCCTTCTCGAGGACAACTGTTGAAGCATTCATGAGATGGTAAGCATCGCCAACTTTTCCATCTTCGCGCTGGACAAGCTGGAGCCCAAAGCCGTGGCTGGGGCGGAATCGAAAATTGTAGGTTTCATCATGGCGTGTTTCGATTGGAAGCCTGTCAGTGTCATGCTTGTGGGGCGGAAAGCCCGACCAACCGCCTTGGCCAACAGTAAACAGCTCCGACACCAAAAGGCGTCCGACACGGCCATGATATTTCGTGCCAAGGATATGCTTGATCTTGCGGTGGGTTTTGGTGTCGTCTGAACCATATTGGATTCTGTCGATATCAACGGCGCGGACGGCAAATGGCGTGAGTTTGCCATCAAACCGGGCGCCAGCGACAAACACCTCAGCCTGAGCGGATGTGCAAACCAAACGGACCTTGGTTCCCGATGGCGCATAAACGCCTTCCGGCTCACCATCCCACACATCAACTCCACGTTGACCAATCATGGTGAAGTTTTCACCTTCCACATTGACGTCAATTGTTCCGGTGGCGGGCACAATGCCGGTTTCATACCCGGGGACATGATATTCAAAGGACTGACCCTGAACGAGTTTGACGACGTTGAAATAGTTGAGGGGTACGCGTGCATCATCAACGTCGATGATGGGCTTGTTGTGGTTATCATATGGTGGGATATGCATGGTCTGCCCTCTTACGTGTCATGGACTGTTGCATGAATGTTTTTACTTCAGTTGCATTGGGCATGGCGGGAGCGCAGCCCACGCGGGTGACCACGATAGCGGCAGTGGCAGCACCCCTGCGCACGGCTTCTGGGAGCGATGCTCCGGCAACAAGTCCAGAGATGAAGCCCCCCATGAAGCCATCGCCTGCGCCCGTCGGCTTTAGGGCAGAGACCTCGAAAATGGGCGTATCAAAGCGCTTGCCATTTGCAAAGGTGGAGCAACCTTTTTCTCCCATCTTGTAAACCACGATGCGGCCCGGCTGGCAGGCCAGTTGTTCAGCATGTGACAATCCGTTTTGCGAACCGGCCAAAACCCCGAACTCCTGGTCATTGGCCACGATGATGTCGCACATGCTGGCGGCCTTGGAACACACGACCTGTGCCTCGGTAGTCGAAGTCCATGAGTAAGGACGGTAGTCAATGTCAATGATCAGTGGCAGCCCTGAGGCACGTGCCATATGCATGGCCTTGAATGTCGCACTGCGAGATGGCTCCCGCGCGAGGGATGTACCTGTTACGATCACTGCCGCGAAACCTGGGACATCAATTGCCTCAACATTGGACTCCCTCACCTGAAAGTCCGCCGCGTCATTGCGATAGATGACCGACTGGCAATTATCGGCACGGGTTTCGACAACGGCGAGGGAGTTTCGCGCTTCCCCGCCAACGGTCGTGATAAACCGTGTATCTACTCCGTAAGACGCAAGTGCTTTCATCGTGTAGCGTCCCACGGCATCATTCGAGACAGCTGTCAGCAACGCCGCTTTGCCACCTTGACTCGTGATGGCTACTGCGATGTTGGCAGCAGAGCCGCCCAGTGCGGCGCTGAATTTTTCAGCGTCTTCAATCTCTGTTCCCGGCGGGTCGGCGTAAAGATCGAGCCCGGCACGGCCGATGACGAGAAAACTGTTCTTCTGCAGTCGTTCAATCATTGTTCACACTCCCGCACGCTGGCGGCCACGGCCACGTTCAACATCATCATGGGCCTGCAACACCTCTGGACGATTTGAGACAGAAGGCGTGCCGATTTCCCACCATGTGTGACCTTCCTTGGTCCAGCCTTCATGGGCATCGACTTTGAGGCAGATAACATAGGTCTTCTTGGATGCCTTTGCGCGCGCGAAGGAATCTTTTAGTTCTTCAATTGAGTGGATGTCTTCAGCCGCTGCCCCCATGGCCCGGGCATGGGCTGCAAAGTCCACGGCAAAGGGTTCGGTCTCGATATTGCAGTCGGCAATAAGATTGTTGAATGATACATTGCCTGTGTTGTTCTGCAATTTATTGATGACGGCAAAGCCGCCATTGTCGCAAACAACAATGATCAGCTTTCTTCCGTTGAGAACGGACGAATAGATGTCTGAGTTCATCATCAGGTAGGAGCCATCGCCCGTGAAAACGATCGTGTCGCGTTCGGGCTCAGTTTCCATTTGTGCGATGCGCGCTCCCCAACCACCGGCAATTTCATAACCCATGCAAGAGTAGCCAAACTCAACGTCAACAGTGCCAATTGAAAGTGTGCGCCAATTGGCGGCGACCTCTGCCGGAAGTCCGCCTGCTGCTGCAACTATGCGGTCGCGGGGATGACACAACGCGTTGATTGCACCAATCACCTGGGCATAGGACATTGCGCGGTCGGTTCCGGTCGTTGACACGGGGCTGATATTGGCATCCACATAGCTGTCCCAGGCCTTGCGTTCCCTGTCCGCATTGGCTGTCCAATCGTCGGAGAAAACGTGTTTGTCCAATGCTTGGGAGAGCTTGACCAGCGATAGCAATGCATCGCCGACCACCGGCGCTGCCAAATGCTTTCTGGCGTCATATCGCCCGACATTGATTGTGATGATGCAGGCCTCGCGGTCAAAGGCTGTCCACGAACCAGTTGTGAAATCTTGCAGTCGTGTACCTACCGCCAGAATGCAATCTGCCTGTGCTGCAATGGCATTGGCGGAGTTTGATCCCGTGACGCCGATGGGTCCGATATTCAAGGCATGGCCATGAAGGAGATTGGCCCGGCCCGCGATGGTTTCAACAATCGGAATATTGTGTTGTTCAGCGAAGTGCCGCAACTCTGCCGAAGCGCCAGAATACTGCACACCACCGCCTGCGATGACTAAGGGACGTTTTGCCGTTTTGAGCAGATTGGAAGCCGCCGTGATTTCAATTTGGTCAGGCGTCTGACGGCGGATATAGTGAACGCGTTCTGCGAAGAACTCTTCCGGATAGTCATAGCTCCAACCCTGCACATCTTGGGGCAAGCCCAGGAAGGCTGGACCACAGTCAGAAGGATCAAGCATGGTGGCGATGGCTTTGGGCAGGGACTGGATGATCTGTGCCGGGTGGGTGATCCTGTCCCAATAGCGCGTGACGCTCTTGAAGGCGTCGTTCACGGTGATTGTCGGGTCGCCAAAATGTTCAACCTGCTGCAACACGGGGTCGGGCAGGCGGCTGACATAAGTGTCGCCACACAGGAAAAGGATGGGCAGCCGGTTGGTGTGCGCCACGGCTGCCGCCGTTACCATGTTGGTGGTGCCAGGGCCCGCTGATGCAGTCGTAAACATGAAACGCCGGCGCAACTTCTGCTTGGCATAGGCAACAGCAGCAAGAGCCATCGACTGTTCGTTCTGCCCGCGCCACAGGGGCAGCTCTTGCCGGTATTCATGCAAAGCCTCGCCAAGGCAGATGACATTGCCATGGCCGAAGATGCCGAAGCCACCACCACAGAGGCGTTGCCTGGCGCCGTCGATCTCAATGAATTGGTTGGCCAAATGCCGCACGAGTGCTTGCGCCATGGTCAATCGAATGGTGCCAGGATGGTGTGACATGGAGGTCTCCGCGTGGGCTTGACGGCATAGCTTAGATGTTGTCTATTCACTTTGCAAGCGCTTGCAACGAAGGGTCCGCTGGTGACGCAGATTGGTGTTGGAATTGTCGGTGGTGGCTACATGGGCAAGGCCCATGCCGTGGCCATGGCGGCTGTCGGTGCGGTCTTCGACACACCACTTCGGCCTTCGCTTGAAGTCATTTGCACGACATCGGAAGCAGGCGCCGCAGACAAGGCGCGGCAGTTTGGTTTTAAACGCTCCACATCTGACTGGCGAAAGCTGGTTGATGATCCGGCGGTGCAAGCGGTGGTGATTGCAAGTCCCCAGGAAACCCATCACGATATTTCGCTCGCGGCTTTTAGCCGCGGCAAGCACGTGTTCTGTGAGAAACCGCTGGGCGTGGGACTTGACCAGAGTCTTGCCATGCTGGCGGCAGCAGAAAAAAGCGGCTGCATTCACATGTTGGGCTTCAACTATATCCGCACGCCTGCGTCGCAACTGGCGCGGCAGATGATTGCGCGCGGCGAGATTGGCGACATCACCTTCCTGCGCGCCGAGCACACCGAGGATTTCCTCGCAGACGCGTCCGTTCCCGGTGACTGGCGCACGCAAGGCCTTGCCAATGGCAATATGGGTGATTTGGCGCCTCACATTATCAATGCCGCCTTGGCCTTGGCTGGACCCATCACATCACTCGTTGCTGATATTGCGACCGTGCATAAAACCAGGGGTGGGGTTGCCGTAACCAATGATGACCAGAGCGCCATCATGTGCCGCTTTGCCAATGGTGCTATGGGTCAGTTGTTCATCAGCCGCATCGCGACGGGTCGTAAGATGGGCTATGCCTATGAGATATACGGTACCAAAGGTTCCATCCGTTTTGACCAGGAAGATCAGAATGCGCTGTGGCTTTACCGTGCCGAGGGGAGCGAAGACCGGCGGGGCTTTGCCAAAATTCTCACTGGACCCTTGCACCCCGACTACAAACCGTTCTGCTTGGGTCCGGGACATGGCACCGGTTACCAAGACCAGATCATCATTGAAGCGCGGGACTTTCTGCAGGCCATTCATGAAGGCAGACCAATGTGGCCGAATTTCCGCGACGGGATGCTGGTGAACAAGATCATTGAGGCGGGCTGGCGCTCCCATGAGGGGCGGTGCTGGACCAGCATTGCGGATGTTTGAGAGTGTGAGATGACAATCAAGATTGGAAATGCACCTTGTTCCTGGGGCGTCGAATTTGCCGATGATCCACGCAATCCAACATGGCAGCGGGTGCTCGACGAGTGCAAAGCGGCGGGTTACGACGGTATTGAACTCGGTCCAATCGGCTTTATGCCGGAAGATCCATCGGTGCTGGGTGATGCGCTCGCGATGCGCCGATTGCAGCTGATTGGTGGGGTGGTGTTCCGGCCATTTCATGATGCAGGCAAATGGCTGGAAGTAAAGGATGCCGCATTTCGAACCTGCAGATCGCTTGTCGCCCATGGCGCAAAGCATCTTGTGCTGATCGATTCCATTTCACCCCGTCGTGCGCCAACAGCTGGGCGAGCAGCAGAAGCTGAACAGATGTCAAAGGCTGATTGGGATGGCTTTGTGTCCCGTTTCCGCGACATTGCAAAGATGGGCAGCGAAGAGTTTGGCCTCACTGTTTCGCTACATCCGCATGCGGCTGGTTTCATGGACTTTGAAGCTGAAGTCGAGCGGTTGCTGGCCGGCATTGATCCGAATATGTTGAAACTCTGCCTGGATACCGGCCATTCGCACTATGCGGGTTTTGATCCCGTCGCCTTCATGAAGCGCCACAGGGGACGGTTGGCCTATGTCCACTTCAAGGACATTGACCCCATGGTGAAGGCCGACGTGGTGGCCAAGCGCACGGATTTCTACGCGGCTTGTGGGCAGGGCATTTTCTGCAACCTGGGCATAGGCATGACGAACTTCAAGGCGGTGCAGAAACTTCTGCTCGATACGGGCTATGATGGCTGGTGCACGGTGGAGCAAGATTGCGATCCAGCCGGACCGACAAGCCCGGTTGATGACGCCCGCGCCAACCGCGCGTATCTGCGTTCAATAAATTTCTAAATCCTGGAGTCATAAATGGCACGTTTGAATTGGGGCATGATTGGCGGAGGTGACGGCAGCCAGATTGGACCGGTCCATCGTATCAGCTCCGCCATGGACGGACGCTTTGATTTGAAGGCAGGAGCGCTTGATGCCGATCCGGCCAAGGGTCGTGATTTTGCCATGCGCCTCGGCGTGGCCAGTGATCGCGCCTATGGTGACTGGCGGGATATGCTGGCTGGCGAAAAGAACCGCAAGGATCGTATTGATCTCGTCACAGTCGCCACACCCAACGCCACGCACTATGGGATTACCAAAGCCTTCCTTGAAGCAGGCATCCATGTGTTGTGTGAAAAGCCCATGACTGTGACGGTTGAAGAGGCCGAAGACATTGCGGCCACGGCCAAACGAACAGGCACCATCTGCGCGGTCAACTATGGTTACACCGGCTACTCACTGGTTCGCCACATGCGGGCCATGATCGCGCGTGGCGATCTTGGCAGGTTGCGTCTCATTGTCGTTGAATTCTCCCATGGCTTCCACGCCGATGCCGCCGATGCTGACAACCCGCGCATGCGTTGGCGCTATGATCCGGCGCAGGCGGGCATTTCGGGCCAGTTCGCGGATTGCGGAATTCACGCCCTGCACATGGCAAGCTTTATATCTGGCCAGAATGCGCGCAAACTCTCGGCGGATTTTGTTTCAACCATTGCCAGTCGCAAGCTGGAAGATGATGCCATGGTCAATGTGCGCATGGATGGCGGAACCACCGTTCGGCTGTGGACCAGTTCTGTCGCAGTCGGCGGTTTCCATGGTTTCAACATTCGTGTCTTTGGCGAAAAGGGTGGTTTGCGCTGGGCGCAGCAATGGCCAGACCAATTGCAGTGGACGCCGCTGAATGGCCGCACCGAAACCATTGAGCGCGGCAGCGGTGACTTGTCTCCAGATGCGGCGCGGGCCACACGCATTGCCACTGGACATTCGGAAGGCATGCTCGTGGCCTTCGCCAATATCTATGCTGACCTTGCTGACGTGATTGAAGCGCAACGCAACAGCACGGTTGCCAATCCACACGCTCTGCATTTTCCAACCGCCATTGATGGCCTTCGCTCCATAGCCGCAATCAAGGCGGCGGTTGAGTCAGCCACGGCGGGCGGTGCTTGGACAGATGCGCGTCCGCCAAGTTTGCGAAGTTAAGTACGCCGCAGGGTTCGACGCAGGACAGGTTCGCAAACAAAGAGTCTTGCTTGCCTTGGCATGTGATGATCGGCGACGAGTTTGATTGAAAGTTCGACGGCAGCCACAATGATCTCGGCAATTGGTTGTCTTATGGTCGACAGGTCATAGGCTGCCCAAGATGCCATGGCGATGTCGTTGAAACCGAGAATGCCCATGTCCTGGGGAACTGAACAGCCTGCCTCCTTGCAGGCATCCAACGCGCCCATGGCCAGAATATCATCGCCACAGAACACAGCCTCGACTTTGCTGTGGGCCAAAAGCTTTTGCATCAGCTGGCGACCGTTTGCATGGGAATAGCTGTCTGCGAAGACTTCGATGACGGGGCCATGTCCATTGTCCTTCAGTCCGGCACGAAATCCCCGCAAGCGATCAGCGGTCGAACTTGCTGAACGCGGCCCCCCCAGAAACGCGATGTGACGATAGCCATGGTCGAGCATGATCTGGGCGGCAAGTTTTCCACCCTGCGCATTGTCAGCACCGACAACATGCATCGATTGCTGGCCTGTGGTCTTGCCGAAGGCATGAACCAAAGGAATATTCGCCTTGAGACAGCCCTCGATGAAGGTCGGCGAAACTGTTGAAGAGGCAACGATCACGCCATCAACATTATATTGCCGCAGCATAGTGATGGCTTTTTCCGGGTCTGAGTTATCAGAAAGATTAGCCAACAAAGGCCGCAATCCATGGTCCTGCAGCCCGCGCGTGAAAAGGTCAAAAATCTCCATGAAGGCGGGATTGTCGAAATTGTTGGAGACGAGGCCGATCAATTCGGTGCGTCCGGTCATTAGGCTTCGCGCCATGACATTCGGCTGATATCCCAAGGCTTGCGCGGCCTTCAGTATCCTGCTTCGCGTCGCCGGAGCGACGCTGGCCCCATTGGTGAAGGCCCGTGACACTGCGGAAATCGACACGCCGGCACGCTCAGCCACCTCTCTGGCCGTTACACTTCTTTTGAAAGCGTTGATGTCACCTGACGGCATGACGTTTCACTATTCTTTGTACACTATCGAATCTTCAGCAAATGCTCGTATGGCAAAATTCTTCAGGCATTTGAGCGTTTGGATACGAGCTGTCAACACTCCAAGGTGACTGAGGTCGGCGCTTATTCGGCAGAATGAATGGGTTGAAGAACGGAGGGTTTCTGGCTCATTATAGTCTTATGGAGAACGCAGATGAGGCAGCAATTGGATTGACCTTCCCCTTCTACACAGTTCAAACTGAAGTCAGCTCCTGGCTCGAAGTGGATGAATTTAACCCCTGTAGCCCTCGCCCGGTTTTGACGTTGATCTCAATTGATCGACGCAACCCCTTGTAGGGCACTGCAACACGCAAGAACGCCTTTCACGCCCGGCGTTTCTTGCCGAATTTGACCCCTCAAATCTTCCGGCTATCATAGGCCCAATGCAGCAGAGCCTGCCTTTGCCGAGGGCGGCAAAAGGGATTCCCGGGTTCACAATTCATTCGAACTTGAGAGACATGGCGCCGGAAGGCCTTCCAGCGCTTGATTTGGCGCTTGTCTTCTTCCGGCATTCGGCGGCCCAGGAAATAACGGCAATACCATTGGAACCAGCCGCGCGGATCGTCCTGGTGGATCCATCCTTTGTTTTGCCACTTCGATAGCGGCTGGCTGGCATCGACGCCATAATAGTTCAGCGAACAATCCTGGCCAGATGGTGAAAGCTTGGCGCGCCTGAACCAGCTCTCGGGAAATTCCTTCTGGGCGTCCGTCATGTACTTGCCGCAAAACACGCCAAGTTCCAGCATTTGTTTGGGCGTCAGTTCCGGTCTGAAATTGGGATCGAAGTTTTTGCCCTCTGGTTCTGACAGTTCGTAGCGATACCCCTGTTGCATAAGGTCATTCACTGCGACGTACTTTTTTGTACCTTTTGATTTCCAAGTTTCTTTTTTCATCAAAAACCTTCAAAAGGGAACATCTCGGTGAGGTTCTCGAAAGCATAAACTCCAAATCGCCGCGTGTTTCAAATGTCTTTCATGAGAAAAAACAAGATGAGATTTCCTGTTGACCGTCTGCCTTTGATGGAAGCGGCTATTCAGAAAAGATCATCTTGGTTGAGGTCACTACAAACGCCGCTGTTATTGCGGATAAGACAGTACCCCAAGCCAGATCGATAAGAGCGATCCGTAGGTTGAACCCCTCAACCACCGAAAGGTTTGTAAGATCATAGGTTCCATAGGCGACCAGCCCAAGTGCCGCCCCCAGGAACATCGCGTGCATGACCGAACCGGCCTTGAGGCCCGGTGAGACAGCAAAAAACATGAGGCCCGCCGCATACAGAAGATAGAAAGCGACGGCAGCGACAAGTTGTGGCTCCTTGCGCAGGAGGTTACCCATCTCGGCCACGTAGGTTGGCCGTGCGAGCCACATCAGCCAGACGAGGTCGATGGCGACAAAGGAGGTCAAGGTAGTGATGTAGGCGAAGATGTATTTTGTCATTGTGATCTCTTGGGCAAGTCATTGGCTGTTTTGGAGATGGAGACGGCGGGATCAAGGGGAAGTGGCCGCTTTGCAAGCTGCATGCCCTTGAGCCAAAGCTTGAGGGCTTCCCAATGAATGCCGCCAATAATTTTCAAAGGAAGGAGTGGCAGGCTCAAGAAGGACTTCAGTAGATTGGCGTCAGTCAAGGGCAGCTTTGAACCTGAAAACCAGGCCTTGAGGCAGGGGCCATGCGTCGTTGTGAGCGTAATGGCAAGCTTCAGTCCATCATCCGGCGTCTGGATTTTGAAATCATAGTGCCCTTCAACCTTGTTGAAGGGCGAGACATAGAACTTCTTGTCACAGGACTGCTGACCGCTGTCATCAACGGGAATGACATAGGAGTGGCGCTCGCCGAACGTGTTGTTCACCTCGTAGATCATGAGGCGAAGCGAGTCGCTCGCATCAAATCCGTAGTAGACCGTGAGCGGATTGAAGACGTAACCCAGCACGCGGGGATAGCAGAACATGAACACGCGCTTGACCGCATGGTCCGTGTCGACTGCCTTCACAAGCGCCCAGACGAATTCATGAATGGGCGTTCCATCACCCGGCCCGTGCTTGCGGTCGTCAATGCTGAAAAGATTGAAACGATTGTAGCTGAACAGCTTCAGGTCTTTGCCCAGTTGCGGCAGCTCATCAATATCGGCGAAAAAGTTGAATACACGGTAGCGCAATTCATGGCGTAGCGGGAGCAGCCGCCGGTGCACGACCTCACCATGATAAAGGCATGAACTCAGCTGGCTCACTCGGCGGCCTCCAAATGACTGGGTTCCGCTGTGGGCCTGGCGGGCATCACGTGAATGCGGCCGGATTGGTCCGGGACATCCCAGGGCCGTAACATACCGCCTAACTGCTCGGCCACCGCAAGGCCTGATTGCAGCCCATCCTCATGGAAGCCTGCGCCGAAATGCGCGCCGCAGAACCAGGTGCGCTGCCGGCCCTGAAGGTTCCAGAGGCGCTTTTGCGCGCTCACGGCCTCAGCGGTAAAAATGGGATGTTCATAGGAGAACTCCCGTTCGACCAGTTCGGCCGCGGGCTCCCGCTGGGGGTTGAGGCTGACAAAGAAGTCGGCCGTAGTGGACAGCGGCTGCAGCGCATTCATCCAATAGGTAACGGCGGAAGACTGTCCGTGCGCGCTTTCTTCAGCCATGTAGTTCCAGCTTGACCACAGCCTCCTCCGGCGCGGCATCAATCTCGTGTCCCGATGCAGCACGGCGCGGTTGCGTCCATAGCCGAAGGCTGAAAGACAATGGCGCTCCTCCCATGTGGGTTCGCTAATCATGGCAAGTGCCTGATCCGCGTGGGTGCCTATGACTACCTGATCAAACCGCTCCCTGAAGCCGAAGGCGGCGTGGACGGTCACCCCGGAGGCAGACCTTTCAACCGCATGTACCGGATGACTCCTTAGGGCCCGGAAACGGCTATCATCCAGCAGGCGCTGAACATACTCGCGCGAGCCGCCCGTCACCGTGCGCCATTGGGGCCGGTTGCTGTATTTGAGCAAGCCGTGATTGCCAAGAAACCTGAGGAATGAGAGCGCCGGATAGTCCAGCATCTGATTGGGCGATGAAGACCAGATGGCTCCGGCCATAGGCAGAAGGTGCCGTTCCATGAAAGCCTTCGAATAGCCTTGGGCTTTGAGGAACTCGCCAAGGGTTACACTCTCATCAAGGTAGTGCGACTGCGCTTCGGCAGTCCGGAAGAAACGGGCAATATCCCAAAGCATGCGCCAATGGCCGGGAGTGGCGATATTGCCGAGGCTGCCCACCACCTGCATCAGGGTGTCGCCCGCGTATTCATAGGCCCCTCCGTGCAGGGAGACCCCAAAACCCATCCGCGAGGGCGCAGTGGGTACATTGAGATAGTCAAACAACGCCATGAGGTTGGGATAAGTCGCCGTATTGTAGACGATGAAGCCCGTATCCACTGCAATCGGACCATCGGCGGTCTGGCAATCTACGGTATTTGAATGTCCGCCGATCCGCTGTTCCGCCTCAAACAGGGTGACATCGTGGCGCTGCGAAAGCAGCCAGGCGGCGGAAAGCCCCGATATTCCGGAGCCAATGACGGCAATTTTGAGAGGATTCAAGCGATTCTGGCCTTTTACAGGGGTCAACATGGACCTTACGAACGCCGGACAGGAAAAAGATCAGTCATTTTCACATTTATTCTTGATAACTCTGCGTTCTATGATCTGATGACATGGCCGCGCCGTAGGGTTCCGTGATAATCAGGGAATACCGCCGTGCTCGCTGTGAGTTGGGAAATGCTGACGAAAGACAACCGGACCGGCCCGACAGGCGAAGATCTGGCGTCCCGGCGTCTTGTCCAGAGGATAGCAAAAAATCTCGACCGGGAAGCCTTTGCAAACCTGTTCGATGCCTTCGCCCCGCGCGTCAAAAGCTTCATGATCCGCAAAGGCGCCTCGCCGGACCTGGCGGAGGACCTGGTTCAGGAAACCATGATCAATGTGTGGACCAAGGCGGGAATGTACGATCCGGCCAAGGGCACCGTACTCACCTGGGTGTTCACCATTGCCCGGAATTTGCGGATCGACCGGATCAGGAGGGAGTCCTCTCGG
>CAZHCO010000198.1:0-34652 GCA_964530965.1 uncultured Aestuariivirga sp. | reverse complement strand
GTGGCTCATGTTCTCAAGGAAACGCGACTTGGCCAAATTAGCTGCCTCGAACCGAGCAGACTGCCTGCGGTCAGTGATATCCGTATAGGTCGTAACGAACCCGCCATCCGGCATTGGCGCGCGGCGCACCTCCATACTTGTTCCGTCGGCGCGGTCAATCTCAAATCGTGGCGGATTGAGCGTTCTGGCGCGCTCCATGATTTCTTCGATCTGCTTTTCTGGATCGCCGGGCCCGTAGTCACCGCGGTCAATATTGTAACGCATCAGGTCGGAGAAATGCATGCCGGGCCGGATAAGGGTTTCCGGATAGCGGGAAAGGCGCAGATATTGCGGGTTCCAGGCCACAAGCCGCAAGTCAGCATCATAAACCGTTATTGCATCGGACATGCTTTGCAGTGTGGTTTCAAGATGCAGGGTTTTGGCTCCCAGTGACCGGAGCATTGCACCGATGCTGTCGGAGAGATGTTCAAGCTCCTTTACGCCCTTGTATGCAGGCGCCTCACCTCTGCTGAATTCCGCCGCGATCTGGTAAATCGGCCGCACCATGAGTTGGCGCATGCCAAATACCAATAGACTCGCAGTTGCAAGAAGCGCCAGGGCGGAAGCGCCATAAATAAGTTGCACCTGCCGAACCAGCGCGTTGAAGTCGGCGGCATCCTTGACCAACAGGATTCGCCAGTTCCATGGCGTGAAGCTTGCAGAGGTTGTGTAGTAGTTGGTGCCTGTCCTTAGCTGCACCTGTCGTGTTCCCGGCCCTGTCGTGCTTTCAAGAATGGATTTTGCTTCTTCCTGCGAAACGCCAGTCACAAAATCCAGCGCACCGTCGGCGGCCACAATCAGGCCCACACGTTGGTCACGGGCAAAATCCTCAAAGCGGATGCGCGCGTTGAGTTGAAAGGCTAGAGCTGCGTCCGCGTCTGCGACACGGCTTTCACGGTTCTGCCTGTCAACCTCGGAGTCGGCAATTGTCACCGCGTTTTGCAGGAGAGAATCAAGCGTGGCGCGGATGTTCTCGTCGGCATAACTGCCAACGGTGCGCAGAACCAGAAAGTAGAGCATAAGGCCGGCAAGGAGCATGAGCGCGATCGCTGGGCCAAGGATGACCAATTGCAGCGATGGCCGGAGTGATCTCACGGCACGGCCTTTCCAAAAATCGCCGACGATGTACGGATTTCTTCAGGCCAGACAATTTCCTTGCGGCCATTCTGCCACTGGATAATCATGTCGAGACGCTTCACCTGCATGCCGGTGCGGTCAACTGCAAAACGGCCAAGCACAGTATAAGTGTCGAGATCGGAAATGGCTGCCCGCACGCCGTCATGATCAATGGATTTTGAAGACTCGATTGCAGCTTCGAGAATCTGGCCCGCGGCATAGGCCGCCGCCGCCTGATAAGACGCCTCCATGCCGTAACGCGAATTGAAAACCGCGGCGAATTCCTTGGACCGCGGATAAGCAAAGGAATCATTTGGTTCCCAGAGGGACGTGGCGAAGGTGTGATCGGCGGAGTTGCCAAAGATGGTTTTCCAATCGGAAAGGGCCGGTCCAATCGTTGCGAAGTACGCCTCGGGCATCCAGCCAAGCTTTGTCAGGGCTTCTCGGGCGTGAACCGCTTCCTTGAGAAAGCCTGCGACGACAATGACGTCGACGCCGGCATCCCGCGCCTCGCGGACGACATTGGTGAGGTCGGATGCATTTCTTGAAAATCCAACATCCACAAGCACTTTGAGTTTCAGGAATGGGGCCCACTTTCGAGTGCCCCGCGCGATTTCTTCCGAGAAAGGATCGTCGCTGTACAGGATGGCAACTGTCGTAAGTCCGGCATCGTGGGCCAGCCGCAGCATGCCTTGGGTATAGCGGCTGGCGGGAGTCAAAATGCCGAATACGTTGCGATATCCTTTACGCCATATTTCATCAGCTGCCGCGCCGGCAGCAAGCATGGGGAAACCGGCGGCATCAACGATAGGTGCGACAGCACCAGTGAGTTGGCTGGAATAGGGTGCAAATATGTGATCCACCGAACCTGTGGAAACGAATTCTGTATAGATCTTTTTGGCCAATTCTGGATCGCTGTTGTCGTCAAGGATGACAAGCTCGACGGTTCGTCCCATGATGCCGCCACGCGCATTCACTTCGTCGCGCCAAAGTTCATAAGCGCGCTTATGCATGGTCGCTGGTTGCTGGTATTGGCCGGTGAGCCCCAGGGAAATTCCAATACGGATAGGCTCCGATGCGAACCCCCGGCCCGATAGGTGCATCATGGCCGTAGAAACCAGAAACACACAAGCCAGTCTTATCCACCGAGACCACATTTGGCTCACCCCCTGGCAGTTTCGAACCTGCTGGCTGTTACGCTGATGCAAATGACTTCCCTCCGGCATAATGGAGGTTGGAATCTAAAATGCAAGTCGCTTGCCACGGCGCGGGCAACTCACAAGTTTTTGTAACTTGCTGTCTTTGTTGGTAATTTTTTGACAGGAGCATCGCAGTTTTGTGACACGGCAAATATCCACCGGTTCCGGGGCACACGATAAGCAACATTCTGCCCATCGTATTTGGTCTTTAGACTCGTTGGACAATCAAAACCACCCTGACTCGATATCCGTGACATCAGCAGCAGGCCACTCAGATCAAACCTGACCTGGACCCAGTTCAATATTTTCATATCGTCTGGTTCAGAAAAGACAATCAGATCAGATTCGCTTTGTGGCGTGAGCTGAGCAATGCAAATGTTATCAGACCACTCACAAGCAGGAGCCAATCCGGGGCTACACCAAGCAAAAAGGCGGCGCTTCCACCGATGAGGGACCAAATAACAGGAATAATAAGCAGCCAACGTGGGACGCGAGCCGTTGTCAGAAGCAGGATGCCAAATGTGAAAATTGTTACTGGGCAGGGGGTCACTCCGAACATAGGCAATTGAGGATAGGTATGGCCCGTCAGCACTCCAAGAACAGGGTAGACGAATGCAGCATAGCCAATGAATGCAAAGCCACCCCACGACGCCCAATCATTCATATATCCAAACTTCAGTTGGTGAAGAATATTGCCCGACAAAATCAAAAGAATCCCTTGAACGACAAACATCGCACCAAAACCATAGGCTGGGGTACTGATGGCTGAGAAATAAAGAATGTGATACGTGATGCCAGTCCACATCCACATGAGGCCGAGACAGGCGGCAACGATATGATCAGATGGAGCTGCCCGCCAAAAGATTGCAATCACCGCTATGGCCCCTAGTGCCATAGCTAAAAACTGCATTGGCCAGATGGCCTCATTGTAAGTTGCGAAGATCGCGAGGAATTCTTCGCGCGTGAAGGGCAGCATAAGCTTCTCCTTCGTTCATGTTTTGATAAAGTACATCATACGTGGCATGGCAGAGACCCCACAACAAGGCTGATGATGGAGCTGGTGGATCGCGTGCGGCAAAGACCTTCCTATTCCAGTCCGCCTTTTTCAACGAGGCGGACTGGCTGCCCAGACGGGTTTACCTTAAGGTTCTTGATCTCAATCAATTTGACGCGTTCCTACGACACTATTGTCCATGACATGACCGATACGCCTGATCCCGTCCTGCGCCGTGCTCTGAACCTGCCCTGGCTTGTGTTTTACGGCGTTGGGGTGACGGTTGGCGCTGGCGTCTTTGCGTTAATCGGGGAAGTGGTCCGGGTTTCGGGCGACCACGCGGTTTTGGCGTTCCTGGTTGCGGGCTTCGTTGCAGCATTTACGGCCCTGTCCTATGCCGTGCTGGCAGGCGCTTATCCGCGCGCTGCGGGTGAGGCGATCTATGTGAAAATGGGGTTTGGTGAGATGGCCGGGCGCATCGTGGGCCTCGGCGTCGTTGCCATTGCCATCACCTCGAGCGCCGTCATCAGCCTTGCCTTTGCTGGCTATCTCGGGGCACTCACGGGTTTTCATTCATCTGCAAGTGTCGCTGGCATTGTTGTCCTGCTTGGACTTGTCGCCTGGTTTGGCGTGCGTGAAAGCGTGGGCTTTGCCTCGCTTATCACTGTGCTTGAAGTCGGCACCCTCGCGGCTGTGGTCATCGGCGGCTTTCCGCTCCTGGCTACGGATGGGGCCATGGCACGTCTTGTCACTTTGCCATCGGACCCGACAGCTCTAATGGCCGTATTTGCGGGGGCCTTTCTGGCGTTCTTTGCCTATATCGGATTTGAAGACATTGAAAACATGGCCGAGGAAACAAAGGACCCGCACACGGCCATTCCCGCTGCTATAGTGTGGACGCTGGGCATTTCCGTGGTGCTTTACGGGCTGGTCGCCGCAGTGGCCGTTTCCTTTCCGGACCGGCAAGCGCTGGTGCAGAGTGATGCGCCGCTCGCGCTGCTTTTCGAACGCAGCACCGGTTATCCAGCCGCGCCAATTGCTGCCATGGCATCCATCGCCATGATCAACGGCATACTTGTGCAAATTGTCATGGCAAGCCGTGTGCTTTACGGCATGGCGCGCGAGGGCATGATCCCTGCCACATTTGGCCGGCTGGACGCGAAGCGCGCAACACCCGCGCTTGCCATTCTGTTCCTCACCGCAGCAATCCTTGCATTTGCGCTGTTGGTGCCGTTTCTGAAGCTTGCCAGTCTTACAAGTTTCATCATGCTGCTGATTTTTGTGGCAGTAAATGCAAGCCTTTACATCATTGGATCACGCATCGATGCGCCTGAAAAACTTCGCCGCTGGCGCTGGTGCGGCGTTTTTGGCGCTGTCATTTCTCTTGCCCTCGCCGCAATGGAGGCCATTGGTTAAGGGTGGAGGGCTCCTACGCTTCATCCACCGCCCACCCATGTTCCGCCCGCGCCGACGTGCCGAAAATGAACCTAATTTGGCGTAGCTCTGTGACCACTGATTTCGTCAACCGATAAACGGAAGTAAACCGGTTCCAGGAGTCTCGGCGTGCCATGAAGAACTGTCCTTGCATACCCGGGCTCCCACCACAACGCATGTTGCTGAAGCAGCTTGTAGGCCAAATCACGAGTCGCCTTATTATCAGCACTATCATTTAGCTCCTCATACCGTCCGAAGACGACAACACATGTCCATTGTTGAGAGCTGGTTATTTCGTCCACTTCAATGCATGCGAGGGGATTTGACCGAAGCCATTCAATCTTCTTGCCGACGGTTGAAAAACTGTAGATCCATTGATCATGATAAGCAAAATAGCTCGGTGTGATGTAGGGTTGGGACTGGTTCACGCAAGCAAGGCGACCAAGGTGGCTGCCAGCTAAAAAGTTCAAACTCGCCTTTTTCGTCATTTCTTCAATGTGCATTGCGTGTATCCCGGAATTCTGTGGAATCTCGCCTTCGCGCGTTCTTGATTGGCATCAACTCGATTGCCGATTTGCTGACGTCGAGATTGCGACTAAGGGGCCGGTATTGACAAGGCCTAACTTTGGTTGTGCCGACTGCGGCTGGCATAAAGGGACGACACCTCTAAACTTGGAGTCCCGCCCAGGTCAATGCAGCTGCAAGAAATACAAAGCCTGAGCTCCCAATCGTAAACATGCCAAGTCGCGCGCCTCCTGCTAGCCAAGCATACACACCCTTCGCCAACGTATTCATGGCGACCGCTGCCAGGATGGCGTTGACTGCAATGGCGGAGACTTCGCCAAAGCGGGCAACCGATAGAGTGATTGCGTCCACATCCACAAGCCCTGATATAGCTGCAACTGTCAGGACGCCGCTGTCCCCAAACCGTATTCTGGCAAGGGAAACTGCAAGCATCACAATAGCCAGCAAGGCGCCAAAGCGAAGCACTTCCGCTATGTCGAACGGGTTTTTCAGAGCAAATTCCTTGTCGGCATTAACTTCATTGTTGTTTCCAGCCGAAACAAAAACAAGCGCCAGGATTCCCGCCGTAGCAGCCGCAACGAGAAGGACCGGAGCTACCGCCAATGAAAGCTGAGGATTGAGCAGGGCGGTTACCGCGAGCACCCGCAGGAACATAACGCAGCCGGCTGCAAGAATTCCGCCTGCAAACAGGCGAACATGGCTGTCATTTTCACGGGCGAGACGGGCAAGCGACAGCGTCACTGCGGTTGATGCAAATAATCCACCCAACACAGCGGCAAGGATAAGGCCAGTTCTTGGTCCCGCAAGTTTAACAATTGCATATCCGCCGAATGAAACCGCAGCGATGAGAACAGTCATCAGCCAGAGCGAATGGGGGTTCAGAACGTTCCACGGATCGATAGTTCGGTCTGGCAACAACGGCAGCAACATGAAGGTCATTGCCGCCAGAAGAAGCCCTGACCGGAGCTCGAGCCACGTGATGCGGGTGAGCCATTCATGAAGGAATTCCTTGTGAGCCAGCAGAATTACGGTCGCAACACCTGCACCCGCTGCAACCCTCAGATCTCCCAGGACCGCAAATACACCCAGCAGGAATGTGAGCATTGCGGCAACAAGGCTGGTGGCACTCAAACTGTCCTGAGTTTGACCCTCACGCCACATGAAGGCTCCAAGGGTTACTCCAATGGTAGTAAATCCAGCGGCGAGAAGGATACGATCTCCGTCGAGTGACACGGCGCCGAATATTCCTCCCATCAATCCAATGAGCGAAAAAGTACGAAGACCAGCGGTACGGTGGCCTTCTTCGGCAGTCCTTTCACGCCAGCCGCGTTCAAGGCCGATTAGAAACCCAATTGCCAACGACAGGCTGAGACGAGAGATGAGCTCTGTCTGTTCCATGGATCTATTCTAGTTCCTCCAGCGCCGTTCGTATTGGTCTGGATCAATCACATCAACATTCTGGTCAATTCAGCATAATTTGCATGGGTTTGACACCACCGCATTGCGACCTTGCAATCAAATTCGGGATAGTTGACTCAGATCAATGACGTCCTGACGCTTGGCCGCAATCTTCCTTTTTTTTAAGGAAGGTCTAACTACGATGTCAAAGCTGCCCCTCAGTCGAGTTCTCGCGATGGTCTTTTTTGTTGGCATTCCGGGAGCTCTTTTCAGTTCTCCAACGAGAGCGGACAATAGTCAGCCAGAAGAACCTGGCCGCACCGACTTTGTCACCTATTGCGCGGCCTGCCATGGCGTCGAGGGAAGGGGTGACGGAACTATCGCCGAGTTCCTTACAATCACCGCAACCGACCTGACACAACTCAGCAAGAAGAACGCAGGGCTGTTCCCCCGTGAACGTGCGACCAACGTGATCGATGGCCGCGCCGAAGTGAAGGTTCACGGGCCACGCGACATGCCGGTGTGGGGCGATTGGTTCGAGTTCGAAGCAGGCTCGTCCGTCGCTGGCAAGGGTGCAGAAGAAAAGGTCGTCCAGGCACGAATCAACGCACTCGTTGATTACATCGAAACAATTCAGGAGAAATAGCCCACTGGTACAAGTATACTGTCCAGGCATGTCAGCGCCAACGTGTTGGAGGGGCAGTGAGAGATCCATATGAAATTCTGGGGGTGGCCCGCACTGCCTCGTCCGAAGACATTCAGAAAGCCTACCGCCGTCTGGCGAAGAAGCTGCATCCGGACCTCAATCCCGGAAACAAGGAGGCGGAGGAGCGTTTCAAGGAAGTTTCCTTGGCCAACGACATACTTTCAGATGGGGACAAGCGTAAGAAATTTGATTCCGGGGAAATCGACGCATTTGGAGCTGAGCGGCCTCGTCAGCCGTTTTATAAGGACTATGCGGCTCAGGCTGGCGCTGGCCATCCTTACGAGAATCCTTCCGGCTTTGCTGATTTTGCCGGGGCAGATGATATTTTCGCGGAACTGTTCAGGCAGCAGGCCCAGCAATCGAGACGCAGGCGGGGGGCGGATTTGCGCTACCGCCTTACGATCGAATTTCTTGATGCGATCAAAGGTGCTTCCAAGCGGCTGACATTGCCGGACGGCGGAACACTTGACGTCACAATCCCATCTGGGATTCAAGAGGGACAAATCCTGCGCCTGCGCGGGAAAGGGGGTCCATCCGGTGGCGAAGGCGAAGCAGGCGACGCATTGGTTGAGATATCAGTCATGCCGCATCGCTTCTTTACGCGTGTTGGCGACGATATTCATCTTGAACTGCCGGTCACCCTGGCAGAAGCATTCCTCGGCTCGCAGGTCAAAGTGCCGACACCCACGGGACCGGTCATGCTGAAAGTGCCGAAAGGATCGAACACAGGTTCAGTCCTGCGCTTGAAAGGAAAAGGCGTTCCTCATCAAGGCGGTCATGGCGATGAACTGGTCAAGCTCAAAGTCATGTTGCCATCAGAACCAAACCCGGAATTTGAAACGTTTCTCTCCAACTGGACCGCAGGAAAGAGCTACGACCCGCGAAAGGACATGCAGCCATGATCATCAGCAAGCTGGATTTTCTTTATCGCGCCCAACTCGATCAGGAAACCCTGGAAATCTGGATCGAAGAGGAATGGTTGGTTCCCAGCGAAACAACGGGTGAGCCGGAATTTTCCGAGGCGGATCTTGCGCGTGCGAAATTGATCCAGGATTTGAAACACGACATGGGAGTCAATGACGAGGGGGTAGGCATAATCTTGAACCTACTGGACCAGATGCATAGCTTGCGAAAGGCGATGGCCGACATGTTGCCGTCCAGGCGCGAAAGGTCAGACTTGCCCTAAATCGCCTTGGCGTGGCGGTTTTTTGCGCCTGTGTAATGGTTGTCGAAGGCGCTCGCCACACTGCGCAAAAACAGGCGATGATTGTGCGGCACATGCACAATTGATCCATTGATGATTGCCAGGCCAGCCTCGGCCAGGGACTGGAGGCGCAACTGGCTGCCTTCCAGCACAGTATGATTGAGTCCAAATTGGTCGGCGATCAGTCCATAATCCACAGCAAAGCTGCACATGATGTGTTCGATGATGGTGGCACGCATACGGTCTTCACCCGTGGTGGCAAGCCCGCGCGTGATGGGCGATTTCCCAACAGCGATGGCTTCACTCCAGGTCAGCGTATCACGGGCGGCCTGGGCGAAGCCTTGCGGAAATTCGGAGATGGCGCTGGCCCCGAAGGCAATCAGCGCATCGGCCGTGTCCGTCGTATAGCCCTGGAAATTGCGGTGCAGCTTTCCGTTGGATGCAGCAACTGTCAAGGCATCATCGGGCAGGGCGAAGTGGTCAAGGCCAATGGCAATGTAGCCTGCCGCCCCCAGTTCCTCTGCAATTGCGGTGGCCTGTTCATAACGCTCCGAAACACCCGGCAGCTCCGCATCGGAAATCATGCACTGGTGCTTCTTGAACCACGGCACATGGGCATAACCAAACACGGAGATGCGGTTGGGCCGAAGGGCTGCCGCCTGTTTTGCCGTTTGGCGCACGCTGCCAACCGTTTGGGCGGGAAGCCCATACATCAGGTCAAAATTGATGGAAGTAAAGCCTGCCTCGCGCAGCAGGGCTGTGACATGGGCCACAAGCCCATAAGTTTGCAGACGGTTAATCTTCATTTGCACCGGGAGCGCAAAATCCTGCACGCCGAAACTGATGCGGTTGAAACCCATCGCCGCAAGCCCGAAGGCCCGGTCCCGGGTGATGCCGCGGGGATCTGACTCCAACGCAATCTCCGCACCTGGTGCCAGACCGAAACTCCCGTTGACACTAGCAAGAATGCGCCCGAGATCTGCGTTGCTGAGATAGGTCGGTGTACCGCCACCGAAATGGAAATGTTGAACATTGCCCTTCCGGGCTCCGCTAATGGTGCCACTGCGGGCGATATCCCCGATGAGGCTGTCCACATAGGTGCTGGCCCGTCCGTAGGAATTGGGTACCGACGTATGGCAACCGCAATACCAGCAGAGCTGCTGGCAAAACGGCACATGCACATAGACAGATAGCGAATCTGTGGGTCGTAACTCCGCCAGCCACTGGTCAACCAGGTCCGCCGGAAATCCATCCTGGAACTGAACTGCGGTCGGATAGCTGGTATAGCGCGGCACGTCCTGCAGCGCGAAGGGCAGAAGTTTCTGGTCCATGCCTTCTTATGAAGAAATGACAGCTTTGCTTCATTGATCGAGATCAATGCGGTTTTCGGACAGACCGGGCCAACCATCAATCCTTGACGCTGTCCCGAACTTCAATTTGCACGCCATCTGCGATGAGATCGCTTGGATGAACAATTACCGTTTCACCTTCCCTGAGCCCACTCAGGATTTGAACGTCGCTGGACGTAATCTGGCCGGTTGTGATCTTTGTCACCTTTGCTATTCCACCATCAACTTTGAAGACCGCCCAATTCCCGCCACGCCTGAACAACGCACTTATGGGGACGTGAAGCGCGTTATCCGATTGCCAGATCGTGATGCGCACAAACACCCGGAATTGGTGGCCAAGACCCATCCATTGCGACGGCGGGTCAGAGATTTCAAGAATGGCCTTGACGCGCTGTTCCTCAATGCCAAGTGCGGAAATCTTGGTGAAGGCTGCAGGGTCGACCCGTTTGACGCGTGCCTTTAGATCGCTTGAGCCTCCCCAACCGCCGACAAAGGCCGTATCACCCGGTTTCACTTGTATTGCATCCGTCGAAAGCAGGTCCACGGTGATTTCAGTATCCAAAGGGTTGCCAATCTCGACGAGTGGAGTTCCCGCCTGAACAATTTGCTCGTTTTCCACGGGGATATGGAGAATTATGCCGTTGACTGGTGCTGTCAATTTTATGCAGCACTCCTCGGAAGCTGTGGCTTCTCCAGGGGTAACCGGTCCACGCAATCTGGCCTCTGCAATTTCAAGATTGTGAAGCCTGACATCAAGTTGGGCCTTTGCTGATTCAAGCCGCTGTTGGGCGCTATCGGTGTCGAGTTGGCGCTTTTCCAAAGCATTGAGGGCCATGACTTTCTTGCCAACGAGATAGCGTGCCCGCCCGAGCTCAGCTTCCGAAAACTGATATTCCTTTTCGGCTTGCAATACCGCAGCGCCCGCGAAGTCCCTGTCGGCCTTTGCCGCTTCAACGGCGGCAACAAGCTCCAGCCGCGTTCGCACATCGAGCATCGTGGGGTCGGCCGAGCGAATGGCCGCCACCGTGGTTACACCCGCTACGACATGATCACCGACTTCCCGTGGCGAGCGTTCCAACTTTCCGGCAACAGGTGCAGATACCGTGTAGACCTTTCGAATTCGACTGATTCCCTCCTCGTCCACCGTCAATTGCATGTGGCCCAAAACTGCCTTTGCCACGTCAACCTGGATGGGTTGTGGCCACATGAGCCAAGTGAACCCCCCTGCAATGCTGGCAAGTGCAACAAGCAAGAGTAATCGTTTTATCCATTTGGCAGCCATGATGCTAATCCCTCGTCTTGAGTACACTTACGAGATCGAGATTGCTGACCCGGCGGCGGACAATGAGCGCCGAAATTGCAACAGCGAACATGACAATCAGCGCGCTATAGGCATAGGTCGAACGCAGCATGATGAACGGCAACCGATAGAGATCGCTCTGGAAACCTTTGACGAGCACAAGGGCAAGGCCATATCCCGTGGCCCAACCGATAGGAACGGCGCCAAGGGTGAGTATCGCAAACTCCAAAAGCAGCAGGCGCGAAACCTCGTATTCGGTAAAACCAAGTACACGCAGGCTGGCAAGCTCTCTTGCGCGTTCGGCGAATTGAATGCGGGCACTGTTGTAAACGACACCAAAGGCAATGATTGTCGCCAAGCCACAGTAAACGGCAATCTGAATATCGATATTCTCGGCAATGGTTTCCTGGAACTTGGCGAGGGAAACACGCTGCAGCGACAATGCAGAGAGGGCAGGTTGCTCTCTCACCTTTGCAAAGAAAGCCGCACTTTGGGCCGGATCGAGAAGCATGTGAACGCCGCTGATGCTTGGACTTTCGCCAAGGAGGCGGTTCAGCGCATTGATATCCATGTATGTCATCAGGCCCACATAACTCTGGATGATATCAACAACTGGAATATTGATCTCAAGACGATTTCGGCCCAGAAATTCAGCATGAACCGTGTCGCCACGTCCAACGTGGAGCTTATTTGCCAGCGTCTCGCTCAAAACCAGTCCTGACTTTGGAAGTTCTACAGGTTCCAACGCCAGGTCAAGCACACGGCTGAGGTCCATGGTGTCGGGTTTTCCGAGGATCGCGACACGTTTGGTGTGGTGACCATTGGAAAGCCTGGCCGCAGCGACGAGATAGGGTTCTGCTATAAGTACGCCGGGCAGCCGAGCGGCCTCTTGCAGCGCTTGCGCAGGCCGTGCCTCACCGAACGCAAACGTTGCGTCCTGCCGGTCAATCCGGTTGAATGTGACATCGATCATGTAGTTGATGGCACCCACCGAGAACAGGGAACTGACAAGCAACGCAATCGATAGTGAAATGCCGAATGTTGTAAGCAGCGAGCGGAGTGGCCAGCGAAGAATATGACGCAGGACCATGATCGTGAGCTGCGAGAGATGTCTGAATGGCTGCAGATGGCCAGACCAGAACCGTTTATAGTTGGGTGGTGCCGGCGGTTGCATGGCAATGGCCGGAGAAAGTGCTGCGGCACCGGCAACGGCTCGCATGGAGCCAACAAGAGCGGCAGCAACGGAAACGAGCGCCGCCGCCACATAAAGTCTGGGTGAGGCTACAAATATCTGATAGGGAAAATGGTAGAATTTTGTGTAGAGCACGGTTAATCCATGGCTGAGCCAAGTGCCCGCCGCAAAGCCAATGGCAACCCCCATGCCAGAGATGAGAAGAACCAGCTTTGCATAGTGGACCGCAATTTCACTTGGCCGGTAGCCGATTGCCTTGAGGAGGCCTATTTGCTCGCGCTCCAAGGAAATCAGCCGTGAGAGAACCATGTTAATCAGGAACGCCGTCACCACCAGAAAGACTGGTGGCAGAATGCGGCTCATCACACTGAGTTGTTGGAGCTCGGCGTCAAGAAAGGCGTGAGACAACTGATCTTCGCGGCCATATGAGCCCTCACCGCCGTAGCGCTCAAGAACGCGGTCAAGTGATTGCAGGACGTCCTCGACTGCGGCGCCCTTGAGGAGACGGAGCGTTACACTGTTGAAAGCGCCTTCCAGATTGAAGGCGCCGGCAAGGGCTGGCTCTCGCATCCACACAATGCCGAAGCGGCGATCATCCGGCATCATATCGCCCGGACCCAGTGCGTAAATGAATTCCGCGGAGAGAACGGTAGCGGTTATGGTGAGATGGCGCTTTGCATCGTTCAGAATTGCATCCAACCGTGATCCAATCTGGAATCCATGAGCCTTTGCAAAACTCTCGCTTACGGCCACTTCCTGGAGGCTGCCGGGAGTGGGAAGCCTTCCCGAACGCAAGTGCAGCTTGTTGAGAGTGTTTTCGCCGCTGGCAGGCAAAGAAATAAAAAATCCGGTGGCGGGCAATTCGAATCCTTCGATGTCAAGCAATGCCGGCTTCACGATCCGCGTCTCAATCTGTGCCACGCCATTGATCCGGCGTATTTCGACTGAGAGGGACTTCGGCGCGCGCACGGCGGATGCAAAAACGTCGGCAAACTGGACCCGGTCGTAGTAAGCGCTGCGGGTCTCTGAAAGGGAATTATATGTCCCAAGCCCGATCAGCATCGTCGCGACGCCAGCGGCCATGACCAGGGCAACAGCAAGGGACTGGGCCCAGAGGCGTTTCATGTCGCGAAAAAGCTTTCGATCGAGCACACGCATGGCAGTCACCAACTGATCTCCGATGGCTTCTGTCGCGTTCCATTTACGTGGGTGGATGTGATGCGGCCGTCACCGAAGTTGAACACCCGGTGCGCCATCGATTGGATCGCCGCATTGTGCGTAATGATTGCGGTTGTTGTCCCAAGTGTCTGGTTCACATGATCGAGCGCCTCGAGCACAAGCACGCCAATCTTGCTGTCTAGCGCGCCGGTTGGCTCGTCGCAGAGCAATACGTCCGGGCGTTTTGCAATTGCCCGGGCAATGGCAACACGTTGTTGCTCACCACCCGAAAGCTGGGATGGAAAGTGGTCCATGCGGTGCCCAAGGCCAACCAGTGTAAGCGCCTCTTCGGTATCCATCGGATTGGAGGAAATTTCAGTGACGAGGGCCACATTCTCGCGCGCGGTAAGACTGGGTATCAGGTTATAGAACTGGAAAACGAAACCAACATGCTCACGGCGGTATAGGGTGAGTTCCCTCTCGCTCGCCTTGGTCAAATTGTGATCACGAAACCTGACTGTGCCCGCAGTCGCCCGGTCCAATCCGCCGAGAATATTTAGCAGTGTCGACTTGCCAGAACCGGAAGGCCCCAACAGCACGGCTATTTCGCCCGCGTAGAGGTCAATGTCTGCGCCACGCAGCGCGTGCACTTCAATATCCCCGCTGCGATAAGTCTTGGTCAGGCCGCGGCCTACAAATACTGCTTCTGTCATGATCAGTCCCGTCGCCGTCCTGCAGGCAGAATAGCTTTTGAACCTCCCATTTCCTTGATCCCGATCAATGCAACTGCGCGATTTGGGGTTCAATTTGCCCAAAATTGGAGGAGTCAATCATGGCAAAGGCAATCACCATTCCGGTTCAGTCGGCGCGTGAGAATTCATCCGCCAGGCTTGGCTTGATACCGCTTGTCGCTCTTGTTGTGGGTTCAATGATTGGCGGTGGTGTTTTCAGCCTGCCGCAAAACATGGCCAAGGGGGCCTCTCCCGGCGCCGTCCTCATCGGGTGGCTCATTGCCGGCGTCGGCATGCTTGCACTGGCCTTCGTCTATCACGGGCTGTCGACGCGAAAGCCGGCACTTGACGCCGGGCCCTATTCCTATGCCCGTGCGGGATTCGGAGACTTCATCGGTTTCAACAGCGCGTGGGGATATTGGCTCAGCGCCTGGATTGGCAACGTCTCCTATGCGGTGTTGATCTTCGGCGCGCTCAGCTATTTTGTTCCGGCCTTTGGCTCTGAAGGGAATACCTGGCAAGCAATTGTCGGAGCCTCCATATGCCTCTGGCTCGTCCACGCCCTCATTTTGATGGGTATCCGGCAGGCCGCCCTCGTCAATGTGGTTACAACAATCGCCAAGCTGGCGCCGATCTTCATCTTTATCGTAGTGGCGTTGGTGGCGTTCCAACTTCCCACTTTCAATCTTGATTTCTGGGGTGCTGGCGTGCCCGCCCTCGGTGATGTGATGACCCAAGTCAAGAGCACGATGCTGGTGACTTTGTGGGTCTTTATCGGCATCGAAGGTGCAAGTGTCGTTTCCGCACGGGCCGAGCATCGAGCTGATATTGGCAAGGCCACCATCCTCGGATTTGTTACAGCACTCTGCGTGTATCTACTCATTTCGCTCCTGTCGTTTGGCGTCATGTCCCAGCCAGAATTGGCAGCACTGCCTAGCTCGGCCTCAATGGCCAATGTACTTGAGAAGGCGGTTGGACCCTGGGGTTCAGTGCTGGTTCGCATCGGACTTGTCATCTCGGTTGCGGGAGCCTTCTTGAGTTGGACGCTTTTTGCGGCTGAGATTCCTTATCGTGCGGCGCGCGAAGGCATGATGCCAGACATGTTTGCAACTGAGAACGAGATGGGATCCCCCTTGGGTTCACTGTGGATTACAAACAGCCTTGTGCAGATATTTCTCATCATCACGTTCTATTCAAATTCGACCTATCTCGCACTTTTTTACATCGCCTCTACGGCCATTCTCGTGCCCTATGTTTTTTCTGGAGCCTACGCACTTAAGCTTGCCCTGACTGGGGAAAGTTACGAAGCCGGTGAAGGACGTGGGCGGGATATATTCATAGGGCTTGTTGCTACGGTCTATGGTGCTTGGCTCATCTATGCAGCAGGCCCCAACTATCTCCTGATGTGCGCGCTGCTCTATGCGCCTGGCATACTTGTTTACTGGTGGGCGCGAAACGCTCGCGGTGAAAAAGCCTTCAACGCAACCGATGCAATTATTGCCGTCGGCATTGTAATTGCTGCCGGGACTGCAGGCTACTGGATGTGGACCGGAGCCATCAGCGCACTGTAAGGATTTGAAATGACTGTATCCCATCCGATCGGCACGTATTCCGAAATCGGCAAACTGCGGACCGTGCTCACTTGCCGTCCCGGCCTGGCCCATGAACGGCTGACACCGTCGAACTGCCGCGATCTTTTATTCGACGACGTCTTCTGGGTGCACGAAGCCAGAAACGACCACCACGATTTTACGACCAAGATGCAGGAGCGTGGAATCGAGGTCCTGGACATGCATGAGCTTTTGGCGGATGTCGCCGCTGACGCGACGGCGCTGTCGTGGATTCTCGATCGTAAGTTCACTGAGAACTACATTGGCGTCGGCATGCTGGACGAAATCAAGGATTGGCTCCGCGGGCTCCCGGCGTACGAGATCGCCGAGGTCCTGACTGGTGGAATTGCTGTCAGCGACCTGCCTTTCAAGCCCAGCGGCATGTTCGGCCAGTACCTCGGCCCTCACGGGTTTGTGGCGCCACCATTGCCCAACCTGATGTTCACGCGCGACACCAGCGCTTGGATTTATGGCGGCGTCACGCTCAATCCAATGCATTGGCCAGCCCGTCGCCAGGAGACCCTTCTTACAGCCGCCGTCTACAAATTCCATCCAAGATTCAAAAATGAAAAATTCCAGTTATGGTGGGGCGATCCAGAGCGCGACTTCGGTCCTGCGACACTGGAAGGCGGCGACATCGTGCCGCTTGGCAACGGCATTGTCTTTGTCGGCATGGGTGAAAGGTCCAGCCCGCAGGCCGTCGGCCAACTGGCACGGGCTCTTTTCAAAAATGAAGTTGCGAACCGCGTCGTTGCTTGCCAGATGCCGAAATCGCGCGCCGCCATGCATCTTGATACGGTATTTACGCTGTGCGACCGCGCGGTGGCCACCAGCTTTGTGGAAGTGGCAGAGCAATTGCGTTGCTACAGTCTGCGTCCGGGCAACAAATCCGAAGCAGTCGACGTCCGCGCCGAAACCAAGTCGGCCTTCGATCTTATCGAGGAATGTCTTGGCATCAAGAAGCTGCACGTTATCGGCACTGGCGGGGACGCCTTTGAACAGGAACGCGAGCAATGGGACGATGGCAACAACGTCGTTGCTTTGGAGCCCGGCGTTGTTATTGGCTACGACCGCAATGTCCGCACCAATACATTGCTGCGCAAGGCCGGGGTCGAGGTCATTACAATTCGCGGTGCCGAATTGGGCCGTGGCCGCGGCGGCGGCCATTGCATGACCTGTCCGATTTCGCGAGATGCCGTGGATTACTAGGAGAAACCGCCGATGCCTTTCAATCTTCAAGACCGGAGCTTCCTGACACTTCGCGATTTTGCTCCTGCCGAAATCAAATTCCTCCTTAAACTTTCGACCGATCTCAAGACGGCCAAATACACCGGCACCGAACAGCAGCGGCTCAAGGGAAAAAGCATTGCTCTGATCTTCGAGAAGGCTTCCACGCGGACACGCGTCGGCTTCGAGGTCGCTGCCTACGACCAGGGCGCCCATGTGACCTATCTCGGTCCAAGCGGCACGCAGATTGGTCACAAGGAAACGATGAAGGATACGGCCAGGGTACTAGGCCGCATCTACGATGCAATCGAATATCGCGGGTTCAGCCAGGAGACCGTGGAGGAACTCGCGAAATTCGCTGGCGTACCCGTCTACAACGGCCTTACTGACGAATATCATCCAACCCAGGTGCTTGCCGACCTGCTCACCATGCAGGAACACAGCGAGAAGCCGCTGAGCCAGGTGAGCTTCTGCTTTCTGGGCGATGCCGGGAATAACATGGGGGATTCGCTTCTGATCGGCGGGGCGAAGATGGGAATGGACGTGCGCCTATGCGCTCCGAAAGCCTGTTGGCCAGAAAAGGAAATCATTGCCTACGCCGAAAAAACCGCCGCCGTGACGGGCGCGCGCCTGATTGTAACGGAAAATGTCGAACAGGCAGTGAAAGATTGCGACTTCCTCTACACCGATGTCTGGCTGTCCATGGGCGAGCCGGAAGAGAAGTGGGCAGAACGCATCAAACTGCTGAAGAAATATCAAGTCGACGCGCGGGTCATGAAATTGACGGGGAAGCCCAATACCAGGTTCATGCATTGCCTGCCGGCCTTCCACAATACGGAGACCGAGGTTGCCAAGGACATCGAAAGAAAATTCGGGCTTAAGGCCATGGAAGTCACCGAGGACGTATTCGAATCTGCGGCTTCCATTGTTTTCGATCAGGCTGAAAACCGGATGCACACGATCAAGGCGATCCTCGTTGCAACAATAGGTTCCTGACTCATGCGTGTGGTCATTGCACTTGGCGGAAATGCTATACTTAAACGCGGGGAACTCCTGACCGCAGAAAACCAGCGGCAGAATATCAGGCGAGCAGCCGTAGCCATGGGGCAGGTGATAGAGGCCGGGCACCAGGTGATCATAACCCACGGTAACGGCCCGCAAGTTGGTCTGATGGCGCTTCAGGATGCGGCCTATGACCAGGCTCTCGCGAGCCCATTTGACGTTCTGGGGGCCGAAACAGAAGGCATGATTGGGTATCTGATCGAGCAGGAACTCGGAAATATCATACCGGCCAAAAACCAAGTTGCCACGCTTTTGACTCAAGTTGAAGTTGATGCCACTGACCCTGCCTTTCGAAATCCGGCCAAGCAGATCGGGCCTATCTATGGCAGGAAGGAGGCTGCGGCACTAGCCGCCAGGCACGGCTGGGTCATGGTCCCCGATGGATCACATTTCAGGCGGGCTGTAGCCTCACCGAAACCCAAGCGCATCCTGGAGATTGGCGTTATCCGTCTGCTGATCGAACACGATGTCACCGTTATTTGCACAGGCGGCGGCGGCATACCGGTGATCCGGCGAAAGGATGATAGCTACATTGGCATCGAAGCCGTGATCGACAAGGATCATGCAAGCGGCCTGTTGGCCCGCGAAATAAAAGCCGATGCCCTGCTGATGCTCACCGATGTCGATGGCGTTTATCTTGGCTGGGGAACGGAACAGCAGCGACGATTGAAGATTGCAAAGCCAAAAGAGCTGAATTCCTATTCCTTCGCAGCCGGAAGCATGGGCCCAAAGGTACAAGCTGCCGTTGACTTCGTATCAGGCGGAGGAAGATTGGCAGGCATCGGCAAGCTTGAAGATGCGCTGGAAATTCTAGAGCAGCGAACAGGTACCATTATCAAGGCATAATTTCACTGCCAAGGTCCGACTCGCCGCAGATTTCCGGTGTTGGCTTTGTTGTAGTCCAATCGCGCCAAGCATTCCTGTTCGCGTCCCCGCACAACCCGCTGGCCTTTCAGCGGGCCGCTTGTTTCGGTGACAACGGTGCACTGGTCTTCAATCTGATGATCGGAAGAATAGAAGACAATCACCCAATCGGCCGTCTTTCCCAATTCGTGGGCTTTTGCAGTATTCGAAAATAACACGGTGAAGTGCCATGGGTCGCGCTCGGTATGCAGGATTGGCAGCCATGCCTCGCCTTTTGGGTTGAAACGCCTCGGCGCGATGAATTTGAGGTCGCCAGAATTTGCTTTTTCCCGATACTCGCGATCAACGTCGAGTACTATCTCGACAGGTGGCGGCGCCAACCTGTGTCCACTTGGTGGCCGCAGCCTCCTGCGGGCCAGAATGTTGGCCAATGATTGACGGATGATCTTGCTTCGGCGCTCGCCTATCCCCGGAACCGCGTCGAGCCTCCCATCATGGGCTGCGGCTTCGAGTGCCTCGAGCGTGTCGATATGCAGATGTTCGTGAATAAGGCGCGCGAAAGTCGGTCCAATACCGGGAATATTCTGAAATGCAATCTCAGGGTCGAGCATTCCACGCATTCGCTCGAGTTGCGCCCAGCGGCCTGTCGTCGTGAGTTGCATGATAGCGGTAGCAATGGATTTTCCGACATGAGGCAGGGCGTCGAGCGCGTCGGCGCCCCTTGCTGCTACCTCTGCTATGTCTTCGGGGAGATCTTCGATTGTCTTTGCGGCATTGCGGTAGGCCGAGATTCGAAATTGGTTGGCATTCTGTTGGGCAAGAAGCGTTGCGGCATCACGCAGAGCCTCAGCGACCACGGCATTGTTATCTTTTCTTTGTAGCGCACTCCTGCTCATCGACTGGCTCACATTTCCAAACAGGTAAAGTCTGGGCCACTTGCGGCGTCCTCGCCTTGAGCCACGTCAATTTTGACTCACAAAACTAAAGTGGGCCGAATTGCCGTTGCGCCAGCCTCAAGGCGTCAGAATCTATCAAAAGGAGTCACGCAGCCACTGGCAGCGGGCTTCCGCCAAAGACCAGGCTGTCTGGATCTGCGCCAGCTTCGCGAGCAAGGGCGGTCTGGTCGAGTACCTTCAACGTATGGTGATTGATCTCGATCACGCCGTCACTAGCAAGCTTGCCTAATATGCGGCAGACATGCTCGTTAGACAGGCCAAGCGCATCGCCAATCATGATTTGCGTGACCGGCAAATCGATGCTGTATTTACGCATGCCCAACTCCTTGCATTGGGCCCGCAATGTAAGTTCCACAATAAGTGCGGCAATACGTTCGCGGGCGCTGCGGCGGCCAAGACTTGTCATGTGTTCATGGGCACGCATTTCGCTGTCTGACACGCGCTCAACAACCTGCATAGCCAAGTTGGGGCAAGTCGTGAGCAATCGGCGGAATTGTCCGTGTGGCAATGTGGCGACGGTGCAATCAGTCACCGTTTCCACACCGTAGGAATAGGCGCTGCCTGAGCCAAATCCGATGAGCGCACCAGCAAAGACGAAATCGAGAATCTGACGTTTGCCGTCGGGAAGAGTCTGGTACCGGAAGGCCCAGCCTGACAGGAGTACCGTCACCGTCGCGCGATCCTGGCCCTGGTCAAACAGTGAGCAGCTTTTATCGACTGCCCTCACCATCCAGCGCATACCTTCAAGCCGTTCTCTCTCCTCGCCTTCAAGTTGTGCAAGTGCCTGGATCCCCATCAGATGTCTCCAAGCCAGCGAAGTGGATTTGTTATTATCAGGAACTTTTGTGCCGCAGTCTGCAAGGTGGATCATCATCTAGCTCCCTTTGTTACCCGACTGAGCGTCGGGAGGCGTGGACCGTTGAGAGGATGAAACGACAGATCACGCAAGGAGCATAGACGGGAATTGTACTTAGGTAATTCTACTCAATTTACTACGGCATTATCGCAGCGATTTCAGAACATGTTGCAGCAAATCAATGCTGACGTGTGCCGGGAGGCTATTGTTTTCGAAGTTTTTCAGTAGGAGGTCGTCAACATGAACATTCTTAAATCTAGGAGATCACGTGCTGCAATGGTCGCAGCACTTCTCTTAGTCATTGCCACCCCGGTTCTGGCGGATAACGACGATGGATGGTTTTGGGGAAAAGGTTTTATGGGCCATTGGTTCAGGGGCGAAATGATGGGCCGCGACATGATGGATGGCTGGGGTCCTGGAATGATGATGGGAACCCGATTTAATGAGGAACGGCTCAACGCGTTGAAGAATGAGCTTGCCATAACCGATGCGCAGAAGAAGGTATGGGAAGACTATGCGGCTTCCGTCAAGGACGCGGTAGCTTCCATGCGGGACGCACATGTGCAAATGATGAGCGGGTCAATTCCGGCGACCTTGCCGGAACGTATCGCGCAGCATGAAGGTATCATGACAGGGCGGCTCGAAGCCATGAAGTCCACCAATGCCGCAACTCTTACCCTGTATAATGCGCTGGACAGTACGCAAAAGAAGAAAGCCGACGAGCTCATACTTGGCATGGGAATGATGTAACCGAAGCGCCGGCGACTGTGATTTTCAGTCGTCGGGTTCTTTGCGCTGCACCCAACTACTTCCCGCCTTTTTGTAAAGCCGCTTCACTGCCGACCAGGCGATTCGATGGGCGATTTCCTCGTGTCGCGGATCATTGCGATGGCTTTCGAAAGCATGGTTGAACGCCGCCCGAAAGATATCTTGAGCATGATCCGGCAGATGAGATCTCACGGAGGCGGGTAAATCGGCATTCGAGGCATAGGGCATGATTAAATCTCCTGCCTGAACTTCTCCTGATGGGAGCTGCGGAAGCCAATCTGACAACGTTTCAATTACGCAATGTAGCGCTCGTCATCGGAGCGCTACTGTTACGTCGGCCTTCCTGGGAGTTGATAATCTAGGCGATGCTAATATGGTCCTCGACCGAAATGACACCAGGCGCCGACCAGGCGGTGCGTTCTGCAAGATCGCGCTCGTACAAGGCCTTGACCTTGTCATCCAGTGTGACACGTCCATTCAGGACCGACACCTTTATCGAGCTAGCTTCCAAATCGGCATTTCTTTTCAGGGCATTCTCAATGCGCTGTTTGACATCTATGGCCTGAACTTTCGGCTTGACTTGTATCTCATTGGCGAGGCCTTTGATACCAGCCAGCTTGCGGACGGCATATTCTGCGTCGGCCCGTTGATACTGCCAGTCGACCTGACCCGAAAGCGTCACAAATCCACCCTGAACTTTAACCTGCACCTTGTCTTTCGGGATGGTCGAATTCCAGGCAATAATATCCAGCGCACGTTTGGCAATCTGATCGTCCGCGGTTTTCTTGTCGCTGGGGAAGCGGATTTCAATTTCCTGAGCGATACCCCGGACACCTTTTACTCGCCTGGCGGCCTTTTCGGCAGTGAACTTCTCAGTATAGCTGCCAACATGGCCGGTGAGTGTCACCACGCCATCCTCGGCTGTAACGCCGATATGTTCGGCGTCGATGCTTGGTTCCCATTCCAGTTCGTCTTCAACGGCCTGTTTCAAGGTTCTGTCACTCATTTTCGTTCTCCATTCTGTTACAGGCATTTATATCGGCCTGCTTGCCAAAGCGTTTTATCGCACGCGCAACGGGCCTCCGCATTGATTCCAATCAAACTGACTATCAGAAAGCCTTGCGCCCCATCGCTTCGGCATCGGCAAGCCATGATTGCCGCCTTTCCGGAGTGACCGCTTCGATCATTCCGTGAACAGTCGATCGTATCGGCGAGACACCGACAAATTCAGGTATGTTGCGTTTCAGCATGCGAAGTGAGAAGGCACAGAAATACCAACGATAATCGAACCCCGGCATGCCCATGGTCATTATGACGCGGGCTGATTTACCTTTGAGGATTTTTATGAACTTGCCCTTTTTGGAAGGCTCGACGAGATCTGGCTGCAACACGCGCTCAAGAAACCCCTTGAAAATGGCGGGGAGGGTTTCGAGCCAAAGCGGAAAGATAAAGACCAGGTGGTCAGCTTCCATGATGGCGTTGTATGCCATCTGTAGTTCGTGCTCGAGAAGCTGAATTCTTGTAAACCCTTCGTGCAATATGGGATCGAACGCCATCTTCGACGTCCCGAACAGCGTGGCTTTGTGCCCGCCCGCTTCAGCACCTAGGCGATAGGCTTCGCCAACTGCCTCGCAATACGTATCTTTCCTCGCATGGCCGACAATGATTGCAATCCGGGCCATTCAACACTCCATCGTTTCAGACATGGGTGCGCAGTGCTTCCGCTACCCGGCTGAAATGGCCCATAAGCAGGCTGCGGATTTCAGGGTCTGCGATGACGGCTGTCAGGGCTTGGTCCATACAGGTGAGCCACGAGTCCCGTTCGGCCGTTCCAATGGCGAGATGAGCATGCATCCGACGGACATTTGAGTGGCGGTGGCGCTCCAGATAGAGTTGCGGGCCGCCGAGAAACCCCGACAGAAATTCAAATTGCGCCTCGCGAGCGTGTGCAAGGCCGTGCCCCTGATTGTGCATGGCCTTTAGGGATGCACCCGCCGGGTCACTTTCAACAATATCGTAGAACACTTTCACCAGCCGCTCGACACCGGCTTCCCCACCAATCATCTGGTAAGGCGATTTCCGCATCGGCAAGTCCTTTCAAATTCAAGTTATAAACCACAATAAATGCCCCAAACTTTGGCCTATTGATCTGGATCAATGAAAGGAGATGCATCATCGTCCACCACTGATTCAACCAAACGGCTGAGCGGGGGAACCATGAACGGTTATGGATTGCTGGCGAAATTGATTTCGCTGGGTGTTGTCGCCCTTGTGGCGGTCATAGTTGCAGGCAAGGGCCACGACGCAGCCTTTATCTTCCATGCCTACATGATTACGGCTGTCGCCCTTAGCCTCATGATCTATTATGCGCGGAGCTATTCCTTTGCCCCCGCTGCGGCGCTTCCGTTGTCGGAGAACGCTTATTTTGATGACGTGGTAAAAGCCGGGGTCATAGCCACTGTCTTTTGGGGTGTGGCAGGATTCCTCGTGGGCGTGATTATCGCCTCCCAGCTTGCCTGGCCAGCGCTCAATCTTGACCTGCCATGGACAACATTTGGCCGCCTTCGTCCTCTGCACACATCAGCCGTCGTATTTGCTTTTGGTGGCAACGCGTTGATTGCCACTAGTTTTTATGTTGTGCAACGTACCTGCCGCGCGCGGCTCGCCTTTGGCAATCTCGCCTGGTTTGTATTCTGGGGTTACCAGCTTTTCATCGTGCTCGCTGCCACCGGCTATCTCCTGGGCATAACCGAGTCCCGCGAATATGCGGAACCTGAGTGGTATGTTGATATCTGGCTCACTCTCGTTTGGGTCGCCTATTTCCTGGTGTTTTTCGGCACGCTGCTCAAGCGCAAGGAACCCCATATTTATGTGGCGAACTGGTTCTATCTCGCCTTCATCGTCACCATCGCGATGCTGCACATTGTCAATAATCTCTCGGTGCCGGTCTCTTTCCTCGGTTCAAAGAGCTATTCGCTGTTTTCCGGTGTCCAGGATGCGCTGGTTCAGTGGTGGTACGGCCACAACGCGGTCGGTTTCTTTCTCACGGCGGGTTTCCTCGGCATGATGTACTATTTCGTGCCCAAGAGGGCAGGGCGCCCCATCTATTCATACCGCCTGTCCATCATCCATTTCTGGTCGCTCATCTTCCTCTATATCTGGGCGGGTCCGCATCACCTGCACTATACAGCACTTCCTGATTGGGCTCAGACCCTTGGCATGGTGTTTTCGGTCATGCTGTGGATGCCGTCGTGGGGCGGCATGGTCAACGGGCTCATGACGCTGTCCGGCGCGTGGGACAAGCTGCGCACGGATCCCGTGCTGCGCATGATGGTGCTGTCTGTCGCTTTCTATGGCATGTCCACCTTTGAAGGACCGATGATGTCAATCAAGTCGGTTAATTCGCTCAGCCACTATACGGACTGGACCATTGGCCACGTGCATTCCGGCGCTCTTGGCTGGGTGGGCATGATCAGCATGGCCGTAGTGTATGACCTCGTGCCCAAGCTGTGGAAAAGGGCGGGCCTCTATAGCGACCGGCTGGTGAGCTGGCACTTCTGGCTCGCAACCCTCGGCATCGTTCTCTACGCTTCTTCCATGTGGGTGTCCGGCATCATGCAGGGCCTGATGTGGCGCGAATACGATGACCAGGGCTTCCTTGTGTACTCATTCTCCGAGTCGGTCGCTGCCATGTACCCCTACTATATAATTCGCATGCTGGGTGGCCTGCTCTTTCTCCTTGGTTCATTGGTCATGGTTTACAATCTTGTTCGCACCTTGCGTGGAGACCGGAGCTCCGAAAGTGCAGTCGGCACACCGGTCCTTGCGACGTGATCATGGGAAAATTGCAAATGTTCAATCACGCAACTGTCGAACGCAACGCTACCATTCTGCTGGTGCTAGGTTTCATCACTGTTGCCATCGGCGGCATTGTCGAGATCGCGCCACTGTTCTACCTGCAGAACACGATCGAGAAAGTGGAAGGTATGAGGCCCTATACGCCGCTTGAGCTGGCGGGCCGCAATATCTACGTCCGCGAGGGCTGCTATGTCTGTCACAGCCAGATGATCCGTCCTTTCCGCGACGAGACCGAGCGCTACGGGCACTACAGCCTCGCCGCCGAATCGATGTTCGATCATCCCTTCCAATGGGGCTCAAAACGCACCGGCCCTGATCTTGCCCGCGTCGGCAACAGGTATTCGGATGACTGGCACCGCGAGCATCTGGTTAATCCCCGCTCCGTCGTGCCTGAGTCCGTCATGCCGGGTTATCCATTCCTGATGCAGGCTGAACTCAACACGAAATATAGTGCGGACCACTTGCAAGCCAACCGACTGGTCGGCGTACCTTACACCGAAGAGATGATTGGAGCGGCGCAAGCAGACATGATCGCCCAGGCCAGCGACACAGGCGAAGGCGGCGAAGACCTCGCCAGGCGATATCCAAAGGCCCAAGTGCGGGACTTCGATGGTCAACCCGGCAAACTTACCGAGATGGATGCGTTAGTCGCCTACCTCCAGATGTTGGGCACGCTTGTGGACTTTTCCACCTTCAAAGCTGAAACGGAATCACGGTGACAACATGAGCAATTATGAAATTATGCGTCATTTCGCCGACAGCTGGGGTCTTCTGGCGCTCACGCTTGTCTTTCTGTTGGTGGTCGCATTTGTTTTCCGGGCGGGGTCTCGGTCCCAATACGACCATGCTGCCCGCATTCCCCTTGACGATGATAGCAAGGTTTGACAGATCATGGCACCGCGCGAAAAAGACGATATCTCGGGAACTGAAACCACCGGCCACGAATGGGATGGCATCAAGGAACTCAATACACCTCTGCCAAGGTGGTGGCTCTGGACTTTTTATGCGACGATAGTTTTTGCTTTGGGGTACGTCGTTGCCTATCCGGCCTGGCCTCTGGTCAATGGCGCTACACCCGGCCTTCTCGGGTATTCGAGCCGTTCAGAGTTGTTGAAGGAAGTTGATACTGCACGCTTGGCCCAATCTGCTCAGCTCGAAAAGGTAAAAACGCTTCCTCTTGAAGAAATTCGTAAGGACGCAGATCTGCTGCAGTTCGCTGTGGCGGGCGGACGCGCAGCCTTCCGGGTGAACTGTATCCAGTGCCATGGATCGGGTGCGGCGGGCAGCAGAGGCTATCCAAACCTCAATGACGACGACTGGCTGTGGGGCGGTACGTTGGATCAAATTCATACGACGTTGCAGCATGGCATTCGCTACACAGCCGATCCAGACACGCGACAGTCGCCAATGCCGGCCTTTGGCGCAGACGGTATTTTGACGTCCGAACAAATCAACGATGCTTCTGATTATATCTTGAGGCTTTCGGGCCAGACTTTTGACGCCGAGGCAGCAACGCGGGGCGTAACCGTATATGCCGAGAACTGCGTGGCCTGCCATGGTGAAGCGGGCGAAGGAAAGCGTGAATTTGGCGGTCCGCGGCTTGCCGACCCAATAGCCCTTTTTGCAGGAGACAAGGCCACTATCGTTGCACAGATTACGCAGCCCCGTCACGGCGTAATGCCAGCGTGGAATACGCGCCTGGATGAGGTGACGATCAAGCAGTTGGCGATTTACGTTCATTCGCTCGGTGGCGGAGAGATGCCAGTGCCCTGATATGGTTGAAGTGATCAATACCGTCGAAACCATCGATGTCGTTCCCCATAACAGTGCGGCGCGGCGCTCGCTCTATGCAGCGCGTGTGAAAATCCATCCCAAGCGGGGTTCGGGCTATTTCCGCAATCTCAAATGGCTGGTGATGGCGGCGACCCTTGGCATCTATTACCTGACCCCTTGGCTGCGTTGGGATCGCGGCGCCTACGCACCCGATCAGGCCGTGCTTGTCGATCTGGCCCACCGTCGTTTCTATTTTTTCTTCATCGAAATTTGGCCGCAGGAATTCTATTACGTGGCGGGCCTGCTCATCATGGCCGGCATCGGACTATTTTTAGTGACCTCCACAGTGGGCCGCGCCTGGTGCGGATATACCTGTCCGCAAACGGTATGGACCGATCTTTTTCTGGTCGCTGAGCGCTGGGTCGAAGGCGACCGAAATGCCCGCATCAAGCTTGATACGGCACCCTGGAGTGCCAACAAGTTATGGAAACGGTTATTCAAGAATGCCCTCTGGCTGGTCATCGCTATTGCAACAGGTGGCGCCTGGATATTTTATTTCGCCGACGCACCAACGCTGGCCCGGCAGTTCATTACATTTGAAGCCCCCGCTGTTGCCTATGCCACCGTTGCTATATTAACGGCCACCACATTTGTCCTCGCGGGCTATTTGCGTGAACAGGTTTGCACCTACATGTGCCCGTGGCCTCGCGTTCAAGCCGCAATGCTGGACGAGGATTCGCTCGTCGTTACCTATAATGACTGGCGCGGCGAGCCGCGTTCGCGCCACCAAAAGAAGGCCCAGGCTACAGGTGAGAAAGTGGGCGACTGTGTGGATTGTAATGCCTGCGTGGCCGTGTGCCCCGCCGGCATCGACATCCGCGACGGCCAGCAATTGGAGTGTATCACCTGCGCACTTTGTATTGATGCCTGTGACAGCGTGATGGACAAGGTCGGATCGCCGAAGGGGCTTATCTCCTATTCAACGCTGAAGACCTATGACGCGCACAAAGCCGGCGGTCTGGCCGTCATCGGCTGGCGCTCCTTCCTGCGGCCAAGAACATTTGTCTATACGGCAATTTGGTTGGCAGTTGGGATAGCCATGTTCTTCTCGCTTTTGCACCGCGAACGTCTTGACGTGAGCATTCTAAATGATCGCAATCCTCTCTTTGTGAGACTCTCGGATGGCAGCATCCGCAATGGCTTTACGATCAAGATCCTCAACATGGAGCAGCGGCCTCGCAACTTTGCCGTCAGCGCAGAGGGACTTCCGGGCAGCACCATGACGATGACGGGTGGAAATGGCGAATCATTGCGCGAGTTCAATGTTGACGTCGAAGCAGACAAGCTTCGCGCCATCAAAGTCTATGTTGCTGCCTCTCCGCTCCTGCTCAGGAGTGAGCAAACTCCCTTTGTATTCAAAGTTGTGGAGAAGGGGACCGAGTCCACACCTGAAACGCGAAGTATCTCCGCCATCTTCCACGCCCCGCCAAAGGAGGCAACACCATGACACGCACGTTCACGGGCTGGCATATGGCCGCCATCACCATTTCATTCTTTGCGGTCATCATTGCCGTCAATCTGACTTTGGCCTTCTTTGCCAGCACGAGTTGGACGGGCCTCGTGGTGGCTAACAGTTATGTCGCGAGCCAAAATTTTAACCGGGATGCCGAAATTGCAAGGCAGCAGCGGGCGTTGGGTTGGCAGGTGAATCTCACCTTCAACCGCGGCCTCGCAAAAATCGAAATCCTTGATCGTGATAGCCAGACAATTCCAGACCTCAACATACGAGCAGTCCTGCAACGACCAACGGACGAAGCTGGAGACCAGGAGCTTAAGCTCCAGGACCTAGGCGCTGGCATCTACCTCGCTCAAGGGCCGATCAGCCGCGGCGTTTGGATCGCCGATATTACCGCGGAAAATTCCGACAAGAAGCTGGTGCGTTTCGTGCAGCGCATCTTTGTGGAGTAGGGCGCCCGCCATGATGACCTGTTGTCCCGTTGGTCCCGTAATTGATGCCGCCACACTGTTTGCTGGCGATCTGGAGCCTTGGGTCACAACACAGCCCGATGGAAGCCGCGAGCTTGACCTCATTATTCCCGGACTTTGTTCGCCCCAGAGCATACCGCTCATTGAAGGCGCACTTGAAGAACTTCCAGGACTTGCTTCAGCGCGGGTGAATTTCACCGGCAAAAGGGTTGTTGCCACATGGAATGATCCCTCCTTCAAACCTGTCGGCATCGCGGAAAAATTGAACGAGCTTGGGTTCAATTCGCGCCCCTTTGACCCCAGCCACTCCGGTCTCAAGGCCGATGATGCGCAAAGCAGGCTGCTGCTTCGCGCTGTCGCCGTATCCGGCTTTGCTGCCGCCAACATCATGCTGCTCTCGGTTTCCGTCTGGTCTGGAGCAGACGGAAGCACGCGCGACCTTTTCCACTGGATTTCCGCCGGCATCGCGTTGCCCACTGTTGCCTATGCGGGCAGACCCTTTTTCCGGAGTGCCATCCGCGCGCTGTTCTCGGGCCAGTTCAATATGGATGTCCCGATATCGCTCGCCGTCTGCCTCGCGGCACTGATGAGCCTCTTTGAAACCTTCAACCACGGCGAGGTTGCCTATTTCGATGCGTCTGTAACTTTGCTTTTCTTCCTGCTTACCGGCCGCTACCTTGACCATCTCATGCGGGCCCGCGCCCGCTCCGCCGTATCCCAGCTCCTGTCGCTTTCGGCATCCAGTGCCATGATTGAAGACGTGGGTGGTGCCTCGCGCATCATTGCTGCAACGGCGCTCCAGCCCCACATGAAAATGCTGGTCGCGGCGGGAGAGCGCCTTGCTGCCGATGGCGTGGTTATCTCGGGCACAAGTGAAATTGACAGGTCATTGCTGACTGGCGAGACCGATCCGGAAGTGGTTGGCAAGGGTGCTATAATTCACGCCGGCATGCTCAACCTCACGGGGCCCCTGACCGTCGATGTCACAGCAGCCGGGCAGGATACATTTCTTGCTGAAATCATCCGTCTAATGGCCTCAGCCGAACAGAGCCGCTCGCGCTTCGTTCAGGTTGCCGACAAGCTGGCCCGCATCTACTCGCCCGCCGTTCACATTCTTGCCGCTGCGACGCTGGCGGGGTGGCTCATCTGGACGGGCGGCGACTGGCATAGTTCGCTTATGGCCGCCATAGCCGTCCTTATCATCACTTGCCCCTGCGCCCTCGGCCTTGCCGTGCCTGCGGTGCAAACCGTTGCGAGCGGAGTCCTCTTCCGCAACGGCGTGATGATCAAGGACGGCGCGGCGCTGGAAAAACTTGCCGGCATTGATACGGTCGTCTTTGACAAGACAGGAACACTAACGCTTGGCCGCCCGCGTTTGGCAAATGGCTCAAGCATAATCTTGTCGAATCTCGCCCTTGCGGCGGGGCTCGCGCGGTCAAGCCGCCATCCGCTTTCGCGTGCGGTTTGCGAGGCAGCAAAGTCCCGGGGGATTGCACCTGCGGCCGTGGACGATGTGCAGGAAATTCTAGGGCGGGGCCTCTCGGCGTTTTTTCAAGGCGAGCCGGTGCGCCTTGGCTCCAGGCAATGGTGCGGAATTGAAGAAAATGATGGGCAAGGATTGCCCGAGTTTGTGCTTATGCGGAATTCAAAGGCAGCGACTATTTTTGCCTTTGAAGATGAATTGCGCCCAGATGCCAACGCCGTCATCGCAAAACTAAAGTCTGATGGATTGCGGGTTAAGATTCTTTCAGGTGATCGTGAAATAGCAGTGAGCCGGGCCGCTGCCGCGTTGGGCATTGAACACTGGCAGGCAGGCGTAACCCCGCAACAAAAGCTCGCTTACGTCGAATCGCTCAAGGACGCCGGTCGCAAGGTCCTCATGGTAGGTGACGGGCTCAACGATGTACCGGCCCTGGCGGCGGGCCTGACGTCAATGGCTCCTTCATCGGCCACTGACATCGGCCGGACAGCGGCTGACACGATTTTCATGGGAGAAAGCCTGCTGCCGGTTCTTGCGGCACGGGACGTGGCAATTGCAACGCAGCGCCTGTCGCTCCAGAATTTCGCGCTCGCCGTTGGCTACAACTGCCTTGCCGTCCCCATTGCCATGCTGGGATTTGCCTCGCCCCTGGTTGCAGCCATTGCAATGTCGACATCGTCAATCATCGTCATTGCTAATTCGTTGCGGCTCGGGCTTTTCTTCCGCAAACAAAAACCAATGGCCGCAAAGAGGCCGCAGCTTGACGTGTCTGGCCTGCCGCATTTGGAGCGGAGAGCCGTATGACCATACTTCTCATTTTGATTCCGGCAGCACTTGCCTTGGGTGCTGTTGGCCTCATCGCATTTCTGTGGAGCCTCCGCAACGGACAGTTTGATGATCTTGATGGAGCGGCCCACCGCATTCTGGTTGATGAGGACCGGCCGAAGCGCTCAGCTGACAGGAATAACTGACACAATCCGGAATGTATTCATGTCTTCGTCATGTTCCCGGATCGAAATATATTCTCTTGGCATGAATGCATGGTCGCCAAAACGGTAGCCGGCTTCGTCATCATCGATATCACCATGAATGTCATAGTGAAAAGCCCATGATCCTCCAGGCTTGCGCACGAGATGGCCTATTTCGTCAGGCTCGCCTTCCCAGAAGCGTTTGACACGGCATTGACTGCGATGCCGCTGCCATGATTTCACATCGATATGTCCTGTCTTGTCGAGCGGCGCCACGAACTCGTAGCCGTGCAGTGAACTTCCCTCTGGAAAGTCGCGGTTTCGCGCCATCTCGATTCTGATCTTGCTCAACGTCATTTCCCTTGACCCCTCAATGTGACATCAAGACCGGAATTGTCATGTGCTCAAGGACATGCCGTGTCGCGCCGCCAAACACAAACTCCCGCATCCGCGAGTGGGCATAGGCTCCCATCACCAGTAGATCGGCGCCCAGATCATTGGCTCGCATCAAAAGGGCCTCGCCCGCATTGCGTCCATCCGTCATCATCGGCTCGGCTACCGCCTTGATGCCATGGCGCGCCAATACAGCTGCTTCCTCAGCGCCAGGAATCTCACCAGCCTCCCGGCCTTGCGTGTAAGGATCAACCCAAACGAGCCGGGTTTCCTTGACAAGCCGCAACAAGGGCAGGGCATCGAACATGGCACGCGAGGATTCCTTTGTTCCATTGATGCCGACTATCGCCTTCTCGGCAATTCCCTCTCCACGTGGTGCAAAGTGGCCCCGTTTGGGAATGATTAGAACTGGCCGCCCTGACTCCATGAGGAGCCGCACAACGAGGTCCCGTTCGATATTTTCATCCGGTCCGCGTTCAATTTGACAGGCTATAACCAGTTCAGCGCTGTGCGAATGTACAATTGCGCTCCCCGCGACGTCCGGGTAATTGGAATCGACAACACGCCATTCCGCCTTGAGGCCATCCTGTTTTACCCTTGCCTCGAATTTCTTGCGCACCTCTTCAAGCTTTGATTTGAAAAGGTCGCGATAGGCTTCAAATAGCATTGGGGTGGCGAGCATGCCGACGTCTGAATAGACCTGCTTCGCCGGCAGGACATAAAGCCCAATAGCATGTGCGTCGAACTGGCGGGCCATCGCACTGGCAGCATCAAGTAATTGTTGCGTGTGGTTTGTACCGTTTAACAGAACCAGTATTGTCTTATAGGGCATTTAATGCTCCTCCAATGAAAGCCAGCGGGCAATTAACTTGTATTGTTACAGCGGCAAATTTTCTTTGATATGTTGGTAGACATAGTCATTGGATTGATGGGTATAGTCGTGCACGATTTCTGAAAATAATCGCTTTTGCAGCTGTGGGCTGAACTTCTTGCGAAGTTCGCCTAAGGCGGTGGCTGGCGCCACCACAACAAGATGCTCAAATTCACCATGCTGTTCCGCGCGTTCAAGATGCGCCACAAGCCGCGCTAGAAACTGCTCCTTGCGCTGTTCATGTGGATCAATCCTGGGCTCAACTGCGTGCCGTGCGGCGCCAACCGACTCGTGAACCCTCGGCTGGCGGTCCGTCATCAGTTCGTGTGTTGGGAGATGCGGGTCATGGAATTCACTATTGGGAAGCTGTTGCACACCTTTTTGTCGGGCCGTATACAGCAAAATCCGCGCCTGGCCTCCGTCGGCGACAACTATCCATGTGCGATTCTGTTTCATTATCGTCCTCGGAGTTGCTTGAATGGCGGGAAGACGTGCGCTCACACACCTCTTCCCGCAGAGCGGCAAATTTGGGGTTAGGCCGCAGCCTTGACTTCGATCTTCTGCATTTTGGTTTGCGCCTCGGCCGGCTTCTGGACGACGAGCTTGAGCACGCCCTTGTCGAATTTCGCATCTATCTTTGCCGCATCGGCCTTGAACGGAAGTTGCATGCTGCGCTCAAAAGTGCCGTAGGACCTTTCAACGAGGTGATAGTCCTTGGTCTTCTCTTCCTTGTCCGACTTCTTCTCGGCTTTTATGGTCAGGATGTCGCCTGCCAGGGAAACGTCAATTTCCTTTTCACTGACGCCAGGTAGTTCCGCGGTCACTTCGAGCGTTTTCTCAGTCTCCGCAACATCAACCTGCATGGCCAGCCGCCCAATGCCATTCCACCGCCCAACCAATGGGAGGTCTGCCCCGAAGCCATTGAAAAGCTTGTCAACTTCCTGTTGAAGCGACCCAAATTCGCTTGCAGCTTGCCCCCAAAGGCTAGGTAACATGGATCTTACTTTCATTTTCATCTCCTCTACTTGGCCAATTTAGCGCCAACCCATACTTTGGCTGACCACAACCGCACGCGCATTGACGCTGATCAATGAGAACTGGAAGATCCGGGAAAGATTCCTGTTGGCACGCTATTTGGACATCGGTGAAAACCAGCCATTTGCCAAGTTGGCAATCGGGCTCTATCAAGAAATAAGGGCTTCCGCCTCGTAAAATCAGATGGATAAAACCAGATATGCCGCTTGAAGAGCAAATTCTCCAGACTGTTTATGACACGTCACTTGATGCGATAATTGTCATTGATGAGAAGGGGGTGATGCGCTCCTTCAACAAAATAGCCGAAAAGCTGTTCAACTATTCTGCCAGTGAAGTTCTTGGTCAAAACATCAAGCTGCTCATGCCTCCCTATTTTGCCGAGCAACACGATGGTTACCTCGAACGCTATCTGCGTACCGGCGAAAAACACATTATCGGCATTGGGCGGGTTGTAACCGGCCAGAAGAAGGATGGTTCGACATTTCCGGTGGAACTCGCAATTGGTGAAGCAAGAATTGGCGAGCACAGGCTTTTTGCCGGTTTTATCCGTGACCTTAGCGAACGGCAGCAGATCGAGCAGCGCGTGCATGAGCTCCAGGA
>CAZHCO010000197.1:0-3420 GCA_964530965.1 uncultured Aestuariivirga sp. | reverse complement strand
TGCGTCAAGCGCGGTCATGATGAGAACTATGGAGTTGCACGCCGGCCTTCATCAGATGAGTCGTATGACACCGCGCTCGATTTTGAAGACGCCGGAATTGAGCAGAAATTTCTCAAGTGTCCCGTGGCCTTTCTTGTAATTCGGCATTCTTGCCTTCAACTGGGTTCCGAAGACCCGTAGCGTTACCGCCCTGCCTTTGGCGCTGAGGTTTCGGTAGATTTCCATTAGCATGTCCTTGTCGGGCGTCGGCGTTGCGGCCGGCCTCTTCGCCAGAACGGGCGACGGCTTCGGGGCAGGGGCTTTCTTTGGCGCCACAGCGGGAACAATGGTAAAGTGATCGAAGGCAGACCGGAGGGGCTTTGTCGCCTTGCTTTCACCCAGACCATCAATGCCCTTGCCCTGTTCGCGGACGTGGATGGCCAGTTGCATGAAATCTGCATCGCTTGACACGATCACCGCGTGGTCAAACAGGCCCCGGTGCAGTAGCGAAACCACGTCAATCGTGAGCGCGAAGTCGCTGGCGTTTTCCTTGCTGGCGCCTGGCGGCGTTTGCATCGGGACGATGTGGTGGTCTTTCATGGCCTTGTCCCATTTCCTGAGGCCGGCGGTGCCGCCGTAGCAGCGGGCAATAGTCAACTTTCCCAGTTCTCCACATCTTTTGAGATAGTCCGGGACATATCTGGCGGACGCATTCTCCGCGTCGATGAACAGTGCTACTCTGGGCCTTGTTGTCATGGGATGACATCCTATTCAGTGGCTGACGCGGACGTGACTATGAAGCAATATAACGCGATTTCAATCCTCTCTGACCACATTGAAACGCCCCTTGGAACCATGCTGCTGCTGGCGCGGGACGGGGCGATGATCGGGCTTGAATTCGACGACCAGCCGGAACGCGTGGCGCGGGACCTGCGGTTGCGGTATGGCACTTCGGAGCGATTTCCGGCGGACAACCCCAATGGTTTTTCTGACCGTATCCGGGCCTATTTCGCTGGCGATTTCAAGGCCATTGAGGATATTCCCACCGATGGCGGCGGCACGGAATTTCAGCGCAAAGTGTGGGATGAGCTCAAGCGCATTCCGTGTGGTGTTACGATTTCATATGGCACACTGGCGAAGCGCCTGGGCGATCCAAACCTCATGCGGGCGGTAGGCCTTGCCAATGGCCGCAATCCCATTTCCATTGTGGTGCCCTGCCATAGGGTGATCGGGGCGGATGGGTCGCTTACGGGTTATGGCGGCGGGCTGCCGCGCAAGGAATGGCTGCTGAAGCATGAAGGGGCGCTGCTGATTTAGGCGGCGATCCGTTTTCGGGTGGCTCTTGGGGAGGGACGCTGACAAACTCCGGGCATGATTACATATCTCGCCATTCCCACTGAAGAAGCCCGCGCTTTTCAAGCACTTGCACCCGATGCCTATGGCCTGCCGCCGGAGCGCGCGATTTCTGATGGCGATGGGGTTCCGTGCCGCCACTGCCTGCAGGACGTGGGCAAGGGCGAGGACTACCTCATTCTGGCCTACAGGCCATTTCCCGCCTTGCAACCCTATGCGGAAACGGGGCCTATATTTCTCCATGCCAAAGCTTGTGCGCGGGCTGATGATGCGCATGAAACTCCGGCGATGCTGGCGCGCCGTGTTGCCCATCTCATCAAAGGCTATTCACGTGATGACCGCATTGTTTACGGCACGGGCAAGATTGTGCCATCAGCCGATCTCGATTCTGAAGCGGCGAATATCCTGAAACGCGATGATGTGGCTTATGTGCATGTGCGGTCATCGGTGAACAATTGCTACACTTGCAGAATTGAACAAGTTTGAATTTATTCCTAAATATGCAGTTTATTTAACACAGAAAATAGGATTTAAGTCATGGTCCGTGACAGGGCGATGCTATCAGCCGCTATCATTACTGGAGGCCCATGGGATGCTTTCGAGGTATCTTGCCATGGAGTGTTCGATTCTTTCGCAGTCCCCATCCGAGAGAATGGAGCCCGGGGGCCAGAGAAGATCGCCCTGAATGGGCCAAATTCTCCTCAAGTAGCGACCGGTATCATAGGGCATCTCGAATCGGAAATTGGGGATCGAGCAGGCTATCAAGTGTATCAGGAGATTCCCGATTCCCATTGTGATGGACTGTGTGTTTTTAGCGTAGGACCTGTTTGGAGGTGTGGGTTTTCCATCGATGATGGGGCCTAAAGTAGCTGTGCGACGGCTAAAAGCTGTCCGCCAAGCATTTCCTCGCTGGTGGCCAATCCAAATGCTCCAGAAATCCGGAGCCCGTTGATTTTCCATGACGTGGTTTCGATGCTCCTGCGTACTGGTGACGTAAACCTGCTCATAATGCTCACATACCATGGCCTTCATTGCCACCCACGCAGCAAGAACCGTTTGCCTATCTCTTGTTAGGACTGTCGGCTCAGCGCGTAACAGGGGAATAAGCGTCGGCTTTACCCGTTCATCCAATTTAGACATCCACCCGTTGTTGCATTTCGTTTTGCATACCACATTCAATTTTATTGTATTGACATCCCCCTGATAGGATTTGGATCGGTAAGATTCAACAATACGCGGATTATGCGGGACCGAATCCGCTGTAAATTTGACGTGGGTTCCATTTGGCAATTTCGGAACAAATTGGTAAGTCCATTCAGACCAAACATGTTCTCTCGACAATCCTGGTCCACCACAAAATATGCAGAAGCGCTGCTCCTTTGCCATGAGACACCAATGAATAAAAAACTGACATAACTATAGAACTCAAGAGGGATGCAGCTCTCGCCCGCGCCCTCACCACACCTCACAAGCCGCATAAGCCGCTAAAGAAAGCGGCAAAAAAGGCGAAGAAACCCGCTAAATAGACCTCGCAATCAAAGGAAGTACCGATAAACCAAATGCGCCTAGAGTGCGTCCGCTTGGCTATTGCTGCTGGGGCGGGCACAGACGTCTGTAATTTTGCAAGGCAGATCGAAGACTTTATTTTTTTGTCCAATTCCGCGTGCCGCGAACCGCAGCAATACACTCTGCATATGTGTCCAAGATCATCTTGCGCGTCCGATCCTCTGGCTTGATTTTCTCGGTATTTAAAACGCCAGCCATCAAATCGTAGGCAATCTTTTCCGGCGAGTTTTGGCCAATATTAACGATAGGTGCGTCAGCCATTTTTATTCTCCCTCTCGGCATTATGCCGAAGTGTGGAAGCCTAGCTCAAATCGGGAGCTTTGCTAAGTAGGGTTGCGTTTTCGCATCCGCCACAGCTTTCGCGCCAATTGCCTAGGCGTCTTAGGCTTGACCAGATTGGTCATACATTGGGAGGCGGCTAGCAGCGCCCTTGATCGCATCATGGGAACGTTCCATGTCCGAAATGCCAAGGGCCGAATGGCGGTTATAGCGGAAATCAAATTCGGCCAAGTAACGGTGAAG
>CAZHCO010000196.1:0-8055 GCA_964530965.1 uncultured Aestuariivirga sp. | reverse complement strand
CAAGCGCGTTTCAAAATTGAAGGTGACTTGGCGGGAAGATGTGAAGCGCTGGCACCCCGGGCAGGAATGGATTTGGGAACCCGGTGGCTTCGGCGTGTTTGATCCCGGCATCAACGCCCTTTCCATCGTCACGAAGATTCTGCCTGAGCCGATTTTCGTTGAGGCGGCAACTATTGAAGTTCCCGCCAACAAGGCAACTCCCATCGCGGCTCAAATCCGCTTCAAACGGAGCGATGGAGAGAAGGCCGATCTTTCCGCCGACTTCGACTGGCGGCAGATGGGCGAGCAGACCTGGGAAATCGAAATTGCGACAGCCGATGGCCAATCGCTTTATCTCAAGAAGGGCGGCACCATTCTCGAAGTCAACGGCAAGCTAATCATGGAAGCGCCCATGGAAGAATACGAAATGATCTACGCGCGGTTTGCTGAACTCTTGAAAAGCGGCAAGTCAGACACGGACGTTGGCCCCCTGCAACTGGTCTGCGATTGCTTCATGCTGGGCCGACCCATCACAACTGCAGAATTTGTTTGACGAGGGCTTCGGATACAGCAACGCTCCCCGAGGCATCCACCTTGCTCCAGCGGATTTCACCTGGTTCATAGCTGAGCTGTTTTTCGACAACTGCAGCGTCAGCATCCGAGGCGTCGCCTTTGCGTTCCGTGACGCGCGACTTGAGTTGAGAAGGATCCGCCTCAAGCCAAATACCGGCAAATTTTGCGCCGCAATTTCGAGCCAGCTGTTCGGCCCTGTTGCGCTCGCTTTCGGCGGAAAAAACTGCATCAAGAATTGCCGAATGGCCTGCCGCGAGGGCTGCATTGGCACGCCGGAAGATTGCCCGATATGTTGCCTCTGAAGCTGCGGCGGAATATGACTTAGGTGGCAGATGCACTGCTTCATCCACACCTGCGAGCACTTTGCGTTCGACATCGCTGCGAACATGAAGCGCGCCCGGCGCAAGGCCAATGTCGTGCGCCAGCCTTGCCGCGAGTGTGGACTTGCCGCTTCCGGACAGCCCGCCTACGCATATCAGCCTGGGCTGAATTGGCCTTAACCACGCAACGCTCGCACGGAAATATTCAAGCGCGTCTTTCCGCTGTTTCGTGGACGCGCCTGCCTCCATCTCATGGGCGAGATCGGCAGTGACGAGCGCCCTAACCCCTGCCCTTGTTGCCAGAAAAAGCGGCAATGCTGCAAGTCCCGTCAGGTCCTCCTCTGCGCGGCGCAAATGCAAATACCGGTTGAGGACGAGGTTGGCCGCCCTTTTCTCGCCGCGGCGCCCGAGATCCATCAAAAGAAAGGCAAGGTCATAGAGCACATCGATGGTTGCTATTTTCTCGCTGAATTCGATGGCATCAAAAAGGGCGGGCTTGCCTTGAAGCAAAAAGATATTGCCGCAATGCATGTCGCCATGGCAGCGGCGGACGAGGCCATGTGTACCTCTCTGATCGAGCAGCGGACTTAGCCTTGTCAAATGCCCTTCATGGAGGGTGTGGAATTCGCGGGCCTCGCCCGCCGGAAAAATATCCGGCGAGTCGGCAAAGGCTTTCGTCAGTTGCGCGCCCAATCCTGCCATGATTTCGTTGGCCGGCGTTTCACGTCGCGGTGCTATGACGTGGGCATCTGCAGCCATGCGGGCGAGTTCTCTTGCTGTTGCATCACTGATGCCGCCGGCATGCAATGACAAAAGGGCCTGCGAAGGAAAGCGGTTCATGGCCAGCACAGGCTCTCCCAAGACTTCCATGACCCCGATATAGAGTGAAGGAGTGAAGCCACGATTGACCGCCAGTTCATGGTCAAGCACGGCCTTGCGCTTGTCGAGTGTGGAGAAATCGAGATAGGGCAGCTTCACAGCCTTCTTCATCTTGAAGGCGCGATCGCCAACAAGAAACACGTGAGCCGCGTGGGTCTCGATGTGTTCCACCGGTTGGCCGTCAAAGCCCCAAGTTTTGCCGCTCAAATATGCCGGGTTGAACATGGCGGGCAAACTAGGGCAGTCTCGCCGTTGCGTCGTTGATTGAAGTCAATTGGGGCCATCAAGAATTCCTCGTCGAATGATCCGCCATTGATAACTCACCGATCGCGTTCGAGAAGGACATCAAGCATCCTCTCTGGTCTATTGAGGAAATCTCGGGTCACCTGATAGTGCTCGGTATCTTCATAGGCCACCCGGTCAAGGCCTTTGGGGCCGATCTGATAAATCCAAGCATCTGGATAGGCCATCAAAATGGGTGAATGGGTGGCTATGATGAACTGCGATTTCTCCGCGATCAGGTCATGCATGCGCGTGAGCATCGATAATTGACGAGAAGGCGAAAGGGCGGCTTCGGGCTCGTCAAGAATGTAGAGGCCGTTACCGTGAAAGCGGTTTTCAAGCAACGCAAAGAATGACTCCCCGTGAGACTGGCTGTGCAAGGAAACACCGCCAAAAGCGTCTATGATTCGAGGTGAGCCCGGTTCCTGGTCAAGCTTCTCAATTTCCGTCGCTACGTTGAAATAGCTTTCAGCACGAAGAAAGAAACCATCCTTAGCGCGGCGCACGGACTTCACCAGGCGCATACATCGGTGAAGATCGGAATGCGCATGATGGGTCTTGAAATTAAAATTCTTTGACCCTCCTTCGGCATTGAAACCCCAGGCCACGGCGATCGCCTCGATCAGGGTTGATTTGCCGGAGCCATTCTCACCAACCAGGAAAGTCACCTTCGGATGGAACTCAACCTCACTCAACCTGGAGACGACGGGAAGTGTAAAGGGAAAGCTGGACCTGTCCTTGACCTGGTCCCACAGCAACTCGGCCCGCAACAGATAATGCTCGGCTTCGAGTGATTTCATGGTGAACTCATATCGATACATTTGCGCTCATAGCAAATGCGGCGCGCCATGATGGTTAGCAGTTAATTCCCCTTGGGGAGCAATTCGCATCGGGTATATGTAGGAATTTAACCGTATGTATCCCCTTGACAATCTATTCCTATCGGCGCATGTTCCTGTTATGTTCTTTCCACTTGATAAGGAAACACTATGGACTGGGCCAGGGCCATCGAACGCAACAGTGAAGCCCTCAAGGGTATCGTTGCGGAGCTTTTCACCATGCTGGGGCTTGTGGGCGGAGCCACGAGGCTACGGATTCCGCAGCCCCTCCACAGTGCCGTGCTGCGCGTGCTGCGGCCCGCAGAATCCGCCGTGCGGCGCCTCATTATCATCGCGGCCCGCGGCCTTGTGGTGAAGGTGGCGCCTTCGCGGCCCAAGCCTGTGGGACCCATCGGGAAGGGCGGCGGAAGCAGGCTTCCCTCCTTCCAGCTCTTCGATACGCGGAAGAACTTCCCAGAGCTGCGCCAACACCACAGAAAGTTCAGGCGGAATCCCCCGCGCATCCATTTCTACCCGTATGATACCCTGCGCCCTCCCATAGCCGATCCCGTTTCCCCTCCCGATGGCCTTGTCAATGCCGCACGCCTCAGCCGGAGGCTCCAGGCCCTCAAGCTGGCGCTCGAGGATCTGCCGCGCCAGGCCAGGCGTCTCGCCCGCTGGCGGGTGAGACGGGAGACCGCAAAAAATCCGAAGTTCAGATCACCGCTCCGGCCGGGTCCACCGCCTGGCCACCGGAGGAGGAAAGTTCACGAAGTTGATGAGGTCCTCGCCGAGTGCCATTGGCTCGCCTGGGATGCAATGAAGCCCGACACGTCTTGAAGAGAGTTACTTAAGTATAAATCGTCCGTCTACGGACTAATGTGGTTCGACTTCCTCCTCTACCCCCGGAAACGGCATAACCGTTTTCATCCCCGGCAAAGCCGTGCCCAACGCTCATTGATAAGTGAATCACTCTTTGTCCTCGCCCGCTTGCGGGAGAGGAAAGGGGCCCATTGCGCAGCAATGGGAAAGGTGAGGGGAACGAGGTCAAAGTGCCCTCATCTCCCCACCGCGTACCGCGGCGGGTCCCCTCTTCTCCCGCTTCGCAGGAGAAGACACAAAGGAAAGTGAACTAAAGCTCCTCCGGCCTTGGCATTGAGATGATGTTATAGCCGGAATCGACGTAGTGGATTTCACCGGTCACGCCGCCGGACATGGGCGAGAGCAGATAGACACCGGCACCGCCCACTTCCTCCAAGGTAATCGTGCGGCGCAAAGGCGCGTGGCTGTTCTGGTAGTTGAACATGGCACGGGCATCACCAATCCCAGCACCCGCGAGCGTACGCATGGGGCCCGCGGAAATTGCATTCACGCGAATGCCTTGCGGGCCATAGTCGGCAGCCAAGTATCTCACCGATGCTTCGAGGGCGGCTTTCGCCACCCCCATCACGTTGTAATTCGGCATGACCCGCACGGAGCCGCCATAGGTGAGCGTCACCATCGACCCACCGTCGGGCATCATGGCGGCCGCACGTTTGGCAATCTCGGTGAATGAGAAGCAAGAAATCACCATGGTGCGGACAAAATTTTCCCGCGTTGTATTGGCGTATTTTCCCTTGAGTTCGTTCTTGTCGGAAAAAGCGATGGCATGAACGAGAAAATCGATCTTGCCCCAGGCCTTGTTCAACTCGGCGAAAACATTATCGACGGTGGCGATTTCTTCAACATCACAAGGCAGCAGCAATTTGGAGCCAACGGAATCAGCGAGGGGCTTCACGCGCTTCCCGAACGCTTCACCCTGATAGGTGAAAGCCAGCTCCGCGCCGTGCTTGCGCAATTCGCTCGCTATGCCCCAGGCAATGGAGTGATCATTGGCCACGCCCATTACCAGGCCGCGCCTGCCCTTCATCAATCCATCTGTCATCTGGTCAACCGTTATAGCGTTGGAAAATGAGTGTGCCGTTGGTGCCGCCAAAGCCGAAGCTGTTGGACATCGCCACGTCGATCTTTGCGTTATCCTGGCGCTCCCGCTGAATGGGAATATCGGCAAATTCCGGATCGATTTCATCGATATTGGCGCTTTTGCAGATGAAGTTGTTCTTCATCATGAGAATGCAATAGATCGCCTCCTGAACGCCCGTCGCTCCGAGCGAATGGCCGGTGAGTGACTTGGTCGCCGAAATGGCGGGGATATCTTTTCCGAAGACGTCCCGGATGGCTTCGATTTCCTTCTTGTCGCCAATGGGTGTCGAAGTTGCATGGGGGTTGATGTAGTCGATCTTGTTTTTCACGGTTGACATCGCAAGCCGCATGCAGCGGGCCGCACCTTCGCCTGAAGGTGCCACCATGTCATAGCCATCGGATGTGGCACCGTAGCCTACGAGCTCCGCATAAATTTTTGCGCCGCGGGCCTTTGCGCGTTCGAGCTCCTCTAGAACAACAACCCCGGCACCGCCCGCGATCACAAAACCATCGCGGTTCTTATCATAGGCGCGTGAGGCCTTTTGCGGCGTAGCATTATAGCCCGACGACATGGCGCCCATGGCGTCAAACAAAACGGAAAGGGTCCAGTCCAGTTCTTCGCCGCCGCCGGCAAACATCACGTCCTGCTTGCCCCACTGGATCATTTCGGCAGCGTTGCCAATGCAATGGGCCGAGGTGGCGCAGGCCGAAGAGATGGAATAATTCACGCCGCGAATACCAAAAGGTGTTGCAAGGGTTGCCGAGTTGGTGCTGGACATGACGGCCGGCACGGCAAAGGGCCCCACGCGCTTGGGTCCTTTTTCGCGCGTGGTGTCAGCGGCGGCAACAAGCGTTCTAGTGGAAGGACCGCCGGAACCCATGATGAGGCCGGTGCGGTCGTTTTTCACATCTTTTTCCTCAAGGCCAGAATCTGTAATGGCCTGCTGCATGGAAATATAATTCCATGCGGCGCCATCGCCCATGAAGCGCCGCGCCCGGCGATCAATCTGGTCGAGATCGCAATTTGGCGCGCCATGCACCTGGCAGCGGAAACCAAGGCGCGCATAATCGTCGGCCTTCACGATGCCTGATTTTGCTTCGCGCAGGGAAGCCAATACTTCCTGGGAGTTATTCCCAATGCTCGATACGATACCCATTCCGGTGACGACGACACGCCGCATCTTGAAACCTCCTCTTACGCCTGTGGCTGGAACAGGCCGACCTTCATATCGGTCACATTATAAATCGCTTCGCCATCGGCCTTCATCACGCCATCGGCCACAGCCAGTTTCAGCTTGCGTAAAATCAGGCGCTTCACATCCACTTCGTAAGTGACTTTCTTTACAACAGGGGTGACCATGCCAGCAAGTTTCACTTCACCCACACCCAGAGCTCGGCCCTTACCCGGTTCGCCCAGCCAGCCCAAAAAGAATCCGGTGAGCTGCCACAAGGCATCAAGACCTAAACACCCCGGCATTACCGGATCACCCTGAAAGTGGCAGGCGAAAAACCAGAGGTCAGGCTTAATATCAAGTTCGGCAACAATGCGGCCAAGGCCATGGGCACCGCCCTTTTCTTCCACATGGGTTATGCGATCAAACATGAGCATAGGTGGTAACGGCAGCTGCGCATTGCCAGGGCCAAATAATTCGCCGCGGCCACAGGCCAAAATATCATCATAGAGAAAACTGGATTTACGCTCCGTCATACCTTCCCCATTGGCTGGAAACTCGTGAAATCACCCGATTTCGGATGATATTGCACAAACCACCCCCAAAAGACTATACTGAATTCAAATTGTACTCAGCGATGTTGAAAATGAATGCACAAGGCATGATTGCGGAGAAATTGCGCGCCGTGGGTTTAAGGCCCACCCGGCAACGGCTCGCATTGGCAAAAATCCTATTCTCCAGCGGCGACAGGCATGTGTCGGCCGAAGATCTGCATCGGGAAGCTTGTGCTGCAAAGGTGCTGGTCTCGGTGGCAACCGTTTACAACACGCTCAATCAATTCACGGCGGCAGGGCTGCTGCGCGAAGTGGCCATTGAAGGCGACCGCAGCTTTTTTGATACCAACACCTCCAACCATTTTCATTTCTACAATGAAAAGGAAGGCAGGCTATTTGATATCGGCACGGAAAATCTCGAAATAAGAGGTTTGCCAGCCGCGCCCGAGGGCACGGTAATAGATCGCATTGATGTTATTGTCCGTTTGCGTAAGGCCTAGATCAGGTTTCAGACCGTTCGACCTATTCTTGGCCATACACGAAATGGATGGTATTGAATTGTTTGCGCATTTCAGCAGCTTCCTTGGCCAATGACGTTGCATCATTTGTTGTCAGCGCACGGGCAATAAGACTTGCGAGTTGTTTTGTGTGCGCTTCCGTTACGCCCCAGCGCACAAGTTCCGGCGTGCCAATGCGCAAGCCATTCAAATCACCGTTCACGGCCTCAATTGGCAATCCAATGCCGCAAGCCAAGAACCCGGACTTGCGGAGTTTTTTTGCTGCCGTCTGACCGCCGCCATAGACTGCCGCAGCAACCGCAAATTGGTGGGAGTTGGAAAAGCCAGCCTGTTTTGCAAAGACGGGGATGCCTAATGAATCAAGTTCTTTCGCCAGCGACTTGGCAACATTTATCATGGTTTGAGCGTAGGCTGCGCCGCAGGATTTCCAATCCAGCATCGTAATCGCCAAAGCTGCCGCCTTTGCCGCATCAAAATTTGCCGTCAGGCCAGGATAGGCGATTGCATCCAATCGCTCGGCAATATCCGAATCATTTGTCACAACTAGCCCGCTTGGTGGCCCGCCCAGGCTTTTGTAGGTGCTCATGGTCATGAGATGGGCGCCCTCGTCCAATGGATTTGGCCACGCGCCGCCCGCAATTATGCCGCATTGGTGGGCGGCGTCGAAAAGGACCTTGGCTCCGACTTCATCGGCGATCTCACGGACTTTTTTCACCGGATGCGGGAAGAGGTTTAAACTTCCACCGATGGTGATGAGCTTGGGTTTCAGGCTGCGGGCAATTTTCTGCAGCGCTTTTACATCCACGGTGTATCCGTCCGCGTCAACCGGCGCTTCATGAATTTGCAATCCATAAAGGCCCGCACACCCAGCGATGTGGTGAGTGACGTGGCCACCGATGGAGGCAGGCGGCGCGATGATGCTATCGCCTGGCTTGCAGGTTGCCATAAAGGCGTAGAGATTTGACAGGGCCCCTGATGCAACGCGAATTTCTGCATAC
>CAZHCO010000195.1:0-1857 GCA_964530965.1 uncultured Aestuariivirga sp. | reverse complement strand
CACGTTGCTGTATCAGCTCGTGCTTCTCACGGTGTTGATTGCCTTGCTCATGGGTGACGGGGCTGGGAGCTTCGTTATGTCCGTCTATGGCAATGTCAGGGAACTTCTTGCGGCTCTCAATCCAGCTGCAGTTGCCGTGGCAGCCGTGCTATATCTTTTCTGGCAATTGCACAGGAACCGCGTCGTCGGATTTCCGGGAAAAAACAAAGATCTCTCACCCTGACGTCCTTCGAGGTATCGCAAATGCGATGCACAGCATGAGGGAATGCGCAGGTTACCTGAACGGTGGCTCGTCGAAGCTGCGCAGCTTTCTGGAGTGGAGCTGGGAGAGTTCGCCACGCATGCGGTCGAGGGCGGCGAGGCCGATCATCAGGTGTTCGCTTACGGCTCTATCATAAAAAGCGTTGGCGGCGCCGGGCAGTTTGATTTCGCCGTGAAGCGGCTTGTCGGAGACGCAGAGCAGGGTGCCATAGGGTACGCGGAAGCGATAGCCCTGGGCGGCGATGGTGCCTGATTCCATATCGACAGCGATGGCGCGTGACAGGTTGATGCGTTTCCTTTCCTGGCTCCAGCGCAGTTCCCAATTGCGGTCATCATTGGTCACTACGGTTCCGGTGCGCAGCCGCGCCTTTAACGCTTCGCCGCTTTCGCCTGTAACAGCCGCCGCGGCTTCCTGCAGGGCCACCTGCACTTCGGCGAGAGCCGGGATGGGAATTTCCGGCGGCACTACATCATCTAAAATACCATCCTGGCGGAGATAACCGTGGGCCAGCACATAGTCACCGATGCGCTGGGACTGGCGAAGCCCTCCGCAATGCCCAATCATCAGCCAGCAATGGGGGCGGAGCACGGCCAAATGATCGGTCATGGTTTTTGCGTTGGGAGGTCCCACGCCAATGTTGATGAGGGTGACACCGCCGCCAAGACCGTCCCTTTTCTTGAGGTGGTAGCCCGGCATCTGGTAGCGGTGCCAGAGGGAGCCCTCGATGATTTTTGTGATTGTTGCTTCGTCCATGCCGCGCACGATGGTGCCGCCGCCGGGGAGATGCAGCGACTCGTAAGGGCCTTCCACTGCAAGCTGTTCCACGCCCCAGACAATGAACTGGTCGACATAGCGATGGTAGTTGGTGAGCAATACCCAGGGCTGCACATCGCGCCAATGGGTGCCGGTGTAATGCTGGAGGCGTTTCAGGGAATAATCCACACGCACCGCATCGAACATGGCGAGCGGCAGGGGGTGCTCTGGCATGTGGTCCCAATTGCCATCAGCAATTTCATCACCCACGAGATCGAGGCGGGGCACGGGAAAATGGAGTGCGAGTTCAGCGGCCCTCGTGCCTTCGCCGCCCAAGTCATCGCCACGGTCGAGAACATAGGGGTAAGGAATTTCCTGAACCGACACGCCAACCCTTATGGTGGCGGCGTAGTCCTTCACTAGATAGGACAACTGGTCCACGAGATAGCGGCGAAAATGGGCGGGCTGGGTTATGGTTGTGACATAGGTTCCCGGCCCCTGGAACTTGGCAAAGGCGCGGGCGATGGAGGGCTGCACCCCTTGCGCCTCATAGGTTACGCGCAATTGGGGGTAGCAAAAACTGCTGCGCTCATCGGCCGTTGGGGCCTGGCGAGTGGTAAAATAGCGCTCGAGGCAGGACTTCAGGCTGGCCGTGGCCTTGGCGTGGAGGTCGATGAGCTGCTCTACGGCGGCCTGGGGGCTGAGAATCTGTGTCAACATAATCTGGCCTATAGCATAGCCGCGCGAATTGATGTAGCCACTGCGTCGGCGTGGGGGCCTGTAGCTCAATGGTTAGAGCTGACGGCTCATAACCGTCTGGTTCCGGGTTCAAGTCCTGGCGG
>CAZHCO010000194.1:0-2541 GCA_964530965.1 uncultured Aestuariivirga sp. | reverse complement strand
GGCGCGGATACCGCCGCAACGGCCATGGCCCATGACCACGAGGTGCTCAACGCCCAAGGACAGAACCGCAAATTCCAGCGCCGCGCTGGTGGCGTGATGGCCGCCGTCGGGCGTATAGGGCGGCACGAGATTGGCGACATTACGCACCACGAACATTTCGCCGGGACCAGCATCGAAGATCGTTTCGGGGGCGGCGCGGGAATCGCAGCAGGCGATCATCATGATCGTCGGTTTCTGCAAGCCCTCGCCGAGCTTGAGATAGCGTTCCGATTCGGAGGCGTAACGCCCTTTGCGGAAATTCGCATAACCATCGAGAAGCCGTTTCGGCAGGGCCATTGATCACTCCAGGACTACGCTGACGTCTTGAACGAGGCGGTTTACGGTGTCAATTGCCACCGCCCCAGGGCCCATGGAAGTCGCCTTCCGCGTCAAGCCGCTTGAAGCCATGGGCCCCGAAGAAATCACGCTGGGCCTGGATGAGATTGGCGGTGCCACGAGCCTGGCGGTAACTGTCGAAATAGGCCAGCGCCGAGGAGAGCGCAGGAAGGGGCAAGCCTTCCTGAGCACCACGGGCAACGATATGGCGGAGTGCTGGTGTGGCACCCTGCATCATGGTGACAAAATCAGGAGCAACCAGAAGATTTGTGAGGCCCTTGTTCTGTTCGTAGGCCGTGGCGATGGTGTCAAGGAACTGGGAGCGGATAATACAGCCCGCCCGCCAGATGCGGGCGATGGTGGCCATGGGCAGGTTCCATGAGAATTCCTTCGAGGCTGCTTCAAGCACTGCAAACCCCTGCGCATAGGCGGCGATTTTTCCGGCAAAAAGGGCGAGCTCCAACTTATCGATCAAGGAGTTGGGATCGCCGAGGGAGTGTGCACTGGCCTTTGTGTAGGCCCTGGCAGCGGCGGCCCGCTCGACCCGCATGGACGACAGGCTCCTTGCCGCAACTGCGGCTTCAATGGCCGTTGCCGGAATGCCCATCATCTGCGCTTCAATGACAGCCCAGCGGCCTGTGCCTTTCTGGCCCGCTGAATCGACAATCATGTCGACCATGGGCTTGCCCGCCTTGGGATCATTGGCGGCCAGCACGGCGGCGGTAATTTCGATGAGATAGGAATTTAGCCTGCCCTTGTTCCATTTGGCAAAGACGTCGCCGATGGCCCTGGGGGCCATGCCAAGCCCATCACGTAGTACGCCATAGATTTCGGCAATCATCTGCATGTCGGCGTATTCAATGCCGTTGTGGATGGTTTTCACAAAATGACCCGCGCCATTGGGACCGAGCCAGGCGCAGCAGGGTTCGCCCTTGAATTTAGCCGCAATGGCGGTGAGAACTTTTTCAACCCGTGCATAAGACGCTGGCGTTCCCCCTACCATGATGGAGGGGCCATGGCGGGCACCCTCTTCGCCGCCCGAAACACCCATGCCAATGAATGTAAGGCCGCTGCCTTCAAGCTCCTGGAAGCGGCGCATGGTATCCCTGAAATTGGCGTTACCCGCGTCGATGATGATGTCATCCTTCGCCATGAGCTTTTTCAGCGCGGCGATCTGCTCATCAACCGCTTCGCCCGCCTTCACCATGATGATCACGGGGCGCGGCGGGCGAATGCTGGCAATGAATTCTTCCATGGTCTTGGCGGGAACGAGATTGGTTTTTAATTCCCCGGCCTGGGACATGAAGGCATCTATACGTTCAGGCGTGCGATTGAATACCGCGATGCGGTTGCCCTTTTCGGCGATGTTGAGGGCAAGGTTTGAGCCCATTACGCCCAAGCCAATAAGGCCGATTTCAGCTTGTGACATGACTAACTTCCTCACTGAAATTTGCACTGGTCAGATAGGCTATTGAACGTTTGACCAGCTCGTCAACTGGCAGGATCACATCGAGATGAAGAGCCCTTTCGTCGGATCCAGGAACTTCAATGGTCGCAAGCTGGCTGTCCAGCAGGGATGTAGGCATGAAATGGCCCTTGCGCTCTGCCATGCGAGCCGCCAGAAGGGCGCGGCTGCCATGCAGAAAAATGAAGGTAATTTGCCGCCCTGCGGCTTCGGCAAGTTTTTGCCGATAGGCTTTCTTCAGTGCTGAACAGGAGGCAACAACGCCGCGACCGGCATCACATTCAACCTTCATGGCCTTGCCAATAATGTCCAGCCAGGGCCAGCGGTCCGCATCAGTGAGGGGCGTTCCTGCCGACATTTTTGCGATGTTGGCAGCGGGATGAAGCCTGTCTCCCTCAACGAATGTGCAGCGCAATTCCGCAGCCAGGCCTTCAGCCACAGTGGTCTTGCCGCAACTCGTGACCCCCATGACAATGACTGTGCCCGTAAACATGTCAGAGCACCGAGGTGATGCCGCCATCGACATAAAGGATGTGGCCATTGACAAACGAGGAGGCGTCGCTGGCCAGGAATATGGCGGCGCCCACAAGTTCGCCGACCTCTCCCCAACGTCCGGCAGGGGTGCGCTTTTCCAACCAAGACGAAAATTCCAGATTATCCACCAGAGCCTGATTGAGTGGCGTCCTGAAATAGCCGGGGCC
>CAZHCO010000193.1:0-2508 GCA_964530965.1 uncultured Aestuariivirga sp. | reverse complement strand
TCGATTTGGCACCAAGAGTTTTCAGGTAGTTGCTGCGGAACCTATCGCTGGCAAAGCAGCCATGAATATAGGTACCACTCACTAATCCATCGGCGCTTGTGGCACCGTCATCATGGTTGCCAATTCTGGCGAAGGGCCGGGTGCAATCCGCGCCTTGTGAGCTGCCTAAATGAATTTCATAGCCCTCAATCTGTTCGCCACTGGCGAGGTGCGTGGCCTTCACACGGGTTAAAGTCTTGTCGGGCAGGAGGGTGGTTTCAATGTTGAGAAGCCCCAAACCTTCCACGCTGCTTGCGGAACCCTCTAAGCCCTCAGGGTCATGAATCCGTTGCCCCAGCATTTGATAGCCCCCGCAGAGGCCGAGCACGCGACCACCCCGCCGGACATGGGCTTTGAGATCGATATCCCAGCCCGCGGACTGCAATGAAGCGAGATCGGCCATGGTTGATTTTGAACCCGGGATGATGACGAGGTTTGTATCGCCGGGAATGGGCTCGCCCAACTCAAGAAAGGCAACTGAAAGACCGGGTTCAAGCCGCAGGGGGTCGAGGTCATCAAAGTTGGCTATGCGAGGCAGGCGCAGGACTACAATTTTGTAATCACCGGAATGGCTAGCGAGGGTATTTTCCAATGCCACTGCATCTTCGGCCGGCAGATTTTTTGCATTTGAGAAGTGGGGGATGATGCCCAGGCAGGGGAGTTTGGTGGTTTCTTCGAGATATGTTTTGCCATTTTCAAAGAGTTTCTCGTCGCCGTGGAACTTGTTGATGATGAATCCCTTGAGTCGTGCCTTGTCGCTTGCATCAATGACCTCAAGTGTGCCGACAATGGAAGCAATCACACCGCCCCGATGAATATCGCCCACGAGAAAGGCCGGAATGTTAGCGGCTTTGGCAAAGCCCATGTTGGCGAGATCGCCATCGCGCAAGTTTACCTCGGCGGGACTGCCGGCGCCCTCGACGATGATGAGGTCGGCTTGCTTGGCGAGTATTTGGAAGCTCTCCACAATCGCCTGCATGAATTGTTGGCGGTTTTTGAAAAAGTCGCGGGCCGTCATGGTTGCGGCGCGCTTGCCCTGCACGATGACTTGGGCTCCCGTTGTGGTTTCAGGTTTCAAGAGAACGGGGTTCATGTGAACGGTTGCGGGTTGCCGGGTGGCGCGGGCCTGTAAGGCCTGGGCGCGGCCGATTTCGCCGCCATCGCTGGTGACAGCGGCATTGTTGGACATGTTCTGCGGCTTGAAGGGCATGACTTTCAGTCCACGGTTGGCGAAGGCCCGGCACAGTCCAGCGGCCACGAGGGATTTGCCCACGTCGGAGCCGGTGCCCATCAGCATGAAGGCGCGGGGTTTCACGGAGCCTCACATATAATGTGAGCGTAGGAGCCCATCACGTGCCCGCGCTTCAGCCCAATTTCCCCGAGGCCTTGGCCGGTAGCGTCACTCGCTTTGAATAGTCTGTCGGCCTTGCCTTCGTTCTCGATTGATGAATAGTGAAATTCATGGCCACGCAGCGGTCTTGTCCATGGCCCGCCGAGGGGGGTAAGCTGGCGATAGCCCAAGTGAAGTTTGCGCGCGGCGAAGCTGGTGGTTAGCGGCAAAAGGCCCGCCATGGCGTGGGAATGCCCTTGTGCGTCAATGAGGGCGTCCCCCAAGACCATGTAGCCACCGCATTCACCGTAAATGAGCGCCTTTGAATTTCTCAGACCTTTAAGAAACTGGTGATTTTGGGAAATCTGGCCGGCATGAAGCTCGGGATAACCGCCCGGCAGGAAAATGGCGTCGCAATCCGCCTTTGGCGCTTCATCCTTCAGCGGGGAAAAGAGGGAAATTTCCGCACCCGCCTTTTTCCAGCCCTCCAGGATGTGGGGATAGGCAAAACTGAAGGCCAGGTCGCTGGCGACGGCAATTTTCTGGCCCAGAGGCGGCAGGACGGTCGCCTGAAGTGATTCGGGGCGGATTTCCGGACCAAGTGTTAATAACTTGTCAAGTTTTGTTTCACGTGCAACGGCTAAGCTTATGGTTTCAATAAACAATTCAAGCTCTTGATTCTCTTGCGCTTGCACCAGTCCAAGGTGCCTCGAAGGCCAGTTCAGTGAGTCACTCCGCCGCACCAGGCCGAGAATGGGAATATCGAGAGGGGCGAGTGCTGAGGTAAGGATGGCGGCGTGCTTGTCGCTGGCCACGCGGTTCAAAATTACCCCAGCGAAGGTCAGGCCCTTGCGGTGGTTAATGAAACCTTCTGCATGGGCAGCGATGGATTGGCCCTGGTGGCTGGCGTCAAGGACCAGGACGATGGGAAGCCCCATATCTTGTGCCAGATCGGCGGTGGAACCCCTCGCTCCTTGAGGGCCGTCAAAGAGGCCCATGACGCCTTCGACGATGACCAGGTCCGCATCATGGTTAATGACGTTTAAAAGACTGGCGACGACCTCGCGCTTCATGGCCCAGGGATCGAGGTTGAGGCAGGGCCGGCCGCTGGCGGCTTCATGAAAGCGGGGATCAATGTG
>CAZHCO010000192.1:0-11676 GCA_964530965.1 uncultured Aestuariivirga sp. | reverse complement strand
AGACCCCTTAACAGCGAGGCGAAATTGTGCCCGAGGCTTGGGCTGGGGTAGCCGCCTTCCTGCACAACCAACGTGGGAAAACGCAATTGTGCAATCGTTTTCCCGATCGTGGCAAATTCCGCTGTTTCGATAGCAAAGCCCCTGAAGGGATCGTCCACGGCAATATCGAGACCCGCCGCCAACACCAGAACGTCAGGGGTAAAATCCGTTATCCTTTGCAAGGCGATTTCCAGACTCGCGCAGTAGTCCCTGATCTCGGTTCCACGCTCCATCGGGATATTCAGATTAAAGCCGTCGCCTTTGCCACGACCCGTCTCGTTTTCATAGCCCCAGAAGAAGGGATAAAACCGTTTCGGGTGCGCGTGGATCGAGACTGTGAGCACGTCGGCGCGGTCATAGAATATGGCTTCGGTGCCGTTGCCGTGGTGCACGTCGATATCGAGAATGGCGGTTCGCCTTCCGGCGCGGGTGAAAATCTCGGCGGCCAGTGCTGAATTGTTGAAATAGCAGAAGCCAGCAGCCACATCCGCGGCCGCATGGTGGCCCGGCGGGCGACACAGGGCGTAAACCAGCTTCTCGCCGCCCAGTACAAGGCTTGCGCCATGGGCGGCGCTGGCGGCGCTCGCGAGGGCTGCCTGCAGCGTTGTGGGAGTGACCGGGCAAGCGCCATCGCCCAGATGATATCCCGCCTGCCCCACTACGGATTCGGGGTAGCTTACGGGGGCGAGGGTTGACCTTCCCATGGCGTAGGTGTTGGGCAGCGGAACATCGCTGGCATCGGGAATATGGCTCCAGCGCTCCAGCAGGGTTTCAAGGAAAGTGAGGTAGCGCCGCTCATGGACCAAGGCCACGGTTTCCATGGTGATTGCCGGTGGGGCAACGACGATTGCGCCGATCTGCTTCACCCCCTGCAGCAGCATGTCGATGCGCTCCGGCTTCTCCGGAATGGGCTGGGGCTTGCCAGACACGATGAATGTTCGGGGCGCATGGAGGCGTTGCGTTTCGTCAAAAACAGTAATCATGGGTTTGCGGCTGCTTCCTTGTTTCTGCTAGTACCGCATGAACACACGCGATTTTGCAAGATGGATTTCAGTCATGTCAGCCCTGCCCGCAAGCATTCATTCCACCGGTTCCCTGCCCAAGGTTATGTGGGCCAGGGGCAGTTACCTGACGGATGTGGACGGCAAGCAGTATATCGACGGCTCCGGCGGGCCCGCGGTCTACTGCATCGGCCACGCCAATACGGAAGTGAATGACGCGATCATGGCGCAGCTCAACCGCATTGCCCATGGCTATCGCTACAATTTCACTACGGATGCGCTTGAAGAGCTCTCCGCCATGGTTCGCGATCTCGGCGGCGGCGCACTGAAGCACATGGTGTTTGTGACCGGCGGTTCCGAAGCGGTCGAATCCTGCCTGAAGCTGGCCCTGCAATACCACGCGGCGCGGGGTGAGATGAGCCGCAGGCGGTTCATCGCGCGCGAACGCAGCTGGCATGGCAATACGCTGGGGGCCCTGTCAGTATCTGGCTTTCTGGAGCGGAAGGTGGCCTTTGAGGGTTCGCTTCTCGATGTTTCAAGATTGTCTCCAGCCAATGCCTATCGGCCCATTACCCCCAATGTTGGCGAGGCTTGCGCGCAGGAACTTGAGAATGAAATTTTGCGGCTGGGCGCGGATAAAATCGCGGCTTTCATCTTCGAGCCCGTTGTAGGCGCAGCAGGCGGCTGCGTTCCAGCCCCTGCGGGTTACGCCAAGCGTGTGCGCGAGATTTGTGACAAATACGGTGTGCTGATGATCGCCGATGAAGTAATGTGTGGAGCGGGCCGCTGTGGCACCTGGCGGGCGCTGGAATCCGATGGGGTGGAACCGGATATCATGTCGGTGGCCAAGGGACTTGCTGCTGGCTACCTGCCGCTTGGTGCTGCGATCTATACGGACCGCGTGGCGGAGCCCATTATGCGGGTGTATGGCGCGCCAATGACAGGACACACATTTACAGGACATACGGCCTGTTGTGCGGCTGGTGTTGCGGTTCAGAAAATCGTAGCACGCGAAGGCCTGGTAGCCAAAGTTCGCGCCAATGAACCCAAGCTCAAGAAAATGATCGCCGAAGCCCTGTCAGGGGTTGAAGCGGTGGGCGACATTCGCGGTCGCGGGCACTTCATCGCCACGGAGCTTGTGGCTGACCGCAAAACCAAAAAGCCTTTTGATGGCTCCCTGAAACTCTTCATGCATGTGCGGCAACAGGCTTTGGCCAACGGTTTGATCTGCTATCCCGTCGGTGGCAATGTTGATGGCATCAATGGCGATGTGATCATTTTGGCGCCACCCTATAATTCCACCGACGCTGAGCTGACCGAAATGGTGGACAAGATGGCCACGTCAATCAAGCAGGTATTGAGGTCGAAGGGGCTCGCCTAATAGCCAGCCCCAGCCTTCATTCTGTCATCCCGGTGGACGAGGTTGTGAAGAAATGGTCGATCATAGGATTTGTTCTTCAACTGATCACTGTTTGATTCCGAAATGAATCCGAGATGTTCCGAGAACATTGCCGAAACGATCGATTTTTTCACAACCTCGGACGCCGGGACCCAGACTTGCAACCGGTATGTAAATGGAAAGTCTGGATCCCGACTTTCGTCCGGATGACGAATCTTGATGGGTTAGGAAACCGGCGTCCACAGCACCTGGTCAATGCGGGTTGCCCCTGTGGCCAGCATGATCAGGCGGTCGAGGCCGAGGGCCACGCCGGAAGCGGGTGGCATGTGGCGCAGGGCTTCGAGTAGCTCCTCATCTATGGGGTAGCGTTCGCCGTAGAGCTTTTCCTTCAAATTCATTTCGGCTTCGAAACGACGGCGTTGTTCAATAAAATCGGTGAGTTCGCCGAAGCCATTGGCGAGCTCGACACCGCAGGCATAGAGCTCGAAGCGTTCCGAGATACGGGGGTCATGGGCGCAAACACGGGCCAGGGCGGCCTCCACAGCGGGGTATTCATAAAGCACTGTAACCGCGCCATTGCCAAGATTTGGCTCAACTTTTTCGACCAGAATGCGGCTGAAAATATCGGACCAGGAATCATTTTCTGCGAATTGCACGGTGCATTGCTCGGCAAGGGCCTCGCGGTCCGGCACATTGCCATTGAGAGTCGACAGCACATCCACACCGGCATATTTCTTAAAGGCCCAGGCGACGCTGAGCCATTCAGCTTCCGCAAAGGGGTCGGCCTGCTGCCCGCGCCAGTTGAATTGTTTCGTATCCGAAATTTCTGCGGCGAGGCCTACAAGCGCCAGGCAATCCTCAATGATCGCGGCATAGTCCTCATTGGCACGGTACCATTCGAGCATGGTGAATTCGGGGGAATGGGTGAGCGTACGTTCGCGGTTTCTAAAGACGTGTCCCATATTGAATATGCGCGTTTCGCCGGCGGCCAGCAGCTTCTTGCAGGCAAATTCCGGCGAGGTGTGGAGATAGCGGCGCTCATGGCTGCCATCGGGCTGGATCAGGTCGGTGGCAAAGGCATGGAGATGGGTTTCATTGCCGGGTGAAACCTGCAGGGCGGCACAGTCCACTTCTAAAAAGCCACGCGCGTCGAACCATTGCCGGAAGCCCGCCACAATGCGGTTCCGCGCCAACAGGATTGGCCTCCTGTCCTCATGTTTTTCGGGCGTAAACCAAGGTAAAACCACTAAATCCTCTCAGGGGTTGGCTAATCGACCGGACGCTGCTAATACCCCCGCCAACTCAATCCGGCAATTCAAGAAAGTTACGTACAGTGGTTAAGGTTATCGCAAGCGGCGTTCGAAAGGGCAATGTCATCGAACATGAGGACGGCAAGCTTTACGTTGTCCTCAAATCCGAAAGCATGCACCCCGGTAAGGGCACGCCGACGACCACGATCGACATGCGGCGCATTTCTGACGGAGTGAAAACCGTGGTGCGCTACAAGACGACGGATGCCATGGAGCGCGCCTTCGTTGAAACTGTTACCCATGGCTATCTCTACAAGGATGGAGACATGTACGTCTTCATGAATCCAGAAAGTTTTGAGCAGATCAGCTTGCATGCGGACATGATTGGCGATTCTGCTCCTTATCTGCAGGAAGGCATGGAATGCCAGATCGCTTTGTTCAATGGCGCTCCCATTTCCATTGAATTACCCCAGCGCGTGACCTTGGAAATCGTTGAGACCGAGCCCGCAATCAAGAATCAAACTGCCTCTTCTTCCTTCAAGCCCGCCCTGCTTTCCAACGGCGTGCGCACACTTGTGCCGCCGCATATCGTTTCGGGCACACGCATTGTGGTTGAAACCGCCGACGGCGCCTATGTGGAACGCGCCAAGGATTAAGTACTTCTCCTCCCCGTTGTCATTCCGGCGAAAGCCGGAATCTTTTTGACGTCCGCGGGAATCCGGCTTTCGCCGGAATGACGTATTTGGGATAGGGTCTCTAACGATTAAAAGCTCCCACGATTTCAACGTGGGACGTCCATTTGAACTGATCGACCGCGCTGAGCGATTTCAGTTTATAGCCGCCACCCACAAGAATTTCCGTGTCCCGCGCAAAACTTGCGGGATCACAGGATACGGAAATCACAGTTTTCACGTTTGATTTCGCCAGCTGCCTGGCCTGGGCCTCTGCGCCAGCGCGGGGCGGGTCAAAAACCACGGCGTCGAAGTCTTTCAGTTCATTGGCCACCATAGGCTCGCGCATGAGATCGCGGACTTCTGCTTTCAGCGGTTTGATCCCTGTAGTGAGCCGCACCGCTTGGGCGAGACTCGCTATGGCTGACTTATCGCTGTCGATGGCGGTAACTTTCGCTTTCTCCGCGATGCGCAGGGCAAAGGGGCCAACGCCACAGAAGAGGTCAGCCACGGATTTGGCTTTACCAAGGGAATTCATAACGAGGGTGGCGAGTGCCTCTTCGCCAGCTTTTGTGGCTTGCAGGAATGATCCCGGCGGGACCTGCACAAGGGCCTTGCCGATTGAGACAATGGGCATGGCGCGGGTTGCAACCATGTTTCCGTTGATGGACAATCGCGCGAGGTTTAATTCGGCAACAAGGCCCGCAAGTTTCGGCATTTGTTCGTCGGCAATTTTGCGCTCGGCCTTGATTGAAACATCAAGACCGTTGTCCGCCGCCGTCAAAGAGACATCACAATCACCCAGCTTGCTCCCAAGCTTTCGCGCAATATCAGTGGAATTCTGCAAGGCCGGAACAAGAATGGGGCATTGGTCAATGTCGATGAGATCATGGCTGCGGGCGGCCATGAAACCTGCGATGACGGCACCATCCTTGCGGCGCACGTGGAGGCTTACGCGCCTGCGCCCTGCCCCATGGGCATCAATGATGTCACTTACCGGGAATTCAATTCCGCGTTTCAGGAGTGCGGCCGCAATGAGATTTTTCTTCCAGTCCTGATAGGGAACCTGTTGCCAATGCTGCAATTGGCAGCCACCACACCTGACATAATATTTGCAGAAGGGTTCGATGCGTTCGGGAGAAGACTGAAAGACCTGTCCTGTTGCGGAGTCAATTGTCTCGCCAGCCAGCACATTGCGGAAAGTCTGGCCAGCGTTTACGCCCTCGCCCCGCCAATTCAGATGTTCAATGGTGACTTGCATCTCAATCGGTCTGCGTTGGATAGGCAATGGCTATCGCAACGCCTGTTGTGAAAGAGAGCTTCACGGGACCAAGGGCAACGTTCGACATGGTGAAGCTGGAACCAAGCGTGAGGGCCTTATCTCTGAGTGGCCATTTTACGCCCTCCAGATCGAGGCCCGTGACATCACTCCACGGCACAATGCTGAGGCGGCTTTGCGGACCAAAATCGAAATCATAGGTCCCGGCAATAAGCGGGTAGGCTTCTTCGCTGCCATTAGAAATGAAACATCTGTGGCCGGATTTGGCCAGGTGAAGGGCTAAGCCGAGGTGGGCCGTGGCATGATCGCTCTGGCCCCCAAGGCCGCCGATCAGGATAAATTCTCTGGCCCCCAGTTTCAGAGCTGCGGCAACGGCAATTTCGCCATCGGTTGCATCCTTGTCGGCGGGATGAGTCTGGCGCGGCACGTGGGCATAATCCAGCAGCAGTTCCGAGCCTGATGAGTCAAAATCACCTACCCATAGCTCTGGCATTACAGCCAGTGCTCTGGCGTGTTTCATACCGCTGTCGGCTGCGATGACACGGGCCCCAGCCATTTGCCGGTGCAAACGGGGCGTGACCGTAAGGTCGCCGCTGAGGAGTATGGCAAATCGAGACATGCCTGCCATGTAGCAAAAACAGCTTGAAAGATCACGCGCTTAAGTTTAGGGCTTTTCCTGCTCTCAACGGGGTGCCGCGCATTCCTTGGGGCCTGTCCTTTTCCGAAAAGTCTGCAACTTTTCGGGGACATGCCCTAGGCGGCTGAGAGGAGTTTTGGCTCCAACCCGCTGAACCTGATCCGGATTATGCCGGCGGAGGGATTGCGAGCGGAACCTGGAATCCCCCTCGTTCCCTGCCTCCATCCGAAACTGAATGGAGGACTTATGACGAAATTTTTCAGCGCTCTGGTTGCTCTCTTCATTTTCGCAATCCATGCGGAAGCCAAAGAGACATTGACCATCTACACCTATGAAAGCTTCATTTCCGAATGGGGCCCGGGTGGCAAAATCAAGAAAGCCTTTGAGAAGACCTGCGACTGCTCTATCGAATGGGTGGGGCTTGGAGACGGCGTTGCCACGCTGAACCGACTTAAGCTCGAAGGCGGCAATACAAAGGCCGATATCGTTCTGGGCCTTGATACAAGTCTGACGGCAGAAGCCGTGGAGACAGGATTGTTTGGCAAGCACGGCCTTGACAAGACGCTGGCCAAGACGCCGGAGGCCTGGGGCGATGATTATTTCATGCCCTATGACTATGCGCATTTTGCCGTGATCTATGACACGGAAAAGATGACCACGCCGCCAAAGAGTTTGGATGAACTCGTCAATGGCGATCCCGCCCAGAAAATCGTTCTGGAAGATCCGCGCTCGTCAACGCCGGGGCTTGGGTTTCTGCTGTGGATGAAGTCCGTTTATGGCGACAAAGCCGCAGACGCCTGGAAAAAGCTGCAACCGCGAATCCTGACAATCACGCCGGGCTGGAGCGAAGCTTACGGGCTTTTCACCAAGGGCGAGGCACCGATGGTTCTGTCTTATACAACGTCGCCTGCCTACCACGTGGTGGCGGAAAACAGCTCACGTTATCAGGCCGCTTCTTTCAGCGAGGGACATTACCTTCAGATTGAAGTTGCAGGCCTGATTGAGGCTTCGCCGGAGAAGGCGTTGGCGCAGACGTTTCTGAGCTTCATGATGACGCCGGAATTTCAGGATGCCATCCCGACCAATAACTGGATGCTGCCTGCGGGCGCCACGGCCACGCCTTTGCCGGAAGCTTTTGGCAAGCTAGTCGTGCCCACAAAGACGTTGCTCTTTTCTCCTGACGAGGTTTCCAAGAACCGTCGCGCATGGATGGATGAGTGGCTCAATGCCTTAAGCAAATAATGTTGAGAAACCTCCCATTGGTAATTGCGCTTGGATTTATCCTGGGTGCAGTTGCCCTTGGGTTCCTTCCCTTGCTCTGGCTTGGGATTGGACAAGGTGCATTCCGCCTCGATGACTATCTGCCGCGCGTCGTGGAGTTTACATTAGAGCAGGCCTTCCTTTCGACAGTCCTATCAGTGCTGATCGCTCTGCCCGTGGCGCGGGCCTTTGCGCGTCGGCAATTTTTGGGTCGGGAATTTCTGCTTAAAGTCTTCTCTGTGCCGCTCGCGCTTCCTGCCATTGTTGCCATTCTTGGCATCATTGGTGTTTATGGGAGCAATGGCGTGCTGGGTGGCATTTTTCCCATCTATGGCCTCACCGGAATTCTGTTTGCCCATGTGTTCTTCAACATGCCGCTTGCGGTTCGGCTGATGCTGACGCGGCTTGAGGCCGTTCCGGCGGAAAATTTCAGGTTGGCCGCACAGCTTGGTTTCACCAATGGACAAGTGTTCCGCTTCATCGAATGGCCGCAACTTTCGTCGGCGATAACGGGTATTGCCAGCCTGATTTTTCTTCTGTGCACCGCAAGCTTTGCGGTGGTGCTTATCCTTGGCGGCGGACCGCAGGCTACAACCCTTGAGGTGGCCATCTATCAGTCGCTGCGGCTGGATTTTGATCCGGCTCGGGCCTCCATTTTGGCGTTGGCGCAATTAGCGACCTGCGGCATTCTGGTGCTGATTGCCGGACAATTTGCGCGGGAAGTGCAGGTCTTTCCTCCGACCTTGGCGCGGATAAAGCGCTGGGACGGAAAGTCACGCACATCGCAGGGTATCGATATTGCTGCAATCATCTTCGGAAGTTTGATTGTCCTGCCGCCGGTTATGAGTGTCATTCTGTCGGGCATAGATAAAATTCATCTGGATGCCATTTTGCTGCGCGCAACATTAACCAGCCTTCTCATTGGTGTTGCGGCAGCCTGTGTAAGTCTTGCTCTGGGATGGGTCCTTGCAGAGACGGCTGCGCGGCGACCAGGCAAAATTCTAAAATCCACAATCACGCTCGCCTGTCTCGCTTCGCTCATCATGCCGCCAGCCGTCTTGGCAACGGGCTGGTTTGTCAGCCTCAGCCCTATTGCCGATATGAGCCGTTATGCAATCCTTTTGGTGATCGCGCTTAATGCACTCATGGCGCTGCCCTTCATCTGGTCGCCACTATATCCGGCAATCGTCGAATCGATTCAAAGGCATGACAGGCTCTGCGCAAGTCTTGGATTAAGAGGATTCGCGCGTTTGAAACTGATCGAGCTGCCCGGGTTGCGCAAGCCCCTTGCCCTGGCATTTCTCATGGCCGTCATCGTTTCGCTGGGCGATCTCTCGGCGATAACCCTTTTTGGCAGCGAAAATCTCGCCACACTTCCCGCGCTGATCTTCAGGCAGATGGGACATTACCGCATGAATGATGCAGCAGGAACAGCTCTCGTCTTGGCGGCATTCTGTTTTATCCTGATAACACTCGCCCAGAAATGGAGCCGCAATGATCACGCTTGAATCGGTTCAGTTCCGCTATGAAGACATGATCATGAATTTTGATCTGCATGTTGCAAAGGGAGAGCTTGTCGGGATTATCGGGCCGAGTGGGGCCGGTAAATCCACACTCCTCTCGCTGATTGCAGGATTTGATGCTCCCGTTTCCGGCAGGCTTTCAATTGCTGGGAGCAACATGGACGGTATCGCCCCAGATCAACGTTCGGTAAGCATGATCTTTCAAGATCACAACAGCTTTGCGCATCTGGATGTGTGGACAAATGTGGCACTTGGAATTTCACCGAGCCTGAAACTTGACGGACGGCAGAGTGATTTGATTAACAGCGCATTGGAGCACGTTGGTCTTTTGGAATTCAAGGCGCGCAAGGCCACGGAACTTTCTGGTGGTGAAAGGCAGCGCATCGCCATTGCGCGGGCCATGGTGAGGGATAAACCTGTGTTGCTTCTTGATGAACCCTTCACGGCGCTGGGGCCCGCGCTCCGGCGTGAAATGCTCGATCTCGTCAGGCAGATTCAAAAGGAACGCAAACTTACCGTTCTGATGGTCACACATCAGCCGGAAGATGCGAAATACGCGGCTACTCGGATTGCTTTTGTGCAAAATAGGCGCATTGCCCATTTTTTGCCAACAAAACAGTTTTTTGCCGCCTCCGCGCCTGCCGAAATCAGTGCTTACTTGAGAGGTTAGCGACAATCAGCTAACCACGCGCTGCCATGGCAAGACTTCTTCTCAATCTTCAGAATATCCGACTTACTTTCGGCGGCAAACCTGTGCTTGAAGGAGCCGAACTCATGCTGGCTGACGATGAGCGCATGTGTGTTGTGGGGCGCAATGGTTCTGGAAAGTCCACGTTGCTGAAGATCGCCGCCGGGCTGGTCGAACCCGATGGCGGCGAACGGTGGTTGCAGCCGGGAACGACAGTGCGATACCTGCCGCAGGAGCCGGATTTTGGAAGCTTTGCAACGGTACTTGACTATGTGGAAGCGGGACTCGGCCCCACGGATAATCCCTACCGCTGCAAGCACTATCTAAATGAATTGGGACTCACGGGGGATGAAAGACCGAGGACACTCTCTGGCGGAGAAATGCGCCGCGCGGCCCTGGCCAGAACCCTGGCACCGGACCCGGATATTCTGCTTCTCGATGAGCCGACAAACCATTTGGATTTACCGGCCATTGAATGGCTGGAAAATGAACTCAAGGCCTCGCGTGCTGCTTTCATTCTGATCAGCCACGACCGGCGCTTTCTGGAAGCCCTTTCAAACCGAACGGTATGGTTGGATCGTGGAGCGTCCAAAAGAATGGACCGGGGCTTTTCGGAATTTGAGGCTTGGCGCGATCAGGTTCTGGAGCAGGAGGAAATTGAGCAGCAGAAACTGGCGCAGCGTATCGCCACGGAAGAACATTGGATGCGCTATGGCGTGACGGCCCGGCGCAAGCGCAATGTGCGCCGTGTTGATTTGCTCTCCACCTTGCGCAAGGAGCGGCGCGAACATGCCGGCAATCTTGGCAATGTGCGGCTAACGGCTTCGACCAGTGATACTTCCGGGAGATTGGTTGTCGAAGCTAAAAAAATTTCAAAATCATTCGATAAGCGAGAGATTGTTTCAAATCTTGATCTCCTGATGCTCAGGGGCGACAGGCTTGGGATCGTAGGGCCAAATGGGGCGGGCAAGACGACACTCATCAAGATTCTCACCGGTGCTATGGAGCCTGACAAGGGCACAATTCGGCTTGGTACCAATCTAGAATTGGTGGCCTTGGATCAAAGCCGCCAGAGCCTTGATCCCAATGCCCTGCTCGCCGATGTGATAACGGACCGGCGCGGCCAGTCCGTTACCATCAATGGCGAAACGCGTCATGTGGTGAGTTACATGAAAGACTTTCTGTTCAAGCCAGAACAGGCGCGAACGCCGGTTTCCGTTCTCTCAGGCGGAGAACGCGCCCGGCTTATTCTGGCGCGGGAGTTGGCCAAGCCTTCAAATTTCCTTGTGCTGGATGAGCCCACCAATGATCTTGATCTCGAGACACTCGATCTCCTGCAGGAGATGCTTGGCGAATATGAGGGAACGATTTTACTGGTGAGTCACGACCGTGATTTTCTGGACCGGGTGGCCACGAGCATCCTCATGTTTGAAGGCGATGGAAAATGGACGGAATATGCCGGCGGCTATTCGGACATGGTGGCCCAACGCGGAGTTGGCGTTAATGCACGGGAAATTAAGGCACCGGAAAGCGAGCGCGTTGTCACTGCGTCGCAACAGTCCAAAATACAAAACAAACGCAAGCTTTCATTCAAGGAAAAGCATGCTCTCGAAACGCTTCCCTCCAAGATGGCGGCGCTTCACGATGAAATCATAACACTGGAAACCAAGCTTGCCGATACGGAGCTGTATTCCCGCGATCCCAAGGCATTTGAAAAAGCCATGAAGCGGCATGAGAAAGCCAAGGCCGAGATTTCGCAGGCTGAAGAACATTGGCTGGAACTTGAAATGTTGCGCGAAGAACTGGAAGCGAGTTGAGCCTACCAGCCACCGCCGCCACCGCCACCGCCACCGCCGCCCGATGAGCCGCCACCGCCGGAACCTGAGCTTGAACCCGGGGCTGTAGACGCCGATGCGGCGCTGGAAGCCA
>CAZHCO010000191.1:0-2060 GCA_964530965.1 uncultured Aestuariivirga sp. | reverse complement strand
TGTCCGCTAATGAGACCACTGGTGCGTGCGTATTCCCATCAAGGCCACAGCCCGCGTGCTGACCAAACAGGCCGGATACATATCTGCGACTTCCGATACCGTGCAAATTCCCTCTTGCGAAAAGCAGCCAGTCCATACATTTGGGTCAGGTCAGGATCGACAAGAATCTAAGTCAGCATTTCGAGTCCGCTTTTGAGCCAATAGCGAACTACAAATGCCCATTGGCAGGGCGGGTTGAGACTGGGTCCCAGACTTAGATTCAAGCCCCTAAACCGAGAGTACGAATCATGCGCTACGAACGCGCCACACGCGGCCAATCACTTTCGTTCGACGGGCAAAAGGCTGGCTTGCTTCACCCAGGTGGTGAACTGAGCATCGTCGAGCCTGTCCTCCTAGGCCATGCAACTTTGTAAGCGAGGCCTAAGCCTTCAGCACTTCCATCTCGATAGGCCCGGTGCCGCGGCCGTGGACGAACTGGTCGACGTAGGGGTTGTCGCTGTAGTCAATGGTTTTGGCGGGGCCTTGCCAGATGATTTCGCCCTTGTGAATCATGGCGATGTCATCGGCGATCTTGCGGGCCGAGGCCATGTCGTGGGTGATGGAAATTGTCGTTGCGCCGAGGCGCTTTACGCAATCCACGATCAGCTTGTTGATGATGTCGGCCATGATGGGATCAAGGCCCGTAGTGGGTTCATCGAAGAAAATGATTTCGGGGTCGGCGGCGATGGCGCGGGCGAGGCCAACGCGCTTTTGCATGCCTCCGGAGAGCTCCGCCGGAAATAAATTGCCCACGTCAGAGCCGAGGCCCACCTGGCCGAGCTTTTCCATGGCTATGTCCTTGGCTGTTGCGCGGGCCATGTTGCGGCCTTGAATCAATCCGAAGGCCACATTTTCCCACACGGGAAGGGAGTCAAAAAGTGCGCCGCCCTGAAACAGCATGCCGAAGCGGCGCAAGTATTCGTCACGGGCAGCACCCTTGAGGCCAATTACTTCTTCGCCGCCGATTTTGATGGAGCCCGAATCGGCGCGCAGAATTCCCAGCACGCATTTCAGCATCACGGATTTTCCGGTGCCGGAGCCGCCGATGACCACGAGGGAGTGGCCCTTCGGCACGGAAAGATTGATGCCATTCAGCACGTGTTTTGAATTGAAGCTCTTGCGCACGTCTTGCAGGACAATGTGACCCTCAGCCATCGCTCACTCCGAAAACAGCAAATTGGTGAGGGCGAAGTTGGCAGCAAGAATGAGAATGGCGGCGGAAACCACCGCATTGGTGGTGGCGCGGCCCACTCCTTGTGCCCCGCCTTTGGAATTGAAGCCGTGGTAGCAACCCATGACGGCGATGATGAAGCCGAAGACGGCGGCCTTGATCAGGCCTGAGGTCACGTCATCGACGTGGAGAAAATCGGCGGTGTTCTTGATGTAGGCGTAGGAGTTGAAGCCAAGGGACCTTGTGCCCACGATATAGCCGCCCATGATGCCGATGGTATCGCCGATGGCCACAAGAATGGGCAGGGTGACGACGGCGGCAATGAGCCGTGGCCCCACGAGATATTTGAAGGGATTGGTGGAGAGGGTGACGAGGGCATCGATCTGTTCGGTGACGCGCATCGTTCCGAGTTCGGCGGCGATGGAGGCGCCGACGCGGCCTGCCACCATGAGGCCAGCTAGCACGGGACCGAGTTCGCGGGTGATGCCGAGGGCAACGATGGAAGCCACGAGACCTTCCGCATTGAAACGCGAGGAACCGAGGTAGATTTGGAGCGCCAAAGCGCCGCCGGTGAAAAAGGCGGTGAGGCCGACTACGGGCAAGGAGTTGTAGCCAATGCGCCACATCTGCATGAGAATCTGGCGTCCGTAATATGTGGGCGAGAGGCCCTGGGCGAGGCCGTCTTTCAAAAAGAGTGCGACTCGGCCAATTTCGGCCAGGAGGGCAAGCACGGCGCGGCCGATGGGTTGGAAAGGGTTCAAGCTTGAGGTCCCGAATCAAGTTCGGAATAGAGTCTGGCATATCGGCTGCCCAAACGGGTGAGCAATTCATAGGATATGGTGCCAGCCCA
>CAZHCO010000190.1:0-11564 GCA_964530965.1 uncultured Aestuariivirga sp. | reverse complement strand
CACGGCAGCATGTATCACATTTGACCGGCCAAAGGCCAAATCCAATTCATCAACGTGGAAAATATTGATGATTTTCACATCCGGGGCAGCCAGTTTGTCAATCTTGCGCCGCCCGTCCGGTTGTGCTTCTAGCGCATGTAGTATGATTTGCGCCAGATTTTTAGTGACCATCTCTTCCACTTTGCTGTTTCCCGAAACCGCTACCCCCGCCTTTTTGGCCAGCGAGAAATAGGAAAGGGCCAATTTCCGGAGCAAATCCCCGATTGTATCGGCAAGCTCGGGCGAAGTCTTGGTTTCGGCGCTAAACTCCCGGGAAAAAAGGTTTTTCTTGATAGCCTCGGAAACCCGCTGGCGGCTTAGGGATACCCAAACACCCCTTCCCGGAAGCTTGCGCTGCAGGTCCGGAACGGCTTGGCCATCGGGCCCGCGAACAAAGCGGATAAGCGCATCCTCATCCATAACCTCGCGGGTTACAATGCACATGCGTTCCGTCAAATGTTCGTCCAGCCCGGCTTCCATGCCCCTCCCGTAACCTTAAGCCTCGGCTTCCGCCGCCACTACTTCCTCAGGCGGAGGAGCAGCCTCAATCCAGCCCATCTTGACCCGAGCTCCCATGATCAAGGCTTCCGCCTCGGCAGCCGCAACGTCCAGGCCCGAGAAGGCCCCCTTGTGCTTCACGTTCTCGGTTCCCTTGCGCTCGGTCCAGCCCGTGAGATCATCAGTGGCGCAATCGGCCAGGTCTTCCATGGTCTTGATGCCCGCTTCACCAAGGGCAACCAGCATGGCAGCACTCACCCCTTCGAGCGCTTTAAGCTCATCGCTCACGCCCAACTCAACGCGGCGTGCATCCTGCTCTTTTGAAACACGGTCCAGATATTCCCGGGCCCGGTTCTGCAATTCTTCGCCAGTCTGCTCATCAAGCCCATCAATGGAGGCAATGTCATTGAGGTCAACGAAGGCAATTTCTTCCACCGTGTCAAAACCTTCCGAAGCCAGCAGCTGGGCCAGGGTTTCGTCCACATCAAGCGCTTCAATGAAGCGCGCCGTGCGGGCTACGAATTCCTTTTGGCGGCGCTCGGATTCTTCCGCTTCTGTCATGATGTCGATGTCCCAGCCCGTAAGCTGTGAGGCAAGACGCACATTCTGTCCACGACGGCCAATCGCCAACGAGAGTTGATCATCGGGCACCACAACTTCAATGCGCTCGGCTTCTTCATCGAGCACAACCTTAGCAACTTCCGCAGGCGCCAGAGCATTCACCACAAACGTCGCCACATCCGGCGACCACTGGATGATGTCAATTTTTTCGCCCTGAAGCTCGTTCACCACGGCTTGAACCCGCGAGCCGCGCATGCCAACGCAGGCACCCACGGGATCAATGGACCCATCCTTTGAACGCACCGCAATCTTGGCGCGCGAGCCGGGGTCGCGCGAAACGGACACGACCTCAACCACGCCATCATAAATTTCCGGCACTTCCTGGCCAAACAATTTTGACATGAATTCGGGATGGGTGCGGCTCAGGAAAATCTGCGGTCCCCGCTGTTCGCGGCGCACGTCAAACACGTAAGCTCGAACCCGGTCACCGGGGCGGAATGTTTCACGCGGCAAGGCTTCGTCGCGCCGGACAATCGCTTCGCCGCGGCCCAGATCAACAATCACATTGCCATATTCAACCCGCTTGACGGTGCCATTGACGATCTGGCCAATGCGATCCTTGAATTCGTCATACATGCGCTCGCGCTCGGCATCGCGCACTTTCTGCACAATAACCTGCTTGGCGTTCTGCGCAGCGATACGGCCGAAATCAATTGGGGGCAAAGGCTCGGCAATGAAATCACCAACCGTTGCCGCAGGATTCCGGCGGTTGGCTTCCACCAGGCTGATTTCAGTCGCTTCGTTCTCAACCTTTTCGGAAACAAGCAGCAAACGGTTCAACCTGATCTCACCAGTCTTCGCATCAATCTCGGCGCGAATTTCATTTTCAGCACCGTAACGGGCTTTGGCGGCGCGCGTGATGGCTTCTTCCATGGCTTGCAGCACAATGGATTTATCAATCACCTTTTCGCGCGCCACCGCATCGGCAATTTGCAAAAGCTCAAGCCGGTTTGCACTTACTGCTGGTTCAGCCATTTTTTATTCTCCCATTTCCGGAAACTTCTGTTGTCTCTTCAGTCCATTCGCTGCCGTCGACCAATCCCTTGGCGGGCAATCTGGCGCGGGCCGCTTCAATCAGTTCATTGGTCAGGGTGAGCTTCGCATCGCCGATATCGGCAAATGGAACGCCGATCAGCAGGGGTTCCTTCCCGCCTTCCGGGTTCTCAATAAAAAGCCGCACTTCGCCGTCGGTCACCCCTTCAAGATTGCCCTTGAAACGCTTGCGTCCGGCAACCGGAACCGCCATTTCAATCTTCACCTCATGGCCGGCCCAGCGCTCAAAATCCTCATGGCGCACCAGGGGCCGGTCGATGCCAGGCGATGATATTTCAAGCTGGTAACGCGTTGAAACGATATCAGCCACATCCAGCATGGGCGAAATCGCCCGGCTGAATTTCTCGCAGTCATCAATGGAAAACGTGCCGTCAGGCCGTTCCGCCATGATCTGCAAGGTCGTGCCCGACAACTTCACGCGCACCAGTCGGAACCCCATGTTGTCCAGCACGGGCTCCACAAGTGCTGCAACCCGCAAAGCAGGCCCAGTTTCACGTGATAATCGCGTCGTATCCATCATATCTCAAGGCAACAAAAAAAGCGGGCCCCAGCGTGGAACCCACTCTCAAAATTTTGCGAGTGAACTTAAGTTAGGCGCTATATACGCCTGAAGGACCAATTCTGCAAGAGGGGACCAAGCCTCAAGAAAGCCTGGTTGGTCGGGCTTGACCCGACTACCCAGACTTGCGCTGAAAGGTCAAATACCGAGTCTCCCGCCCCTCGCGCTTGGCCTTGGCTTCATAGCGGGTTTGCAGCCAGTTCTCGAAGGGCTCAGCCGAATTGCCCGCCAATTCAAACCCGCCATGTTCCCTGCATTCGCGCATAGCCCATTCGATATAATCATCGATGTCGCTGGCGAAGAGTAACAGCCCGTCCGGTTTCAACAGTGCATGAAACTGTTTCAACGTATCAGCATTCACAATCCGCCGCTCGTGGTGGCGCTTCTTGGGCCAGGGATCGGGATACAAAACATAAATCCGGTTTAAGCTCGCAGGCGGAAGTTTTTCCAGCAAGTATCGCACATCATCGTCATAAATATGGATATTGCCAATGGCTTTCTCTTCGATCAAGGCCAGCAGCTTTGCAACCCCATTCCGGAATGGTTCAGCTCCGATGAAATTTACATCGGGAAACAGCGCCGCCTGATGGGCCAGATGCTCTCCGCCGCCGAATCCAATTTCCAGCCACACTTCGCCAGTTGGTAATGGATTGTTCAAATCAACCCGCAGTTTCGGCAGCAGCTCTTCCATCAGCCGCAAATGATGACGGCGCAGAGTCTTACCCCTGCGCCGCCCGAAAAACTGATAGCGTTTCTTTTCTTCGCTCACTTCACCGCCGCTTTGAGGGCTTTCGCGAGGTCAGTCTTTTCCCAGGAAAAACCGCCATCCTTTTCAGGGTTGCGCCCGAAATGCCCGTAGGAAGAGGTGCGCGCATAAATCGGCCGGTTAAGACTGAGATGCGTGCGAATGCCGCGCGGGCTCAAATCCATCACCTTGGCCAATGCCTTCTCAAGCTTGGCTTCAGAAACCTTGCCCGTGCCATGGGTGTCGACATAGATCGAAAGCGGTTCGGAAACGCCAATGGCATAGGAAAGCTGAATGGTGCAGCGCTTGGCCAGGCCTGCCGCCACAACATTCTTGGCGAGATAGCGCGCGGCGTAAGCCGCCGAACGGTCCACCTTCGTGGGATCCTTGCCGGAGAACGCGCCGCCGCCATGGGGTGCCGCACCGCCGTAGGTATCCACAATGATCTTGCGTCCCGTAAGGCCCGCATCCCCGTCAGGTCCGCCAATGAAAAACTTGCCCGTGGGGTTCACATGCCAGACCGTGTCTTTCGCAATCCAGCTCTTGGGCAGCGCCTTCTTCACATAGGGCTTGACCAGTTTCAACATGTCATCCGAGGTCAGGCTCTCATCAATGTGCTGGTGCGAAACCACGATGTGGGTTGCCTTGACCGGCTTCCCCTTCTTGTATTCCAAAGTCACCTGGCTCTTTGAATCCGGCCCCAAAGCCTTTTCCTTGCCGGAATGGCGCGCTTCCGCCAGCAACTGCAAAATCCGTTGCGCGTAGTATAGAGGCGCCGGCATGAGGGCCAGCGTTTCATCGCAGGCATAGCCGAACATGATGCCCTGGTCGCCGGCCCCTTCATCTTTCGAGGCAGCCGAATCCACGCCCTGGGCAATGTCAGCCGATTGTTCGTGGAGCAGGATATCCACCTTGGCCGTCTGCCAGTGAAAACCGTTCTGCTCATATCCGATTGCTTTGATGGCGCGCCGCGCCGCATCCTCAATCTTGGCATGGGTGATCGAAGAAGGTCCGCGGGTTTCCCCGCCGATCACCACCCGGTTGGTCGTGGCAAAGGTTTCGCAGGCTACGCGCACCAGCGCCGGGTCCATCCCCTGGTCCAATGCCTCACGGTAGAACAAATCGACGATTTCGTCGGAAATGCGGTCACAGACCTTGTCCGGATGGCCTTCGGATACGGATTCGCTGGTAAAAAGATAATTCTTGCGTGACATCAAAGCCTTGCCTCTGCGACCGAAGTCTTGCCCAAATTCCGCATAAAGAATTCTTTATGCCCTCAAGCGGGCTTAATGGCAGTCTTCATGGGAGAGGTCAAGCGCGCGATTATGACGGCAGCGCTAGTCCTTCATGTCGACAATGCAACGGGCAAGGGTCGCAATCAATTTCCGTTTCGTGGTATTGTCCGCATCACGAAAGGCCTTGGCCAATTGAATGCCCTCGGCATTCATCAGGGAAGACATCACGCTGTTCTGCTCATTGGATTCATTGAAGCCGGTATCATTTTCAGAGCCCGGCAAATCCTCAAAAAATGCCTGAACCGGTACACCGAGAATTTTCGCGGCATAAAACAACCGGCTGGCACTGATACGGTTTGAGCCCTTCTCGTATTTCTGCACCTGCTGAAAGGTAATGCCCAGCATTTCGCCAAGCTTCTCCTGGCTCATGCTGACAATTTGCCGCCGCATGCGAATGCGCGAGCCGACATGCACGTCGATGTAGTTTGGATCTCGTCTTGTCATATACCCCTCAGACCGTTGCCCCCAGTCTGAACCCTACGCCGTCGCTCATTTAATCTGAGATTACACAACAGATTCCGTGGTCAACATTCCGTGAAGAGTTAGTCTAATAGTCGCTCGCCTGTAAACAAAATTCGAAGTTACCCGAAAAAATTCGCCTAGATAACAACCGTTTCCACCACGTTCTACCAAAAATTGTATTATAATACGACCCCCAAAGTGCACAAGAGCAAAAGCGCGAAGAAGAAGAACAACTGTCCATAGCTGGCAAATAAGGTAGGAGGCAGGCTTTGCGGCAAGCCCGAATCCAAGAAACCTTCCTGCCCTAAAGGCAGGCTCGAAAGGGTCCGGCCATAGGGGTCAATGACGGCGGAAATTCCGGTATTTGCCGCCCTGACCATGGGCAGCCCCTGCTCGATGGCCCGCAGCCTCGCCTGCGCCAGGTGCTGGTAAGGGCCGGTTGAGTTCCCAAACCAGCCGTCATTGGTGACATTAATGAGCCATCCCGGCCGCTCTTGCGGATCAATGAAGTGATCGGGGAAAATGGCCTCATAACAGATCGAAAACCCAACAGGCGGCCCCCCCGGAATGGCAAGGCTCACGGGTCCGGCTCCCGCCTCAAAACTTCCCGGAGCCGTGACCACTTTGCGAAATCCAAGGGGTTCCAGCAGCCATTCAAAGGGCAGAAACTCTCCCCCCGGAACCAGCCGCCACTTGTCGTAGTGCGCCACCACATTTCCAAGGCCATCAAATATGAGGACACTGTTGTAGACCTTGTCGCTCTCGGTATTGCCGACAATGCTGATCTCGCGCCGCAAGGCACCAGTCACAAGAGTTCTAGTCCCTCCAAGCAGTTGCGCCACCTCACCCCGTGAACTGTCGCTTTCGTCGATCAGGAACGGCACGGCGGACTCCGGCCAGATGATATGGGTAACGGACTTGCCATTCTGCGGCGCTCGCGCCGACATCTCCAGCAACTGGACAAAAATCCCGCGCATATTGTCGTCGCGCCACTTATCGCTTTGCGAAATATTGGGCTGGACAATTCTAAGCGCTACGCCGTCAACATTTGGCACTTGCCCATTTTGAAGCCGATAGCTTCCCCAAGCCCAGCACAGGGGAAGGGTTGCAATAATCGCCAACGCCGTCAGCCGGTGCAATCGCGGTGAATGCCTGTCAAATACAAATGGCCAAGCGGCAGACCACAACAGGATAAGTACAGTTAATCCGGACATGCCCCAGAGCGCTGCCGTCTGCACAACCGCTCCCATGCCATCCCCGGCCAAGCCAGGTGCTGCCCAAGGAAAGCCCGTGAACAAAACCCCGCGCAAATATTCAAACAAGGCAAGGGATGCGGCAAAAACCAGTGCTGCGCGAAAGCGTTTAAGCCCGCTCAAAGTTACGCAAGCAAATGCCAAGCCCCAGTAGATTGCCATGGCACCCGCAAGGCCGCCCACCGCAAATGGCATCATCCATAAATAATTTTCTGTATCGACGAAAAATGCAAAGCCAATCCAGTGGAAGGCAACAATGAAATAACCGAATCCAAAACTCCAACCCAGGAGGAAGGATTGCAACCTGCGCCGTCGTTCGATTCCCTCCAGCATGAACAGAACCAGGGGTATGGCAACAAAAAGCAGAGGCCAGAAATCGAGCGGTGGCATGGCCAGTGCCGCAACCATACCTACCATCACGGCAAGGCCCGCGCGCCGCCAGCCCATTGCCTCCCGCAAATATTCAAACACACGGCTCATCGCGGCTTTCTATCGCATCGCAACGAGCATGATGCCTGCGGTGCACAGGCCGACGCCAAGCCAATTGGTGGCCGACAGCCGCTCTCCCAGCATCAAAACACCAAACACTGCCACCAGCACGATGCTAAGCTTGTCAACGGGCGCCACGCGCGCCGCGTCACCAATTTTCAACGCACGGAAATAACATACCCAGGAAGCCCCCGTTGCCAGCGCTGAGAGCGTAAGGAACAGCCATGTCCGGGAAGAAATCGCCGAAAGGTCCTGCCACTGCCCCGTTGCCAAAACGATCAGGACAAGCACGCAGACGATAATGACCGAGCGGATCAGCGTCGCCATGTCGGAATTGATGTCCGAAACCCCGACCTTGGCAAAGATTGCGGTCAACGCGGCAAATACCGCTGATAACAACGCCCAGCTCTGCCACGTCATCAAACTGGAATTGATCATCATTGCCTCCGCTGTTTCGCCACGGACTCCGCCATCGAACACATGATTTCAAACATCATGACAACTCCCGCGTAGGCCGTCATGCCGGACGCGTCAAAAGGTGGCGACACTTCAACGACGTCAGCCCCCACAAGGTTAAGCCCGCGAAGCCCGCGCAACATCTGCTGCGCCTGGAAGGTTGTAAACCCGCCAACCTCCGGCGTGCCCGTACCCGGCGCATAGACGGGATCAAGCATGTCGATATCAAAACTCACATAGGTTTCAGCATCGCCTACAACACCACGGGCAATTTCCATCACCTTCGCAGGCCCAAGCTCCACCGCCTCTTCAATTCGCATGAGGCGAACCCCCATTTTCTCGCCATACTCAAAATCATCGAGATCATACATGGAGCCGCGAAGCCCAATCTGGATGGTGCGCTTGGGATCAAGCACGCCCTCTTCAATCGCCCGCCGGAACGGAGTGCCGTGGGTAAATTTGAAGCCGCCGAAATAGCTGTCGTAAAGATCCGTATGCGCATCAAAATGGATCATGCCAACCGGCTTCTTTTCGCCGACCGCACGCAAAATAGGCAGTGAACACAAATGATCGCCACCAGCTGAAATGGGACGAATGCCCTTGGCCACAAGTTTTTTGAAATAATTGCCCACCCGCAGCAAAGCATCATCGACGTTTGCCGGGTTCACCGGACAATCGCCAAGGTCGGCAACATTGGCAAGATCATAGGGAACAATACCCATGGTCTGATGCATGCGTCGCACCATGGAAGATTGATCGCGCATCTGCCGCGGCGCGTGGCGCGGACCTGGACGATTGGTCGTGCCCCCATCCCAGGGAATGCCGACCAAACCAATATCAATATCCTTCGCCTCTTCCAGCGGCACATGGGGCAGCCGCATGAATGTGGCAATGCCGCCAAAGCGCGGAACGACGAGGCCGGATGCAGGTTGATTGAAACGAGTCATGGTAACACTGTGGCCTGATGATGGACTTGACGCAAGGCGACGGGATTCAAAAAAATCTCTTCACCCAAGCAACAACGGAAACTCCGCTGCATCCATCGCCGCGCCATGGGCGAGTGAAACGCCGCGGAATGGTGGCGACGTCTTCACCCCTTCACGCCGCGCAAAACGCACATCATCACCTAACAGCCGCAATGAAAATGCGCGCCGTTGTTCGCTTGCTGAGTTATTGGCCGGAGCGCCATGCAGCGTCTTGTAATTGAAGGCCACCGCATCGCCTGGTTCCAGGGCCCAGCCGATGACGTTGAATTTTTCGCGGTTGCCATTGATATCCGGCACTTCCTCCAGCCCGTCATTTTCATTGAGCGGGGTTTTGTCAAAACGCTCCGGCCGGTAATACTTGCCCCACACGTGCGAGCCACTGACAAACTCCAGCGTGCGGTCCCTTGGCACGTGGTCCAGAGGAATCCAGATGCTCACCGTATCATTGCCATCAACGCAATAATAAGGCTGGTCCTGGTGCCAGGGCGTGGCCACTCCGGCGCTCGCCTCCTTCACGAGCACGTGCTCATGAAACAGCCGCGCCGTTTTCGTGCCCATCAGCTGGCGGCCAATTTCCGCCGCCGGAGAGTTGAAAATAAATTCACGGTACTCCGGAATCCGGTCCCAATTGCAGTAATCCCCAAAGAAACGCCCGCCGCCGTCCTTGCCCTTGTAGATTTTTACGTCAACACTTGGCTCCGCCATGTTGCGCCCAATTCCTGCCCGCAGAACCTCCACCCAATCAGCAAAATACCCTTTCAACGCAACCGCCCCGTCGCGCTTGAAAGCCGCGATCGTTTCCGCTGGAACCATCGGTATTACCATCTCTGCACTCCGTTTCCCGAACTCACCATAGCACCGGCAATAAGTAAATCCGATTGACTTACTTCCCTCAAAACACAATTTTGATCAATCGGAAAAAACGTGCTTAAGTGGCGCAATCGCCCCTGTGGGCGTTCAAAAAAATTAGGGAGACAATCATGAAATCCATAAAACTGTTTGGCGTGGCGTTGCTGATGGGCACAATGCTTGCAGCCGGCGCCGCCCAAGCCAAATCGCTGGTTTACTGCTCCGAAGGTTCGCCTGAAAATTTCTCTCCATCCATCAATACCACCGGCACCAGCCTTGATGCGGCCCGTCCCGTCTATAACAAGCTCGTGCAATTCACCCCCGGCACAACCGCAACCGAACCGGGCCTTGCCGAATCCTATGAGGTTTCGGACGGCGGCCTGACCATCACCTTCAAACTCCGCTCTGGCGTCAAGTTCCATTCCAGCGAGAAAACGGGCTTCACCCCCGCCCGCGACCTGACCGCCGAGGATGTGATCTGGTCCTTCGAGCGCATGTGGAAAGCGGATCACCCATATTCAAAAGTCTCGGGCGGCGCCTACGACTATTTCAACGACATGGGCATGCCTGACCTGCTCAAGTCGATCGAAAAGGGTGCCGACGACCTCACCGTCGTCATGACGCTCAACAAGCCGAATGCCCCGATCATTGCCAACCTCGCCATGGACTTCGCCACCATCCACTCGGCCGAATACGCCAAGTTCCTGATGGACAAGGGAACGCCTGAACAGTTCGACCAGGTTCCGGTGGGCACCGGCTCTTTCCAGTTCGTTGACTACCAGAAGGATGCGGTCATCCGCTTCAAGGCTTTCGACGGCTGGGCTGGAAAGCCAAAGGTTGACGATTTGATCTATGCCATCACGCCTGACCCTTCGGGCCGTTATGCCAAGCTCAAGGCCAATGAATGCCAGATCATGATTGCGCCAAACCCGGCGGATCTCGCTGACATGGATAGCAATCCCGATGTCCAGCTGCTGCAGCAGGCGGGCCTCAACATCGGCTACATGGCGATGAATGCCCAGAAGCCTCCCTTCGACAAGCCGGAGGTTCGCAAGGCCATCGCCATGGCGATTGACCGTGATGCGATCCTGAAGGAAGTCTACCAGGGTGCCGGCCAGAAGGCCAAAAACCCGATCCCGCCAACCATGTGGTCTTACGACGAAGCAACGGCGGATATCCCCTATGATCCAGCCAAGGCCAAGGAAATGCTGGCGGCCGCCGGTGTAACCTCGCTTGATACCGACATCTGGTGGATGCCGGTGCAGCGCCCTTACAACCCCAACGCCAAGCGCATGGGTGAAATGGTCCAGGCGGACCTTGCCAAGGTCGGCATCAATGCCACGCTCGTTTCCTATGAGTGGGGCGAGTATCGCAAGCGCATGCAGGCTGGCGAGCACCAGATGGGCTTCCTCGGTTGGACCGGCGACAACGGCGATCCGGACAACTTCCTTGCCGTGCTCCTGGGCTGCGACAAGGATGGCAAGCCCAACGCCAATAACATCCCAAAGTGGTGTGACAGCGCATTCCAGGCGGACATAGTCAAGGCCGCCGAGATTACGGACCAGGCTGAGCGGACCAAGCTCTACCAGGACGCCCAGAAGATCGTGGCGGAACAGGTTCCGTGGCTGAACGTCGCCCACTCCACCGTCTTCGAACCCATCCGCAAGAGCGTTTCTGGCTACAAGGTAAGCCCGCTCGGCGCCCATGAGTTCCAGAATGTGGACGTAGCCGAATAACAATTAAATCGGCGGAACAGTTCCAGAGGGAATTGTTCCGCCTTTTTTATACGGTGGCTGGATGTTTCGATTCCTTCTGAAGCGAGCGGCACTGACGCTGCCGACTTTCATTGCATTGATGTTCGTGACCTTCACGATGATCAGGCTTGTGCCCGGCGATCCCATCGAAGTGCGCCGCGGCGAGCGCGGCATTTCACCGGAACGGCTCGAACTGCTCCGCCATGAAATGGGCCTCGACCAGCCCATCTGGAAGCAATTCCTCGATTACGTGTGGAACCTGCTCCATGGCGATTTCGGCGTCTCGATTATTTCCAAATCACCGGTGGCCCATGAGTTTCTCACCCTTTTTCCCGCCACCCTCGAACTCACCCTTTGCGGTATGCTGTTTGCAATTCTGTTAGGGATTCCAGCCGGCGTCATGGCTGCCGCCAAGCGTGGCAGCTTCTATGATCAGTCCCTGATGGGGGCAGCGCTTACCGGCTATTCCATGCCCATCTTCTGGTGGGGCCTCATTCTCATCCTG
>CAZHCO010000189.1:0-1680 GCA_964530965.1 uncultured Aestuariivirga sp. | reverse complement strand
GAGGAAAAATTGCTGAACGGCCTGCCTGATGATCCGGTCACCAAGCCCGCTGAAAACAAGACCGGGCAGACAAACGGCTGATCAAATGCTCGTAACCGAGCCGGCCCACGCCAAAATAAATCTGGCCCTGCACATCATTGGGCGAAGGCCGGATGGCTATCACGAACTTGATTCCATAGTGGCCTTCGCCGATGTGGCGGATGTTCTGACCATTGCCCCGGCGGCTGATGTATCCATCAGCCTATCCGGACCTTTCGCAAATGACTTGCCGCCTGATGGTGAAAATATAGTTCTAAAGGCTTGGCGCCTGTTGGCTGACTATGCCCAGAAAAAAAATATTCCATTCGCGCCAGTAAAATTTCAGCTCGAAAAAAATCTTCCCGTAGCTGCAGGTGTTGGCGGCGGTTCCGCCGACGCGGCCGCAGCCCTGCGCGGGCTTATCCAGTATTCTGGCCTTTCAATATCATCCGGGGATTTGAACAATCTTGCCCTGCGGCTGGGAGCGGACGTACCCATATGTTTACTTCAAAAGACCAGCCGCATGCGAGGCATTGGAGAAATTATTGAGTCAATTGATATCGATCTTCCCTCCGGAATCGTACTGGTCAATCCACGAATTCCAGCGCCAACATCAAAGGTTTTTGGATCCTTGAACTTGCAATGCGGTCAATCCTTTGGAACACCAATCAGCAATCTCAGCGATTTTCATGGTTGGCGGAATGACCTCACCGAACCCGCGATAAGCTTTGTCCCGGAAATTGCCGACGGACTTGAAAGCCTGGGTTCTCAAGAAAACATCACCTGCTCGCGCATGTCAGGTTCCGGTGCCACTTGCTTTGGCTTGGCGGAAAACTCAGGTCAAGCAAAGCGTGCCGCAACAAATATCAAAACACGGCACCCTGATTGGTGGGTTATCGCAACGAGTCTGCTCTGAGTTCAATTTTCTAGAACGCTCTGACGATGCAGAAATCAACCGCTTCAAGCAGCGCTGATTTCCATTTGCTGTCCGGAAAAATCGCCAGCGCATCCCGTGCGATGTCGCCATAATGGTTGGCGCGCTCGATCGTGTCGGCAATGGCTCCGTGCTTTGCCATGAGTTTTTGCGCATAGATCAAATCATCGTCCGTCTGGTTGCCCTCTTCCAGAGTGCGCTTCCAGAAATTTCTTTCTTCCTTTGATCCGCGCCGGAAGGAGAGAACCACGGGCAGGGTGATTTTCCGTTCGCGGAAATCATCGCCAACGCTCTTGCCGAGCGAAGCCTGCTTGCCGGAGTAATCCAGCGCATCATCGACAAGCTGGAATACAATGCCAAGATTGCGGCCGTAGGATTCAAGCGCGGCCTGCTCATCCCGGGGCCTGCCGGCGATGACTCCGCCAACTTCAGCCGCCGCCGAAAACAGTGCCGCAGTTTTTGCGCCAACCACTTGCAGGTAAGCGTCTTCCGTCGTCGATGTGTCTTGCGAAATGGAAAGCTGCAAAACTTCCCCTTCGGCGATAACCGCTGCCGCATTCGACAGAATGCGAAGGCAATCAAGCGATCCCGTCTCCACCATCATCTTGAAGGCCTGGCCCAGGAGATAATCGCCGACCAAAACGCTGGCCTGATTGCCCCAGATAACGCGAGCCGCCTGTTTGCCGCGTCGCAAATCGCTTTCATCGACAACATCATCATGAAGCAGC
>CAZHCO010000188.1:0-42239 GCA_964530965.1 uncultured Aestuariivirga sp. | reverse complement strand
ATTCGGCAGGCTCTACGAGAACGACATGATGCGCATTGTGTTGGCTGACGAAATCAGCCCCGACTCATGCAGGCTGTGGGATACCAAAACCAACGACAAGATGGACAAGGACAGATTCCGGAGAGACATGGGCGGCCTCGTCGAAGCCTATCAGGAAGTGGCCAAGCGCTTAGGGATAATCAGCGAAAATGAAAAACCCGAACGCGCCAAGCCCAAGCTTGTTAAGAGTGACACCTGATGAAAGCCAAAGTTAAAGTTACCCTGAAAAAAGGCGTTCTGGACCCGCAAGGCAAAGCCATCGAAGGCGCCCTCAGCCATCTCGGATTCGGCGGTGTGGAACACGTGCGCCAGGGCAAATACTTCGAAATCGACGTCGCCGAAACTGACAAGGTGAAGGCCATGTCCGAAGTCAAAGCCATGTGCGAAAAACTCATCGCCAACACGGTGATCGAGAATTACGATATAGAATTGGCGTGATTCCTGGATCGCAAATACGTTCTCAAAATTTCCCTCATGCTGAGTTGCGAGCCAAAGGCGAGCCTCGAAGCATGGGCCGAGGGTCCAACTGGAACAAACCCTTCGAGGCCCCGCCTGCGGCGGTGCACCTCAGGGTGAAGGATATGTGATGAAATCGGCCGTCGTCGTATTCCCCGGCATCAATCGCGAACGCGACATGATGAAGGCCCTTGAGGCAGTGACCGGCATAGCCCCCGTTGCCGTCTGGCACACGGATACAGAACTGCCAAAGGTTGACCTCATCGTCGTTCCCGGCGGTTTTTCCTACGGCGACTACCTCCGCTGCGGCGCCATCGCGGCACGCTCGCCCATTATGACTGATATCCGCGCCAAAGCCTTGAAGGGACTCAAGGTTCTCGGTGTCTGCAATGGCTTCCAGATCATCGCCGAAGCAGGCCTCCTGCCCGGCGCGCTCGTCCGCAATGCCCACCTCCACTTCGTCTGCCGCGAAGTGAAACTGGAAATCGAAAACAATACCACCTTCTTCACTAATCGCATGAAGAGAGGCGCGATCATCTCCTGCCCCGTAGCCCACGGCGAAGGCAATTACATTTGCGATGAAGAGACTTTGAAATCACTGGAAGGCGAAGGCCGCGTCGTCTTCCGCTACACGCAAGCCACCAATCCCAATGGTGCCATGAACAATATTGCAGGCATCGTGAACAAAGCCGGCAATGTCATCGGCATGATGCCTCATCCCGAAAACATGATTGAGCCACTCCACGGCAAAACCGATTGCCGCCCGTTGTTCGAGAGCCTCCTAGCCGCTTGAATTCCTCCATGATAGATTTCCCTCGCGCGGAGGAACATCATGTCCGACTATTATGATCTCGGCAGTAATACACGCCCTGTCACCACCACCTCAAAGGAAGCCCAGCTCTGGTTCGATCGCGGCCTCATCTGGTGTTACGGCTATAATCATGACGAAGCCGTACGCTGCTTCAAAAAAGCTGCCAAACACGATCCCAACTGCGCCATGGCCCACTGGGGCATCGCTTATGCGGCGGGTCCCAATTACAACAAGCAATGGGTGGCCTTTGATCCCGTTGATCTGAAAAAATCGCTCGATCTCGCCCACACTGCGACGGCGCGGGCCCTTGAACTTCTGAAGCATGCGAGCCCGGTTGAGCAAGCCTTGATCAAGCCGTTGGCCAAACGCTATCCCTCGAAAAACACGGAAGAGGTCACGCCGATCTGGAACGATGACTACGCCGCAGCCATGCGTGAAGTCTATCTCGCCCAAAAAGACGATCTGGATGTGACCGCCCTCTTCGCCGAAGCCATCATGAACCGCACGCCGTGGCAGCTCTGGGATATCAAGGCCGGAAAACCTGCCGAAGGGGCTGATACGGCAGAAGCCATAGCAGTGCTCGAACGCGCCATGGCAACTCCACACGGCATGAAACATCCCGGCGTGCTCCACATGTATATCCACCTTATGGAGATGTCGCCCTACCCCGAGCGGGCCCTGCGCGCCGGTGATGCGCTGCGCAGCCTCGTTCCCGATGCGGGCCATCTCGTCCACATGCCGACCCACATTGATGTTCTCTGCGGCCACTACAAGGAAGTGATCGACGGCAACAGCCAAGCCTCTATCGCCGACAAAAAATATTTGGCGCGCGAAGGTGCCATCAATTTCTATTCCCTCTACCGCTGCCACAATTATCATTTCAAGACTTACGGCGCCATGTTCCTTGGCCAATATGGCCCGGCTCTCGAAGCGGCAGAGGAAATGGCCTCCTCCATTTCAGAAGAATTGCTGCGCGTGGAGTCACCTCCCATGGCCGACTGGCTGGAAGCCTTCGTATCGATCAAGCTTCACGTCTTTATCCGCTTTGGAAAATGGCAGGAAATCATTGCAACGCCCCTTCCCGCCGATGAGAAACTTTACTGCGTTACCACGGCAATGCTGCACTATGCCAAGGCCGTGGCTTATGCCGCCAGTTTCAACGTACCGTCAGCAGAAAAGGAAGCCCGCCTGTTTGAAGAGGCGCTGGCCCGTATTCCGGAATCCCGCTGCCTGTTCAACAACACCAGCCTCGATATTCTCTCCGTTGCCGCCGAAATGATGCGAGGCGAAATCGAATACCGGAAATTCAATTTTGACAAGGCTTTTGCCCACCTCCGCAAGTCCGCAGACCTCTACGACAACATGCGCTACGACGAACCCTGGGGCTTCATGCAGCCCACGCGTCACGCGCTTGGTGCATTGTTGTTGGAACAGAATCAGGTCGAGGAGGCCGAAGCCATTTACCGCGCCGATCTCGGCCTTGACCACACCCTTGCCCGCGCCTGCCAGCACCCCGACAATGTCTGGAGCCTCCATGGCTTTCACGAATGCTTGACGCGACTGGGCAAGCACAGTGAAGCTGCTATCATCAAGCAACGCCTCGATGTGGCAAAAGCCCGGGCCGATGTTCCCGTAAATTCATCCTGCTTCTGCCGGGTGCAAGCCGCCTGATTCTCAAAATAGACTAAATTGCCAATGTGTTGTGTAACCTGTTGTTCACGCAACACAGAGTTAACCGTAGATTAACGCCAGCATTTGCCGCTCAATGGGCGAAACAGCAGCCTTAACAAACCGTGAGCGGGGATAAAATGTTCAAGTCACTCTTCAAGAAAAACCAGCCTACTCCCGAGCAGCTGCAGGCCCTGAACGAAGCCAACATGGCTTTGCGCCTGCGCATGGACCGGCTGGTCCGCGATGGCGCCGCCGAGCACTTTGGCCAGGCCAAGGAGCCCGGCAAGAACCCCCACCGCATATTTGAAGGCCGGGTCGCGGCATAATCCGCTCCGGCGCCAAGCACGAATACACAAAACAAAGTTCCATGATCAACAGCTTCCATCACAAGGGCTTGCGCCGCCTTTACGAAAACAATGATCAAAGCGGCCTGCCGTCCGGCCTGGTGGAGCGGATTGCAACAATTCTCGCCAGTCTGGATCAGGCGTCAAGAATTGAGGACGTGAACCGCCCGAGTTTCCGCCTTCGTTCACTGAAGGGGGAATTGTGGGGTTTCCATGCCGCAAACGTGTGCGCGAATTGGCGGATCATCTTTCGCTTTGCGGAAAGCGGCGCCTCTGATGTGGACCTGCTGGACAATAATTGAGTCAGGAAGTCATGACCATGAAATGCCCGCCACACCCCGGCATGGGCCTCAAGGACGATTTTGAAGCCCTCAGGGTTTCCGCAGTTGAAGCTGCCGCCGGCCTGGGCGTAACCCGCCAGTATTTGCAGGCTCTGACGCGGGGCAAGAGTGCAATAACCCCTGATATGGCGCTCCGCCTGGAAAAAGTCATCGGAAGTACGGCTGAACACTGGCTCAGGCTCCAACTGGCCCATGACCTGGCCCAGGCACGGCTTCGCAATGGGAAGCTGAAATTAAAGCGGCTCGCGCCAAGAGCACCATAGCCGGGGATTATCATCCAAATCCCGTTGTGAATCCTTTGGCGGGCGGCTAAACCGCCCGCAACATGACCAAATCCCCCACCTCCAAAATCACCCCCGACATCGTCACGCAACACGGCCTCAAGCCCGAAGAATATGAGCGCTTTTTGAAGCTGCTTAGCCGCGAACCCACCATGACCGAACTCGGCATATGCTCGGCCATGTGGAACGAGCACTGCTCCTACAAGTCCTCCAAGAAATGGCTGAAGACGCTCCCCACCAAAGGGCCCCGCGTCATCCAGGGCCCCGGCGAAAATGCCGGCGTTGTCGATATTGGCGATGGCCAGGCCGTGGTCTTCAAAATGGAAAGCCACAACCACCCCTCCTATATCGAACCCTATCAGGGCGCGGCCACCGGCGTTGGCGGCATTTTGCGTGACGTCTTCACCATGGGTGCGCGCCCAATTGCCTCCCTCAATGCGCTCCGTTTCGGCGCCCCTGAACATCCCAAAACCCGCCACCTCGTGTCCGGCGTTGTCGCTGGCATCGGCGGCTACGGCAATTCCTTCGGCGTGCCAACGGTTGGCGGCGAGGTGAATTTCCACGCCCGCTACAACGGCAACATTCTGGTGAACGCCATGGCCGTTGGCCTCGCCGATGCGGACAAGATTTTCTATTCCAAGGCCAAGGGCGTTGGTCTTCCCGTCGTTTACCTCGGCGCCAAAACCGGGCGGGATGGCATTCACGGCGCCACCATGGCCTCAGCCGAGTTTGACGACAACGCCGAAGAAAAACGCCCCACCGTGCAAGTGGGCGATCCCTTCACCGAAAAATGCCTGCTCGAAGCCTGCCTCGAATTGATGGCCTCCGGTGCCGTTATCGCCATTCAGGACATGGGGGCCGCGGGCCTCACCTCGTCTGCCGTTGAAATGGGAGCCAAGGGCGATCTCGGCATTGAACTCAATCTCGACATGGTGCCCTGCCGCGAAGAAAATATGACGGCCTATGAAATGATGCTGTCCGAAAGCCAGGAGCGCATGCTCATGGTGCTGCGCCCGGAACTGGAAAAACAGGCCGAAGCCATTTTCCACAAATGGGGCCTGGATTTCGCCATAGTAGGCCACACAACCGATACGCTGCGCTTCATCATCAAGCACGAAGGCGAAGTGAAAGCCGACCTTCCGATCAAGCAGATGGGCGATGAAGCTCCCGAATATGACAGGCCATGGATCGAACCTAAGAAGCTGCCGGTTCTGAATGATGTGCCCGCCCCTAATGATCTCAAAGCCGCAATTCTCAAAATCATGGGATCGCCCGACATGTGCTCAAGACGCTGGGTCTGGGAGCAATATGATCACTTCATTCAGTCCAATTCGGCGCAAATCCCGGGCGGCGATGCAGGGGTGGTGCGCGTTGGCCCCAACAAGGCGATTGCGCTGACCACCGATGTGACACCCCGTTATGTCGAGGCCGACCCTTTCGAGGGCGGCAAGCAGGCCGTGGCTGAGAGCTGGCGCAACTTAACCTGCGTGGGAGCCGTTCCCATCGCTATCACCGACAACCTGAATTTCGGCAATCCCGAAAAACCGGAAATCATGGGCCAGCTCGTTTTCGCCATCAAAGGCATCGACGCCGCCTGCCGCGCGCTCGGCTATCCCGTCGTGTCCGGAAACGTCTCGCTCTACAACGAAACCAATGGCCAGGCAATTTTGCCCACCCCCACCATCGGCGGCGTTGGCCTCCTCACCAACCTGAGCAAAATGACCACTCTTGCCTTCAAGGCTCCTGACGAAGCTATCCTATTGCTCGGCGGACACGGTTCCCATCTCGGCCAATCCATTTACCTGCGCGAAATCCTCGGCCGCGAAGAAGGTGCTCCTCCACCCGTAGATTTGGGTAAGGAAAAAGCCCATGGCGATTTCGTGCGGAACCTCATCAATCACCGCCAAGTCACTGCCGTGCATGACATTTCCGACGGCGGTCTGGCTGCCACAGTCATCGAAATGGCTCTAGCCTCCGGCCTCGGCGCCAAACTGGACCCCATGAACCACGAAGCCCTCTTCGGCGAAGACCAGGCCCGCTATGTCCTCACCTGCAAGGATGAGGAAGCCGCCAAAATCATCACCCATGCCCATGTCAAAGGAATTGATGTCAACCGCATAGGAACGGTAACAGGCGATGCTACATTGAATATTCCGGGCCAAACGATTATATCTCGGGCTGAGTTGAAAAGCGCCCATGAAGGCTGGTTCCCGGCCTATATGTCGGGCGAACTCTAAGGGAATTGACCGATGGCCATGGCCGCCGCTGAAATTGAACGCTTCATCAAGGAAGCCCTGCCCGATGCGAACGTCGAAATCCGTGATCTCGCAGGCGATGGCAATCACTATGCCGCCACCGTGATGTCAGCAGCCTTCAGGGGCAAGTCTCGCGTCCAGCAGCATCAAATGGTATACGCATCGCTCAAAGGCCGCATGGGCGGCGAACTGCACGCTTTGGCACTCACGACAAGCATTTTGGAGAACTGAATATGACTGACATTGCAAAATGGATCGACAATGAAGTGAAGACCAATGATGTGGTCCTCTTCATGAAAGGCACGCCTGAAATGCCCATGTGCGGCTTCTCCGGCAAGGCCACGCAAATTCTCAATCACATGGGCGTTCCCTTCAAGGGCATCAATGTTCTGGACTCCGACGAAGTCCGCCAGGGCATAAAGGAATATGCTAATTGGCCCACCATCCCCCAGCTCTGGGTCAAAAGCGAATTCGTCGGCGGCAGCGACATCATGATGGAAATGTTCCAGTCCGGGGAATTGAAGCAGCTGCTGGTTGAGAAGGCTATTGCGTAATTCCAAACTCCCCTCATGCTGAGGTGCTCGCGGGCGAAGCCCGTGAGCCTCGAAGCACCTGTTTCCGCATCAACCAGCCCTTCGAGGCTCGCGTTGCTCGCACCTCAGGGTGAGGAAAAACAAGGAAAAAGTCCACATGCTCACCTTCTTCTATGCCGCCAATACCTGCGCGCGCGCTTCTCACATTACGCTTGAGGAAGCTGGTGCGGCCTATGAGGCAAAACGACTGAACTTTGCGGAGAATGAACAGCGCAAACCGGAGTACCTGAAAATCAATCCAAAGAGCCGGGTTCCCGCTCTCGTGACCGACCATGGCATCCTCACCGAAACACCCGCGATTCTGGTTTACATCGCGCAGATGTTTCCCAAGGCCAATCTTCTCCCCGTCAACGATCCATTCCAATTGGCCCAAATCCAGTCCTTCAACAGCTACCTCTGCTCAACCGTGCATGTCGCCCATGCCCACCGGATGCGCGGCTATCGCTGGACCGATGATCAACCAGCGATGGAAACCATGAAGAAGAAGGTTCCGCAAAACGTTGGCGATTGCTTCGAGCTCATCGAGCGCGAATATTTCAAGGGCCCATGGGTCACGGGCGAGACCTATACCATCAGCGATCCCTATCTCTTCACCCTCTCCGGTTGGCTTGAGGCCGATGGAGTTGAACCCAAGCGCTTTCCCAAAGTGCTGGACCACCGCAATCGCATGGCAGAACGGCCAGCCGTAAAAAAGGTCCTGGCCAGCGAAAGCGCTTGAACATATCAGCCCCGCGTTGCCGTTTATGGACGATCCGGCACTCTTGAAGCATTCTACCGCTCAGCCATGACCGACCAATCCAGCAAATCCACAGCCTTCGCATTATTGGGCTTCACCGTGCTTGTCTGGGGCGCGGCGCCCGCTTTTATCCGCTCCTTCTCACTGGCCACAGGCCCTGCCGATGCGCTCGTCATCCGCACCGTTGCCGTTGCAATTCCCTGCCTTCTGCTCTTGCCATTTTTCGGCGGCTACATCGTGGCGCGAAAAGACATCGCCCGCCTGATCCTGATTTCCATCGGCATGTTCGGTTATTTCGCCGGTTCCATATTTGGCTTTGCCTACGTTACATCCGGAGTCGGCGGCATCATCATTTCAACCCAGCCACTTCTGATAGCGCTCCTTGCCAGTTTTTTTGGAACCGAACGAATCACCATCCCCACCATTATCGGGCTTGTCGTGTCTTTCGCTGGCACGCTCTATCTTTTCAGCGGCGACACGCCTGCCGGAACGACACATGAAAACATCGTAGCTGGCGGCTTGATGATTTTCACCTGTGGTGCGGCCTGGGCAGTCTACGTGATTTTCAGCAAGACGCTTATCCAAACCTATGGCTCCTTCAAGATCACCGCCCTGTCTTCCATACTTGCGGCGCTGCCTGCACTTGCCTTTACGTCATCCGGCACCTTGCAAACCGCCAGCAGCCTGGACACCAACGGCCTGCTCGCTCTGTTCTATCTCACTTTCGTTGGCACGCTGCTGACCGTCAGCACCTGGAATTTCGCGACCGCTAGGCTTCAGCCAACTACGGTCGGCGCTTCCCTCTATCTCATACCCGTGCTTGCGGTAGCCTCCGGAGTGATTCTGCTTGGCGAGACAGTGACGGCACCGACACTTGTCGCGGGCGGCATCATTCTGTTTGGAGTTGCCATCGCCCAGTTTGGCCCGTACATCCGCAAAAATATCCGGCAAAGCAGCCCTTGACTTCATAGGAAAAAACACCCATATGCAAACTATGGACAGGATCGAGAAACATATTCCTTGGTATTTCACCATCGCCGTAGTTATCGTTGCGGGCTGCCTTGTGGCCATGGTGAACTTTGGCGTCCGCTCCAGTTTTGGCCTGTTCACTGCCCCCATTTCGGAAGCCCACGCCTGGCCCCGGGAAATCTTTTCCTTTGGCCTTGCCCTCCAAAACCTTCTCTGGGGCATCGCCACGCCCGTCGCCGGCGCCTTGGCAGACCGTTACGGCTCCGCCCGCGTGCTGATGGTTGGTGCCATCCTCTATGCCGTTGGTACGGTGGTGATGGCTGTCGCCGAAGCCCCGCTCGTGTTCCACTTCGGCGCCGGAATCCTGATCGGTATCGGCGTTGCCCTCTCATCCTTCGGCATTGTCATGGCGGCCCTCGGCCGCATCGTGCCCCCCGAAAAGCGCTCTTGGGCCTTCGGCATCGCAACCGCCTCGGGTTCACTCGGACAATTTATTTTCGCGCCCCTCGGTGGCGCCTTGATCTCTGCCTATGGCTGGCAACAAGCTCTCTACATACTTGCTGCTTCCACCCTGCTCATTCTGATTTTTGCACTGCCCCTCATGGTGCAGAATAGCTCGAGCACAAAAGTGACCTCCGGCGAGGCCGACATCACCATGCGCCAGGCCATAGGCGGCGCTTTCGGCCATGGTTCTTACCTTTTGCTTGTATCCGGCTTTTTCGTCTGCGGCTTCCAGCTTGCCTTCGTCACCGTTCACCTGCCGCCGTATTTGGCCGAACACGGCATCAGCAAGGAATTCGCCGGCGTCGCCATGGGAGCCATCGGCCTATTCAATGTAGTGGGCTCATATATGTCAGGCATCATTGGCGGCAAATATCAAAAGAGAGTTCCTTTGAGTCTCATCTATGTCTTGCGGTCAATTTCCGTTGCCGCCTTCATCCTGTTGCCGATCACCCCGGTCACTACGATTATTTTCACCGCCACCATGGGCTTCCTGTGGCTCTCGACCGTGCCCCTCACCATGGGTCTCATCACCGTAATGTTCGGCACCCGCTACATGGCAACGCTTTACGGTTTCGTATTCCTCAGCCACCAGATTGGTTCCTTCTTCGGCGTCTGGCTTGGCGGCAGGCTCTATGATCAGTTTGGCTCCTATGATCCCGTCTGGTGGATGGGGGTTGCCTTGGGGCTGTTTGCCGCCATCGTGCATCTTCCCATCAAGGAGATGCGCGCGCCAAAGTTCGCTGCGGCCTGACCCATGCACTGGCCCGGCCACCGCCTTGCCATCAGCCTGTTCTTCGGTGTCATTGTCGTGTGGATCGCAGTCATGGCTGTCCTCATGCGGCAGGCATCGCTTCCGCCGGAAGCATCGGGCCCCATGCTGGCCGTTTTCGAACCCGGAACAACCCCCGATGACATATTCGCCAAGCTCACCATTGCTGGCGCGAAACCCATTCGCGAAACCGTCTTCGGCTTCATCTGGGTGGTGGCGGGCGATGAGCCGGGGCTGGCTGGACGCCTCGCAAGCCAAGGTGCAATCGGTGCCTACCGCGAACTGCCCCTGAACCCCACTATTGCCGGCTGTTTTGCTCTTGCCGATGCCAAAATTGCGGCATACACGGGGCCATGATGAACGCGTTCGATGCCGTTGCCGAGCTCAAAGCCAATGTGGCCGTGCCTTTCAACCAGGCGCACGCCATGCCCAAGTCCGTCTATACGGCGGAAGATTTCGCCGCCAAGGAAGTTGAACAGATTTTCAGCAAGGAGTGGTTCTGCGTAGGACGTGCCAGCAGCCTCGCCAAACCCGGCGACTACGTAACGCTTGAGTTGGCCAACCAGCCCATCATGGTGCTCCGCGATCGTGGCGGCACCCTGCGCGCCCAATCTAATGTCTGCCTGCACCGCATGTCCATTCTGCTGAAAGATTCCGGCAATACCGGGACCATCGTCTGCCCCTACCATGGCTGGAGCTACAATCTTGATGGCTCGTTGCGCGCCGCTCCCGCCATGACCCACAATGAAGCCTTCTGCAAAGACGATTACCGCCTGCCCCAAATACGCTGCGAGGAATGGCTGGGCTGGGTGATGGTCACACTCAATACCGATGCGCCCTCGCCTTACAAAAAACTTGCCGATGTTGAGGAATTGATCGCCGACTACGGCATGGAAAACTATGTAGAGGATTTCCACGAGCAGTTTATCTGGAACACGAACTGGAAAGTGCTGGCCGAGAATTTCATGGAGAGTTACCACCTCCCCGTCTGCCACGCGAAAACCATCGGCGGACTTTCAAAGCTCGATGAAATGGTCTGCCCTCCGGGCTTGGCCACATTCAACTATCATACCATCCTGAAAGACGACACGTTGAAAATTGCGCTGGCTCATCCCTCCAACACGCGCATGGAAGGCGAACGCCGCCGGACGACGTTCCTGCTGGCCATCTATCCCAGCCTCCTCATCACCCTGACGCCGGGGTATTTCTGGTATCTCTCGCTCCACCCCCATGGCGCTGGCCAGGTGCGCGTAATTTTTGGCGGCGGCATGTCGCCCGATTTTGCCAATGACCCGGATGCGCAAGCCCACTTCAGGCAACTCAAAACCCTGCTCGATGACGTCAACGTCGAGGACAAGGGCTGCACCGAACGGGTCTATCGTGGCCTATGTTCTGACATGGCCAAACCCGGCCACCTCTCCCATCTCGAGCGGCCCAATTTCGACTTCGCCACCTACATCGCCTCAATGCTCAAATAAACAAAACGGCGGGACAAGGCCCGCCGTCTCAAACTCAACAAACGCCAAACAGTTAGCGTGAATAATATTCCACCACGAAGTGTGGTTCCATCTGAACTGGATAAGGAACGTCAGCAAGAGCTGGCACACGCACCAGCTTCGCCGTCATCGCCTTGTGATCCACTTCAACATAATCAGGCACATCCCGCTCGGCCAATTGAACGGCTTCAAGCACAACGGCAAGTTCCTTGGACTTTGCGGTGAGCTCCAAGGCATCGCCAGCCTTGATGCGCATGGAAGCGATGGTCACGCGACGGCCATTCACCTTCACATGGCCGTGGCTCACAAACTGGCGTGCGGCAAACATAGTGGGCACGAACTTGGCGCGGTAAACAATTGCATCGAGGCGGCGCTCCAAAAGGCCGATCAGGTTTTCCGACGTGTCGCCCTTCATGCGCGAAGCCTCTTCATAGACCTTCGAGAATTGGCGCTCGGAAATATTGGCGTAGTAACCCTTGAGCTTCTGCTTGGCCTTCAGCTGAATGCCGAAGTCTGACATCTTGCCTTTGCGGCGTTGGCCGTGCTGGCCGGGGCCATATTCACGCTTGTTGACCGGGCTCTTAGGGCGCCCCCAAATATTTTCGCCCATGCGGCGATCAATTTTATGTTTAGCGGGCTGACGCTTTGTCATTTACGGTTCTCCATAACCATTTAAGTTGGAACCCACCCTCCTCTTCTGGTCTCCCAGCCGACAGAACCCTTAAGGGTTCACGGACAAGCAAAACGGGGCTTCTGGTCCCGTCAGTGCGGCGGGTGATAGCGGAAGGTGGGTAGCATGTCAATTCGACGAGCTAAACCCGTTAGAATCGCGAAAAGCGCTGCAAATCTCCTCATGCCAGCCTTGATTCCCAATTGTAACGCCAAGAATTGATGCGCACCCCGGTTCATATCTTTCATCCGGATTTGTGCAATTTAATGCGAACCAAATCGCTTCAACCAAAGGCTCCCCCGAATGCCAAGTGGTCAATACCGTGCGATCGACGATAAGTGATGGATTTAGACCTGCATGCACTTCGTCGATGACATCATGTACACGTTGACAGTCAGGACCCCATGCGCACACATAAACAGCTCCAGCATTCAATAGCTTGGCCGCCAATTCCGTTACTCGACTTACATTGACATCCCTTGAATCCCAAGCCAGGAGACAGACGAATCTCGAACTACCCAATGAAAACACATCAGGAAAACTCTCTGGCGTTTCCAAGTGTAGTGCGAACAAGTTTCTCTCTGAAACTTCTTCAAAACCCAATTTTTCTAAAGTTATCATTTATACCGGCAGATCCACGAATTGGTGCCTCAGGAAGCCCATGGCGTCATAGGCCGCCAGTGACTCTGAAGCACTGCCTCTGGCTGAGGTCAAAAGTACCGTGTTTGGCTCCGGAACCCCTGATTGGAGCCCTGTAAATGTGAGGCCTGCCAGAACATCACTCACCCGCCGTGCGATGGCCGGTGCGGGGTCGAGGTAGTTCACGTCCCAGGGCGCCACCAGCCTAATTTCCTCGATCAAAAGCGGGTAATGGGTGCAGCCCAGCACCACAACATCCGTTTGCTTGCCATCTCGCTTGCGAAACACGGGCGCGATCTCTTCGCGCAATTCATCCAGATCAGGTGCATGACCCTTGAGCTTTTGCTCGGCAATTTCAGCCAGTCGTTTCGCCCCATGCAAGATCACTTTACAGTGAAAGGCATAGGTATGAATAAGCGTGTGGGTATATTCGCGGCTCACCGTGCCGGGCGTGGCCAGCACGCCGATAATATTGGATTTGGTTTGCGCCGCCGCAGGCTTGATCGCTGGCACTGTGCCGACAAAGGGAATTGAATATTTTTCACGTAGCGCTGCCATAGCCAAGGTAGAAGCCGTATTGCAGGCAATTACCACAATATCAGGCTTGGCCTTCTCGATCAGCGCGCCAATGACATGAACCACGCGGCCAACCAGTTCATCCTCTTTCCATGCACCATAGGGAAAGCCCGCATTGTCCGCCGAATAAATCAAATGCGCCTCCGGCAATTGCGCCCGCACACAAGAAGCAACGGTCAGGCCACCCATGCCGGAATCAAACAGCAGAATGCGGGGAGCAGTCATTCCTTGGAGCCCTTGGGCCGCAAGTGCGTGCGCGTGAGAGATGAAACCATTCCACGCAAGGAACGAATCTCCTGTTCAGTCAATTCCGCCCGCACAAACATGTTGCGAAGATTCAAACGCATGGTCGGCTTTTTTTTCTCGGTTTTAAAAAAACCGGCGTCATCCAGCTCCCGTTCCAAATGAACGAAAAATCCGTAGAGTTCTTCCTTGGTGGCGGCCCGCGTGTTCGGCGTCTGCAAACCGGGACCACTTAAAGCCGCCAATTCCGGCGATTGTTGGCCGAGAGTTTCCGCCTGTTCTTTGAACCACTCATACCCCATGAGCAAAACCGCTTGGGCAATATTGATCGATGCAAAGGCCGGGTTAACGGGAGCTGTAACGATAATATCGGCAAGCGACACTTCCTCGTTGCTGAGGCCCCAGCGCTCCCGGCCAAACAGCATCGCAACCTTCTCGCCTCGCCCAACGCGCGCCCGCATATCATCACCCGCCTGCTCCGGCGTAATCACTTCCTTGATCATGTCGCGGGGCCGCGCCGTGGTGGCATAGACATAATTCATGTCAACGAGTGCCGCAGGCAAATCATCAAAGACCTTGGCCCCTTCAACAATCCAATGGGCACCCGATGATGCAGTCAACGCCTTTTCATTGGGCCAACCATCCCGGGGTGACACAAGCCGCAACTCATGCAAACCAAAATTCGCCATGGCCCGGGCCGCCGTCCCGATATTCTCGCCAAGCTGCGGATGCGCCAGCACCACCAGGGGTGCCGGTCCCAAAACCTGATTCTGTGTTTTGTCGGTGCCAGCCATGTTCCCACGGGAAATAGCGAAGTTGAATGCAGGACGCTAGCCTTTCCCGTCCAGCCTTCTCGCATTGCGCAATTCAGGGAACCAGCGCGACCAGAGGAATGCTACTGCCATTGTCCCCGCCCCGCCGATAGCCACCGCCGCAACCGCCCCAATCCATGCCGCCACGACACCAGCACGGAACTCACCCAGTTCATTGGAGGCACCTATGAACACCCGGTTGACCGCATTCACCCGGCCCCGAACCGCATCCGGCGTCCACAATTGCATCAGCGTTTCACGCACATAAACACTTACCATGTCACAGGCCCCCATGAGGGCAAGGGCAACAATCGACAGCGGCACTGACTTTGAAATACCAAACACCACCGTGCAAAGGCCAAAACCCGCCACGAATAGAAACAGGATCACGCCGGCCTTGTCTCGAATAGGGTATTTCGAAAGCCAGAACGCCATGGCAATGGCCCCGATTCCAGGACCTGCCCGCAACAGGCCAAGTCCCCAGGGGCCGACTTCCAGAATGTCGCGTGCATAAATCGGAAGCAGGGCCACGGCACCGCCAAGCAACACCGCGAAAAGGTCAAGCGAGATGGCGCCCAGCACAATCTGCTCCGACTTGATGAACTTGAAACCCGCCAGCAAGGTGGCAAAATTGGTTTCCTGCGCATGATTTTCCTGCGGCACACGGCCAATCAGGACCACACAGGTAATGGCCAGAACCAACAGGCATACGGCGACGCCATAGGCAAACGCCCCAGAAACTCCATACAGCAATCCGCCCGCGACTGGCCCCGTGATCGTGGTGATTTGCCACGTCATGGAATTGAGCGAAATGCCGTGCGCCAGCGCTATCTTGGGCAGCAGATTGGGAGCCAGCGCATCAGCAGCCGGATTCATGAAGGCCCGCGCCGTGCCAAAACCCACCAGGATCATAAAAATCGGCCACACCTCCTGGAAAGCCGAAAGTGTGAAGATTACGAGCCCAACCGCGCATACGGCTTCAACAAGCAGGCATAAAGCTATGATAAATCGACGATTAAACTTGTCCGCAATAAGCCCCGTGACCAGCACGAGCAGCAGCGCCGGCAGAAACTGCGCCAGACCCACAAAGCCAAGATCAAGCGGATTGCGGGTGAGATCATAAACCTGCCAGCCCACGGCCACCGACATGATCTGCACGGCAAATCCCGCCGAACCCAGGGCCGCGAGATAGAAAACATAGGGTCTGTGATGGAGAGCATTGGAAGACGTCGACATTTTGCATACGTGCCACGAAGGGGAGCCTCAAGTCAAAACCAAATCCCCTCTCTCATAGGTGCCTTGCGGCAGAGTAAGGGTTGGACATCCCGAAATCGCCTGCTATAGCAACGCCAAATTCCAGCCTAGATGATGAGGTTCTGCAAATGACCAAGATAAAAGTCGCCAATCCTGTTGTTGAACTCGATGGCGATGAGATGACCCGCATCATCTGGGACTTGATCAAGAAAAAGCTGATCCACCCCTATCTCGATGTCGATTTGCATTACTACGATCTCTCGGTTGAAAACCGCGACGCCACCAATGATCAGGTGACGGTTGACTCGGCCAATGCCATCAAGAAGCATGGCGTCGGCGTGAAATGCGCCACCATCACTCCCGATGAAGCGCGCGTGAAGGAATTCAACCTCAAACAGATGTGGAAGTCGCCCAATGGCACCATCCGCAACATCCTGGGCGGCGTCATTTTCCGCGAACCCATCATCTGCAAAAACGTGCCGCGCCTCGTGCCGGGTTGGACCAAGCCCATCATTATTGGCCGCCATGCTTTCGGCGACCAATACCGCGCCACGGATTTCACTTTCCCTGGCAAAGGCACACTCACAATCAAGTTCGTCGGCGATGATGGCAAGGTGATTGAAAAGGAAGTATTCAAGGCGCCGGGCGAAGGTGTTGCCATGGCCATGTATAACCTCGATGACAGCATCAAGGAATTTGCCCGTGCCAGCCTGAACTACGGCTTGAACCGCAATTACCCTGTCTATCTCTCAACCAAGAATACCATTCTCAAGGCCTATGACGGGCGCTTCAAGGATATTTTCCAGGCGATTTTCGAGTCCGAGTTCAAGGCCGAATACGAAAAGCGCGGGCTCACCTATGAGCACCGCCTGATCGACGACATGGTAGCCTCCGCCATGAAGTGGACCGGCGGATACATTTGGGCCTGCAAGAACTATGACGGTGATGTGCAGTCCGATCTCGTGGCCCAGGGCTATGGCTCGCTGGGCCTCATGACATCAGTATTGATGACTCCCGACGGAAAAACCGTGGAAGCCGAAGCGGCCCACGGCACCGTGACACGTCACTATCGTCTGCATCAAGAGGGCAAGCAAACTTCCACCAATTCCGCCGCTTCAATCTACGCCTGGACCGGCGGTCTCAAGCATCGCGCCAAACTCGATGGCAACGCGGCCCTGGCAAAATTTGCTAGCACATTGGAAGCAGTGACCGTTGCAACCATCGAAGAGGGCAGCATGACAAAGGACCTCGCGGTCCTCGTGGGGCCAGATCAAAGCTGGCTTTCCACCGAGGGCTTCATCGATGCCATCGACAAAAATCTGCAAAAGGCCGCAGCCTGAATAGCTAGACGGCCTCGCAAACGTCGAGAACGCGCGGCAAGTCCACGGGCTTGCCGAATACGCCCAGAGCCCCGCTGGCCATAGCTTTCTTGAGCAGGTCGTCGGCACTGTAGCCTGTCATGAAGTAGACTTTGGCGTCCGGCCGTTGCGCACGGATTTCAAGGAAACAGTCAACACCGTTCTTGCCCGGCATCATCACGTCAAAAAATCCGAGATCAAAAGGAGCAGACCGGTAGGCATCAATGGCCGCCTGTCCGCTATAGACCACCTTCACCTTGTGGTCCTCCATCGAAAGAAGATCAGCCAAGGCATCGTCATTGTCGGCATTGTCGTCAGGAACAAGAATAGAAAGTGTGCGCGCCATTTTAAGCAGCCTCCTCAAGTTCTTCGATGATGGGAAACCAAGCGGTGAAGCATGCGCCTTCACCAAGTTTAGACGTGATTTCAAGCCCCCCGTCATGCTGTTCCAGAATTTTCTCAACTGCCGGCAAGCCAAGACCGGTGCCAAAGCTCTTGGTCGTAAACAGCGGCTCCGTGATCCTCTGAAGATTTTCCGCCGAAATGCCAGGTCCATTGTCCGCCACAACAATTTCAACACCGCGCCCGGTCCGATGGGATTTGATTTTTATATTCGGAACGAATTCCGAGTCACTGGAGAGTTCATCGCCCTTGCCCACAAGCGCTTCCGAAGCATTGCTGATCAGGTTGATCAGGCCGCGGCTCATGCGCTCCGGATCAATGGCGGTCACCAGACCGTCCAGTCCCAACGTGCAATCAATGATCACCACAGATGGCAGTTTCGCCGCCTCCTCCTCAATGATCTTTGCTAGCCAAGTGTCAAGGTCAAGAAGTTTGCGCTGGGCCGCACGGGTGCGTGCAAAGTCCAGAAGCTGTGAAATTATATTGTCGCAGCGCACGACGCCATTGTCGATTCTTTGCAGCTGTTGCTCAACACCAAGCCCCTTGCCCTTGATTTTTCGGTCCAGAACGAAGGCGGAGGTCCGCACCGCCGCGAGCGGGTTGCGCAATTCATGGGCCACTGTCGCGGTGAGCTGTCCGAGCTGGGCCATCCGGCCCGCCTTCACCATTTGCTCCTGGGTGTCCTTCAGTTTCTGGATGTTGTCCGATAGCTCCGCGTTAAGCCGCGTGACCTGGTCATTCACCGATTGGAGATCGTTGATTTTCGTTATGTCGACAAAGGTAACCATCACCGAGCGGCCGGCGACGCCGGCATTTTCCAGCCAACCGGAAGAAACAACCATGGCGCGCGCAGCGACCCTGCCACGCGACAGGAGGTCGGTCTCAAACCGCGATGCAGTACCGATCATTTCCGCGATACCGTTAGCCGGGCAGCAGGCAAGCACATCCTTCGGGTCGGCCGCCGAAAATTCCGCTTCCGTCATGCCAAGAAGATTAAGCAAAAATGGATTTAGATAAATCGTGCCGCCATTTTCATGCAGATGCCAGATTCCAACGGGAACAGTCTCGGCAAGCGCACGGTAGCGGGCCTCCTTGGCTTCCAGTTCCGCCTCGGTCCTTTTCATCTCCGTCACATTTGTGTTTGTGCCTATGAGATAGGTCGTACCATCAGACGTTGCCACGCGGGCCTTTCGCGTAAGGGAGTATACCGTCGAACCATCGGTGCTGGTCGCAAGCTCCATGAATTCAATAGGCTCAGGCGATTCAAGAACCCTTCGGTCGCCTGCCATGAACTCCTTTGCCTGGCTTTCTGGATAGAAATCCGCATCGGAAAGCCCGAGCAGCTTTTCAGCTGGCGAGCCAATGATTTTGCAATGGGCTTCGTTGGAAAATACAAAGTTCAGCTTCTCGTCCTTGACGAAAATCGATGTCGGAAGCATGTCAAGAATCTGCAGAAGCACATCGCTGTTGTTGATGCGCGAGACAGGCGTCTTTCCGTGAATTGTCATTGCTAAATCTCTCCCCAGAGCTAAGCGTGCAAATGATCAGGCGGCTAATTTTTCGAGGCGGTCCAACAACACAAGGGGATCGAACGGCTTGTTCAGAATCCCGGTCAAAACAACATCATCAAAAAGCGCAAGTTCCTTGCTGTGTTCAGAAGCATTTCCCGTAATAATGATGGTGGGCACGCTTCGTCCCTGCTTCTTCAGCGTCGTGTAAACGTCGATGCCATTGATCAACGGCATTTTGAGATCCAGCACGAGAACATCTACGCCCCCGGCCACGACGCGCGATATTGCATCACGGCCATTGCGAACCAGTTCGCAGCGATAACCGTTGCGATTGATGAGCTGAGCCAGCGTCGGACCAAAATCCGGGTCATCTTCAGCAACGAGAACAATCCCGGATGATCCAAGTCCCGCAACGGAATCAAGCACCTGATAGAGATTGACAGGCTTTGAGAAAACTCCCATTGCACCACCAGCCATGGCCTGCTGCAGCAGCTGCTCCACGCTGTATCCCGTCATCATGTAGACTTTGGCCGCGGGCTTCAGCCTTTTGATCTCCAGGAAACTCTCCACACCGTTCTTTCCCGGCATCATCACATCCATGAATGCGATGTCAAAATCCTCCTTGAGATAGGCCGCGATGGCGCCGTCGCCGTCATAGACCACAAGCGGTCTGTGCCCTTCCATTTCGAGCAGCTCGCCCAAGGAATTGGCGTTGTCTGCGTCATCATCAACAATAAGTATGCGTAGTGAACGTTTCATGCGGCTTTCTCCCCAGAATTTTCGCGAATTGGCAACCAAAGCGTAAAGGTGGCGCCCTTCCCTTCAACTGAATCGATGTCGAGGCCACCTCCATGCTGTTCAAGTATCTGTTCCACCGCGGAAATCCCGAGACCGGTGCCAAAGTTTTTGGTCGTAAACAGCGGTTCACGAACTTTGGTCAGGTTGTCTGCGGAAATTCCTGGTCCATTATCGGCAACGCAAATCTCCGCACCGCGTATTGTCAGCCGTGTCGTGATGGTGATGACAGGCGTTTCCGTGAATCTTGCCTTGGGATCATCGCCCTTGCCAACCATCGCCTCTGATGCATTGGAAAGCAGGTTTATGATGGCGCGTTCAAACCTTCCGGGTTCAAGATCAACCAACTTGTCGCCCAGGCCGAAGAAGCATTCGATGGAAACCAGTTCTGGCAGTTTCTGCGCCTCGCCCTGGATAAGTTTTTCGAGCCAGACATCAAGTACGGTCGGTTCTGCATTCACTGCCTTGGAGCGGGAAAAATCCAGGAGTTGCGTAATGATGTTGTCACAACGAATAACGCCATTGTTGATGCGTTGCAATTGCGGTTCCACGCCAAGGCCCTTGTCCTTGACCTTGCGCGCCAGAAGGTAGGTTGAGGTTCGAACCGTGCTCAGGGGGTTTCGCAACTCATGGGCAACGGTTGCCGTCAGATTGCCAAGTTGCGCCATCTTGCCCTTGCGCAGCGCGTCATCCTGGGCTTCCCTAAGCTTAGTGATGTTTTCATTGAGCTGCCGGTTTAGAGTACCCATCTCGTTGTTAACGTCTTGGATTTCCCTTGAAAAGGTAATGGCCTGATTGTGGGATTCGGCAAGTTCACTGTGTGCTCTTTCGAGCTCAATAAACTTTCGCTTCAGCAGGCGTCCCACGAATTGTCCGTAGAACGAAACGGCACAGATCACCAATGCCATCAGCACACCAATGTAGAACTCATAGTTGCGAAGTCTGGCGACCGTAACATTCGCGTTGTCGGCCGCGTTCAGTTTTACCCGCCCGATTAGTTGATTGAGGTCTTTAATATTGAATCTGAGTGATGCGTAGCGTTCGACAATACGGGTAACAACGGTTTGGGCGCCTGCATTGTCGCCAGCGCTGACGAGGTCGCCTACTTTTACTGCGAGTTTCTCAATCTCAGTCATTGCGTTATCCATCTGCCGCAATAACGCTAAAGCTTTCTTTGCTAGTTTTTCGTCAGAATGCTGCGGAAGCTGCGCACGGAGACGGTTGATTTCCTGCCGAAATTCGTAAGTCTTCGACTTGAACATTGACTGCGCCTGTTCGAGCGCCTTCGTATTGAGCACTTTGACATATTCCGATTGCGCATCAGCGGCAGCGTCAGCGATGACCCATGAGGACGCCACCTGACGGTCAAAAAATGAAGACTCGCTGACACTGGCCTGGTAAACGCCAATTACCAAATGGCTGAGATAGAGGCCGCAGAAAATGGCCACGAGATTGAATGCGGCAATAAGAAAGTAGACAAATTGCACTCTGGGCCATGAATTTTGGCCGTCCTTTAGTATTGCCTTCCCCAACGCCGCTGCTCCCCGCCTGCCCTACCACAAGCAATTGAAAATCCACGCTGCCCCAATTATGGTAAACAAATGGTTGATTTTCCGGTTTCCAGCCTGAAAGAAACGAAATTGGCGGAGTATTTCTCAGGTGGCTGCCAATGTGGCGCGATCCGGTTTCATGTGGCGGGCGCCTTCGGACGGGCCGGAATTTGCCACTGCCGCATGTGCCAAAAGGCTTTCGGTTCGTGGGGCGCGGCCCTGGTTTCAGTTCCGGCCAGCAATTTATCATGGACGCGGGGGAAGCCTTCTGTGTTCAGGTCATCAGCCATTGTGGCCCGCGGCTTTTGCTCCGGGTGCGGAACGCCCCTCTATATGCGTGAGGACGGCGATGCGAATTTTGAACTCGCCATCGGAACCTTCGACGAGCCCTCAAGCTTCGGCCCCCTGGAGGAACAGGTGGGCGTGGAAAGCCGGGTATCTTGGTTTAGGGACATGCATCTCTTGCCGGAACAAACCACCAGCGAGACGCGCACTCCCCAGGATCTCGCCAAGCTAAAAAGCTTGCAGCACCCGGACCACGATACGGATCATTGGCCATGAGCGAGATGATCACTGGCGGATGCCAATGCGGCCAGGTGCGCTATGCGATCACAGGCCCGCTTCACAACCCGCACATCTGCCATTGCCGCATGTGCCAAAAGGCCTTTGGCAATTACTTTGCAGCGCTTGTTGGCACGGCGCGGGAGAACTTCCGCTGGTCGCACGAAAAACCAGGCGTGTTCAGGTCATCGTCTATCGTCTCGCGTTACTTTTGCTCAACCTGCGGCACGCCCCTTGCCTTCGCCTATGATGAGTCGAAGAACATCGCCGTAGCGATTGGCTCGCTGGACAATCCGGCCGCCGTCGCGCCGCAACAGCAGTATGGCATCGAGGCGATGCTTCCCGCCTTTGCAAGTCTGCACACCCTGCCGGGAACACGAACCGAAGACGACATCAAGCCGGAGGATCTAGCGAAGCTGAAAAGCCTCCAGCACCCGGACCACGATTAGCTGGCAAGCACCGCCCTTATCGCTTCAAGTGCTTCTGCCGCTTTCCCTGCATCAGGGCCACCCGCCTGCGCTAGGTCTGGCCTGCCGCCGCCACCCTTGCCGCCCAACACGGAGGCCCCTGCCCGGACAAGATCGACGGCACTCAGCTTCGATGTAAGGTCGGCGGTAACGCCCACATAGAGGCTTGCCCTGCCTTCGCCATTGGCGCTGACGAGCGCCACCACGCCGGAGCCGAGCCTGGCTTTACTTTCATCAACCAGACCCTTCATGTCCTTTGAATCCATGTCGCCGAGCACACGCCGCATGAACTTGATGCCTTTGATGGTCTCAACCTCGCCTTCGCCCGCGGCAGCACCGCCGCCAAGCGCCAGGGCCTTCTTGGCCTCGGCCAGTTCGCGCTCAAGCTTCTTGCGTTCGTCAATGAGGCTCTCAATGCGGCTCACCAATTCCGATGGCGCTGTCTTTAGCACTGCGGCAGCGGCTGCCACCCGCTTGTCCTGCAAGTCAAGATACTCGCGCGCCGCTGAACCTGCCAAAGCTTCAAGCCGCCGGACACCCGCCGCCGAGCCGCTCTCGGCCAGAACTTTGATGAGGCCAATATCGCCGGTACGCGACACATGAGTGCCGCCGCAAAGCTCCAGCGAATAGATGGGTCTTGCAGCGCCTTCCTCATTGCGCCCCATGGAGACAGCTCGCACTTCATCGCCATATTTCTCGCCAAACAGCGCCATGGCCCCTTCGGCGACGGCTGCATCAACCGACATCAACCGCGTGCTGACTGGCCCGTTCTGGAGAACAATGCCGTTTGCCATGGCTTCCACAGCGGTGAGTTCTTCAGCACTCATGCCCTTGTTGTGGGAGAAGTCAAAGCGCAAACGATTGGGCTCAACCAGCGAACCCTTCTGGGCAACATGGGCGCCCAAGGTCTTGCGCAATGCTTCATGTAACAAATGCGTTGCCGAATGATGCTGCCGGTTGCCCGAACGCCGCGCGTGGTCAACATTGAGCTCAACTGCGTCTCCCAGAGCTAGAGTGCCGTGCTCGACTTCACCCATGTGAATGACCAGGTCGCCCAACCGCTTTTCCGTGCCCGTTACCTTGAACCGCCCGCCGCCTACGGCTTTGATCACGCCATGATCGCCGGTTTGGCCACCCGACTCGGCGTAGAATGTCGTCTGGTTGACGACAATCGAAGCCTTGTCACCGGGTTTGAGAGACTTGACCTGCTTGCCGTCAACAACCATGGCCACAATCACGCCTTCGGCCTTCTCCGTGTCGTAGCCCAAAAATTCCGTGGCCCCCACGGCTTCGCGGATTTCAAACCAGATCGCATCAGACTTGCTGTCGCCCGTACCTTTCCAGGCGCGGCGCGCCTCGGTCTTCTGTACATTCATGGCTGCCGTAAAAGCATCGGTGTCCACGACAATGCCGCGCGAACGCAATGCGTCTTGGGTAAGGTCAAGCGGGAAGCCATACGTATCATAAAGCTTAAATGCTGTGTTGCCGTTGAATGTGTCACCACTCTTCAGATTTTCCGATTCGTCATCAAGAATCCGAAGGCCGCGTTCAAGCGTCTTGCGGAAGCGGCTTTCCTCCAACTGAAGTGTTTCCGTGATCATCTCTTCCGTGCGGACAAGTTCCGGATAGGCCGCACCCATCTCGCGCACCAGGGAAGGAACCAGTTTCCACATCAGCGGCTCACGTTGCCCCAAAAGTTCGGCATGGCGCATGGCGCGGCGCATGATCCGGCGCAGCACATAGCCACGGCCCTCATTGGAAGGCAGAACCCCATCGGCAATCAGAAATGACGAGGCGCGCAAATGGTCAGCGATCACCCGGTTCGAGGCTTTGTTTTTACCTTCGGCAGCTACCCCGGTCTTTTCCACAATTGCGGAAATAAGGGCGCGGAACAAATCAGTTTCATAATTGTCGTGGGTTCCCTGCAGGACAGCGGCAACGCGTTCCAATCCCATGCCCGTATCAATGGAAGGCTTGGGCAGGCTGACGCGTTCAGCTTTGCTCACCTGCTCATACTGCATGAACACGAGGTTCCAGATTTCGATAAAGCGGTCCCCATCCGCATCAGCGCTTCCCGGAGGGCCGCCGGGAATTTTGTCGCCATGGTCGTAGAATATTTCTGAACACGGGCCACAGGGGCCCGTATCACCCATGGACCAGAAATTGTCCGTGGTCGGAATGCGGATAATTCGGCTGTCCGGAAGCCCCGCTATTTTCTTCCACAGGCTAAAGGCTTCATCGTCTTCCGAGAAAACAGTAACCGTGAGCTTGTCGGCAGGCAGACCATATTCCTTGGTCACCAGCGTCCATGCCCATTCAATCGCATCGGACTTGAAGTAATCACCGAACGAAAAATTGCCGAGCATCTCGAAAAATGTGTGGTGGCGTGCGGTATAGCCCACATTGTCAAGGTCATTGTGCTTGCCACCAGCCCGCACGCATTTCTGCGCCGTCGTGGCCCGGTTGTAAGAGCGGCGTTCGGCACCCGTAAACACGTTCTTGAATTGCACCATGCCCGAATTGGCAAATATCAAGGTGGGGTCATTGCGTGGCACAAGGGATGACGAGGCCACGACCTCATGGCCACGGGTCTTGAAAAAATCAAGGAAGGTTGAACGTATCTGGGCAAGGCTGGTCATATAATATCCAAAGGTCCGGCGGTGGAAACAGTTGGAATGCTCTTTAAGGTGCGATTGCCGGTCCTGTCCAGAATTTCCGCAGGTAAATGGTTATCTCCTTACAAAACCAAACAGCGCCCTCCGGGGGCACGGAGGGCGCTTCGCCTGCGGTGTGGGGGACACACCAACATAACCTGCCGCCACTAACAACAACGGCAGGCAATCCTTTCTATTGAACTTTACTCGTCCGGGTCTTCGGCGGTCGGCGCAACCGTGATCTTGGCAGCGATCAATCCCGCATTGGCGCGGATAGAGGCCTCAATGGCATTGGCCATATCCGGATTGAGCTTGAGAAATTCCTTGGCCTTGTCCCGGCCCTGCCCAATGCGCTCGCCATTATAGGAATACCAGGAACCAGACTTCTCAACCACGCCTGCGGTAACGCCCAGGTCAACCAGTTCGCCCACCTTGGAAATGCCTTCGCCATACATGATATCAAACTCGACCAGCTTGAACGGCGGCGCCACCTTGTTCTTGACCACCTTCACCCGGGTCTGGTTGCCGACCACCTCTTCGCGGTCCTTGATCGCACCAATCCGGCGGATGTCCAGGCGCACCGAGGCATAGAATTTGAGCGCATTGCCGCCCGTTGTGGTTTCCGGGCTGCCGAACATGACGCCAATTTTCATGCGGATCTGGTTGATGAAAATGACCATGCAATTGGATTTGGAAATTGAAGCCGTCAGCTTGCGCAGCGCCTGGCTCATCAGCCGCGCCTGCAGGCCGGGCAGTGAATCACCCATCTCTCCTTCAAGTTCAGCCTTGGGCGTGAGAGCCGCCACGGAATCAATGACCAGGATTTCAATGGCGCCGGAGCGCACCAGCGTATCGGCAATTTCAAGGGCCTGCTCGCCCGTATCCGGCTGCGAAATCAGGAGGTCCTCAATGTTCACGCCAAGTTTTTTGGCATAACCCGGATCCATCGCATGCTCGGCATCAATGAAAGCACAGATGCCGCCGCGCTTTTGGGATTCCGCAATGGTTTGAAGAGCCAATGTTGTTTTGCCGGAAGACTCCGGCCCATAAATTTCAATGACCCGGCCGCGCGGCAATCCGCCAATTCCAAGGGCAATGTCGAGACCCAGGGAACCCGTCGAAATCGCTTCAATTTCAACCACCGGATTGGACCCCAGCTTCATGATTGAACCCTTGCCGAAAGCCCGTTCAATCTGGCTTAGCGCCGCGTCCAGCGCCTTGTTCTTGTCCATTGAAGTATTCTCAACTACCCGCAGATTCGCTTGCCCCATCGCCCGTACTCCTTAAGTCAGATGCCTCGCTCGGTGCAATCACTTAGTTTGTACCAGCGATGTTGATGTTATGTTCTGATTTTGTTCCATTTGCAAGTTTTTTCTTCAAAAGCTTCGGAAAATTCTTGGGGGCTATGAGTGGGCTCGTGAAATCTAAGGCCGGATGCGAACATAGGGGCTATGTTGGTTGAGTTAGCCGCCTTTCTGGGGAGAGAGCGTTACACACCCGGCCTCGCTGCCAGCGAGTCTGAACTTTGCTGTACCGCTCAGTGCCGGCAGAACTGATTTCAGGTCCAAATGGTTGCCTATCAGGTGCATTTGAGACACGTCGCTATCTGTAAGTGATTCATCTAAAATTTGCTAATATAAATTGCAAATTTAATAATTTGCAATCCTCAATTGAAAATCAATGTATTTCTAAGACTCGCTCGACCGCCTGCCCCACGGAAAACAGGTTCTGGTCGTGTCCCCAGGCCCCCATGAGCATAAGTCCAACGGGGGCGGCGCCCGGCTCATTTGCCGGAATTGATAGCGCACAGCAGTCCAGAAAGTTGCCCACATAGGTATTGCGCAAACTCATGGAATTGTGGCGCAGATAGTCCTGATCGCCGTCAAGCGCCGAAATCGCTGGTGAAACATTCATGACGGTGGGAAGCACAATGGCGTCAAAATTCCGCATGCGGCCGTTGAACCGCGAGATGATTTCAGCCCGGCGTTTTACGATCGCAAGATAGTCAGCGGCACTGATGGCGCCAGCCGCTTCAAGGCGCATGCGAACCCTGGGATCATATTCCGCGCCTCTTTGCGCAATCAGATTTCGATGATGGGCATAGGACTCTGCCGCAACGATCCCACCCTTGGTGGTGAGGACTGGAAGTTCAAGCAATTCCTCAAATGAAAAAATCACTGAGCCTGGCACCCGCAGCTGAAATCCGCGCCAGCGCCCGGTCATAAGCCGATGCCACTTCCGCATCCAGGCCTTCAAGCACGGCAGTTTTCAGAACGCCAATGCGAAGCGCCGAAATCCCCGTTGCCTCAATCCGCCCCGACCAGTCGCCAGCCATCAGCGCATCCACGGCAGCACAACAGGCCACCGAATTTCCAAGGGGCCCCACGGTATCAAATCGGGCTGAAAGCGGATAGGCGCCCTGCGTGCTCACCCTTCCCGTGCTCGGCTTATAGCCAACGATACCATTGTAAGCTGCGGGAATGCGGCAGGAGTCGCCGGTATCCGTGCCGATACTCACGGCGCACATTTGATCGGCGACAGCCACGGCAGCACCGGCGGAAGAGCCACCCGGTATCCGGCCCGTCTTCCGGTCATAGGAAGATCGCGGCGTTCCATAGTGCGGGTTAAGCCCCACTCCGGAATAGGCAAACTCCGTCATGTTGGTGCGCCCCATCACAACAAAGCCCGCCGATTTCAATGCGGCAATGGCAGGCGCATCAGCAACGGCGGGTGCAGCATCTTTCAGGACTTTGGAGCCTGCCGTGGTGACTTCGCCCGCGAGATCAAAAAGATCTTTCACCGAGATCGGAATGCCCGCAAATGGCGATGGTTGGAAGCCTCTCCGCCGCAGCTGGTCCTGAAAATCCGACGCCGCACGTGCCCCTTCCGCATCAACCTTAATGAAAGCGCGAGCCCCCTCGCCCGCTGGATCGGAAATTCTTGCCAGGGCCTTCTCAACGAGTTCACGCGAGGTCGTCTTACCCTCGCGCAATTCTCCTGCGAGCACCTCAAGTTTCCACCGTCCCATCGTCAGCCTTCCATCACTTCCTTGACCTTCTCGACCAGTTGCTTGAGCGAGAATGGTTTCGGCAGGAAAGCAAAATCCGTCTGTCCTTCCAAGTTCTTTTCAAACGCGTCCTCGGCGTAGCCGGATACAAAAACAACCTTCGTTTTCACGCCGCGCTTGCGCAACTCACGCAGCAATGTCGGTCCGTCCATTTCCGGCATGACAACGTCAGAAAGGATGAGATCAAACGGCTCCGTCTGGGTTTTCATGACGGCAAGAGCACTTTCGCCCGAGTCCGCCTCCACCACCGTGTAGCCCCGAGACGTCAAGGCCCGGATGGCAAAGGCCCGCACCGAATCCTCATCCTCAACCAGCAGAACGCGCCCCTTGCCCGTGAGGTCTGAACGCTTTGCCTTCACCTCTTCCTTGGCAGCTGCGGCGGCGACCTCAATTTCCGATGGGTAATGGCGCGGCAGGTAAATGCTGAATGTTGTTCCCTTGCCCACCACGCTATTGCAGAAAATAAACCCACCGGTTTGTTTCACAATGCCATAGACCGTAGAGAGCCCAAGGCCCGTGCCCTTGCCAACTTCCTTGGTGGAGAAAAATGGTTCCCAAATCTTTTCAACAATCTCAGGCGCAATGCCCGAGCCCGTGTCGCTCACTTCGCACAGCACATATTCCCCGGCCGGCATGGGCTCACGGATGATTGCCTTCGACTCTTCCCTGCTGATATTCATGGTCTTCACCGAAAGCGTGCCGCCCCTGGGCATCGCATCCCTGGCATTGACCGCCAGATTGATGATCACCTGCTCGAACTGGTGAACGTCAACCAGCACCAGGCCGAGATCGCGGCTATGGCTGATTTTCAGTTCAACCTTCTCGCCCAAAACCCGGCCCAGAAGATTGTCGAGGTCCGACATGGCATCGGTGAGCGAGTGAACTTTGGGCTGCAAGGTTTGCTTGCGCGAAAAGGCCAGCAACTGCCGGACCAGGTTTGCCGCCCGGTTGGCATTCTGCTTGATGCTCATGATATCGGCAAAGGCTGGGTCCGTGGGCCGCATCTTGGCCAGCAGCAGATCGGCAAAACCGATGATGGGGGTGAGAACATTGTTGAAGTCATGGGCGATGCCGCTGGCCAGTTGGCCTACGGCTTGCATTTTCTGGCTCTGCGCCAGTTGCACTTCGAGCGTCTTGCTCTCAGTCCTGTCAATTGCAAATACCGTGAGATTTTTCCCCATGCCATGGAGCCGCGCGAATGAGAATTGCACCAGCCGCGGTTTTTTATCCTGAATGGTTGCATCAACCACAATCATGGAACCGTTATTGCCTTGAAATTTGTCGAGGCCGCTGCGAAGGTCGGCGCGGTCGCTCTCCACCACCATGGATGCGAGGCTTGCGCCGCGCTTGGCCCGTTTGGAGTAGGAGAGGAAAACTGGGTTCGCCGATTGAATGATGCCGTTACCGTCGATTTCCGCAATGCCGATGGGCGCGGCTCCCACAAAACGTGACAGCGCTTCGCCACCATCTTCAATCTTGTCCTCCCGTCGCGGCACGATCAAGGTGCGCGATGGCAGCATCTTTGCATGCGTATCAAAATCCACGCGGTGAATAATCTCAACTGGCAGGTCCACCCCTTTCCGCGTCTTGAGATCGAGGCTGAACAGCTCTGTGCGCCCGCCGCCAGCCAAAGGTTCAACAGCAGACAGAAGCGCAGCACCCCGCTCGCCCAGAACATCGCTCAGCTGCAATTCGCCATTCTGGCTTTCGGCCACATCAATGCCCAGCCATTCCGCAAGCGTGGCGTTGAGGTAATCAATCTTCTGGCTCGGCAGGGTTGAAAAGAATCCGGCTGGCGCATGATCGAGATAGGTGATGATGAATTGCAGTCGGCCGAAGGCTTTTTCCTGCCGGGCCCGGTCAACACTTACATCCTGCAATCGCCACAGCACAAAGCCGCGCTTGGCCTGGCCCGTGAGCGGCGCCACACTGATCTTCAGCCACTTCGGCGCATCTGGGCTCGCCCCCGCTGCCGTTGAGCCGGCGGGAACACGAATTTCCCGGGCATCGCTTTTGCCTTCAAGGGCGGCCTGCGCCAATTGATAGATGGGCTCGACAAAAGCCGGCTGGCCCGCATAGAGCAGATCAAATCCGACGAGGCGGCTCAGGCCTGCGGCCGAAGCCAAATGCAGGAAGGCCGCGTTGCCGTAGACCGCGCGTGACTTGCCATCCATGACCACGCAGGCATCGCCTATGGCATCGGCCATTCCATCGAAGAAGGCGCGGTTCTGGCTCCGGCTTTCAAAACGAAAGAGCCCGGCCACGAAACCGAATATGGCATAGAGCCCGGCGAAGGAGAGGAACCCGCCCGCAACGAGTAACCACGAAGCGATCGCATCTTTGAGCTGCCACACGCCGACAACAACGGCGACCGCCAATATAATGGCCAATAGCAGCGACAGGATCGCCGACCCACGGCCAGAAGCCATGCCGGCCACTTCATTTCCTCCGCGTTCCGCCATCCCTGCCCCATTCCCGAATCATTTGAGTATAGGCGATTCCGCAGGCTTCGGAATCTTTCCCCGCCTAAATCGGTCGGGATTAAATCTCCACTCCCATCCCAGAAATTTTATGTTATGGTCGATGGCACAAGTGAGTTTGTCAGGAGGCTGCCCATGGAATTTCTCACCCCCTATTTTAACATGACTTATGTCGTCCCCGTGGCAATTGGCCTGGTGATTCTGATTGTGGGCTTTCTGATTTACAAGGCCCTCGGCGGGCCGGTGATGGGCCGCAAGGGTCAGCGGCTTGGCATCAGCGAGTATCATGAGATCGACAAGACCCGCAGGCTCGTTCTGGTGCGCCGCGACGAGACCGAGCATCTCATTCTGATCGGCGGGGCCCAGGATGTTGTCATCGAGAGCGGCATCAGCCTCAGCAACGGCGTGGAAGAACATGACGAACCGCTGCACCAGCCCATTCCAATCCGCTCCGCACCCCGCGCCCCCATGTTCGCCGAGCGCCGCCCGGTGCTCCGCCCCGTCGAACCGCCGATGATGTCGCAGCGAAATTACGAGCACGAAGAAAACTGACAACCTATGCCCCGTCTCGTTCGGGCCTTTCCACGTAAATTTTAGGCGGGGCTTTCATCAGCACGCCCTTGGGCGCGTATGGCCCGTAGAGATGATCGAACTCGCCAGCCCGCCAGCGCCCTGTCATCTCCGTCTTCTGCATCAGGCGGATGGTGGTGGTATCCATGAGGCGCTTGATCCGCGCCAGCAAGTTACCGTAGTCCGCTACCGGAGGCACCGCGTCCATGGCGCGCTCCTGCGGATCGCGGCGCGTCCATTTCCTTTGCTCTGGCGGGGAAAAATGCGTGCGCTTGCAATAGAGGCCGTCATGGGCGGCCACGCAGGCCTTGGCGCGGCGGCAGCGCGGGCTGGGGCAGGCCGGCAGGGGTATCCCCCGCGGGCAATCATGGCCCGTGAAGCCTGCCCACGGCTGCTTCGAGACATGGGGGCGCTGCTTCGGAAGCGGAAGCTTATTCATCCGTATACTGATGGCTTTGGGATCGGGACAGTGAATCATGGCGGCGCCCTTTGATGCTGGACCCTTCGAGGCGCGTTGCTTGGCAACGTGCACCTCAGGGTGAGGAAAGAAGATGGAGGGGATGTCCCCGCCCTGGCTTCAAGCCTGCATATGCTGGGAAATGTTGGATATTGGATGGTGTGGCTTAAAGCCCGGCCTTGGAACGTAGCGGTTTTTGCCGTCGGTTTGCACTTGCAGAGCCCTGGATCGCACGGTGTCTGAGGTTTTCCGCCAGGGTTGTTTAGCCATTTAAGGCGCGTGGACCGTAGTATCCACGGGACAAACAGTTGGCTCCCGGAGAACAAAGGCGCTTTCTTTCCCTCATCCTGCAGGCGCTGCAAACGGTTCCGGCAATTTCGAGACGCTGTCGACACTGTCCCCTCCTTTCCGGAACCATCGAAAGGAATATACGCCTACAATAGGAACGAGTCAATAGGTCTAGGAAAATAAATCTTGGGTCCAGCAGCGTCTTCCCCTCGGGGCAGTTCTTTGCGTCCCCTATCTGAGCGGTTATAGTAGCGAGTTGCAAAAAAAGCCGTTGCGCTGTCGAAGGGATTGATTTGGAGCTTCATTTTGGACTGCCTCACTCACCCGGATTTGTCGTTCTTTCGGTCGTGATGGCAATTTTTGGCGGCTATGTAGGACTTGGCCTTGCGGGGCAAGCTCGCACCGCATACGGCCTTTATCGCCGTGGCCTGCTGGCGGGTGCTGCCTGGTCGCTGGGTCTTGGCATCTGGACCATGCATTTCGTCGGCATGCTGGCAGCGCAATTGCCGGAAGGCACCCTGTTTTCAATCCTGCTTACGTTACTGTCTTTCCTACTTTGTGTTCTGGTGGTGGGCATTGCGGCGTTTATTGTCAGCCGCGGCGCATCCAACCGAATGTGGGCCGCATTGGCTGCCGTGGTCATGGGCAGTGGAATCGTCAGCATGCATTATCTCGGCATGCACGCCATCGCCGGCCCCTATATGCTGCATCACGATGTGCGCTATATCCTGTCTGCGGTACTTATTGCTGTTACCTCAAGCTATGGCGCATTGCGCGTCTTCGAATCGAAACTCAGACATCAGACTCTGGCCCTCAGCGCCCTGATCTTTGGCCTGGCCGTATCGGGCATGCATTACACCGCAATGATGGGAACGATGGTCGTGCCTTCACCGCCGCTGGCAGCGGTTTTTGGTCCCGCGGTTTCAAGCGATATTCTGATGATTTTTGTGGTGCTGCTGGCCTTCATCATTTCAGGAATATTCCTGTTGTATCTGGTGCCCGAGAGAAGCCGCGTGACGGAAAACATCATCATTCTTACGCCCGAGCCAAAGGGCCCGCCACCACCGCACCAGCGCTTGACTCTCGTTCCCGTCGAAAGTGAAGGCGCTACCAATTTCATGCCTGCCGATGAGATCTGCGCCATTCAGGCAACGACCCACTATACCTTGATCTATGATGGCCGGCGCGAACATTTCTCGCCTTGGTCAATCACCGAAGCGGAAGAGCGTCTCGACAAGACTGATTTCATCCGCGTGCATCGCAGCCACCTTATTGCTATCGACAAAGTAAAAGCCTTGCGGAAATCCGGCGATGGCGCCGTGGTGGAAGTAGGCAGCTTGCCACGCACCGTTCCGGTAAGCCGGAACCGCTATGCCGAACTCAAATCCCGGCTAGGCCTGCATTTGAAAGTAAGAATGCACGGCGCATCGCAGCAGTAAGGCTGACGCATTTCGTGGGGCGAGAACCGCCTTTCGTGCATCCCATCACGCTTCGTGCAAATTTACCCCCCACCGTATTGAAGCGGCCATTATCCCGTGTCCTTAATTGCTGCCGGCCTCCGTCAAGAGAGGCGCACGAATGAGGAGGACCCCCAGCGATGATTCCAGGCACCTTTGAATATTTCAGGCCGAAGTCCGTGTCCGAGGCCGCAAAACTATTGCACAAATCAAAAAACGCAAGTGTTCTGGCGGGTGGCCATAGCCTGCTCCCCATGATGAAATTGCGCGTGGCGGCGCCTTCCGCACTGGTTGATCTCGCCGGCATTGCGGCACTCCGCGGCATCAAGAAGATCGGCAGCAATATTGTCATCGGCGCCATGACCACGCAGCATGAAGTGCTGGCATCGGCGCTGGTTGCGAAAAATGTTCCCATTCTCCACGAGGCAGCCATGCTGATTGCCGATCCGCAGGTCCGCTACGTCGGCACCCTTGGCGGCAATGTGGCGAACGGTGATCCTGGCAATGACATGCCCGCCGTGATGATGGCGCTTGATGCAACTTACAAAGTTGCGGGGCCCACCAAGGCGCGGGCGGTCAAAGCCCGGACCTTTTACAAGGGCCTTTACGAAACGGCGCTTAAATCCGGCGAAATCGTGACTGCTATTGAAATTCCGGTACCGGGCAAACATGGTTTTGCCTATGAAAAGCTGAAACGCAAAATCGGCGACTATGCCACCGCTGCGGTAGCGGTGGTCATCACCGTGAAAGCCGGAAAAGTGGCGACATGCGCAATCGCACTCACCAATTTGGGGGCCACGCCGCTTCTTGCCGACGCGGCTGCCAAGGCCCTGATCGGGCAGACACCAGACGGGAAGGCTATAGGAGACGCGGTTGCTGCATCGCGCGCCATCATGGACCCGGCCAATGATACCCGTGGCACACCTGAATATCGCAAGAGCGTTGGCGGCATCTATGTCGAACGCGCCATTAAGCGCGCCATCGCGCGCGCTACCGGCTGAGGAGAGAATTCATGGCAAAAGTTCACGTCAAACTCAAAATAAATGGCCAGGAGATGGATGGCCTGTGCGAACCACGCACCTTGCTGGTGCATTTCCTGCGCGAGAACCTTTCCCTCACGGGAACCCATATCGGCTGTGAAACGTCCCATTGCGGCGTTTGCACGGTTGATCTCAATGGCAAGTCGGTCAAATCCTGTACCGTGCTTGCGGTGCAAGCCCAGGGCGCGGATGTGACGACCATTGAAGGCATGACTAATGCCGATGGAACAATGGGAGCCCTGCAGGAAGGCTTCCGCCAGATGCACGGCCTCCAGTGCGGCTATTGCACCCCCGGCATGATTGTGCGGGCTCACCGCCTGCTCAAGGAGAACCCAAATCCGACAGAAGAAGAAATCCGCTTTGGTATCGCTGGAAATCTGTGCCGCTGCACAGGCTACCAGAATATCGTGAAAGCCATTCAACACGCCGCCGCAAAACTTCGTGGCGAGGAATTCCTGGAGGCTGCAGAATGAACGACATGTCCCCCAACAAGGCCGAACGCGAAGCCAAACTTGAAGGTTTAGGCTGCAAACGCAAGCGCGTGGAAGATGCACGCTTCACCCAGGGCAAAGGCAACTTTGTCGATGACATGAAATTGCCCGGCATGCTGTTCGGTGATTTCGTGCGCTCGCCCCATGCCCACGCCCGCATCAAAAGCATCAACATCAAGAAAGCCATGAAAGTTCCCGGCGTTTTGGCCGTGCTGACGTCAACCGAACTGAAAGGCGTGAATTTGGCTTGGATGCCAACGCTGGCTGGCGATGTGCAAATGGTTTTGGCAGACGGAAAAGTCCTGTTCCAGAACCAGGAAGTGGCCTTTGTGGTTGCCACGGACCGCTATGCCGCAGCCGACGGCGTTGAAGCCGTTGAGGTTGATTATGAAGCATTGCCAGTTCTCATTGATCCTTTTCAGGCGATGGTAAAGGGCGCTCCCGTCCTGCGCGAAGACATCAAGGACAAAACCGAAGGCGCCCACGGCAAGCGCAAACATTACAATCACATTTTCGAATGGGCCGTGGGCGACAAGGATTTGACCGATGCGGCTTTCAGGAAAGCTGATGTCACGATCAAAGAACTGATCTCCTATCACCGCACCCATCCATCACCACTCGAAACTTGCCAGGCCGTGGCCTCTTTCGACAAAGTGAAGGGTGAGCTCACCGTGTGGGGCACTTTCCAGGCGCCGCACGTCATCCGCACTGTAGCGTCCCTCATCTCTACAATTCCGGAACATAAAATCCATGTCATCGCGCCTGATATCGGCGGCGGCTTTGGCAACAAGGTGGGCGCCTATCCCGGCTACATCTGCGCAATTGTTGCTTCAATCGTAACCGGCAAGCCGGTGAAATGGGTTGAAGACCGTATTGAGAATCTCACGGCTACGAGTTTTGCCCGCGATTATCATATGACAGCGGAGATTGCCGCGACGAAAGAAGGCAAGGTGCAGGGCTTGCGCGTGCATGTGCTGGCTGATCACGGTGCCTTTGATGCCTGTGCCGATCCATCCAAATGGCCAGCGGGGTTCTTTAACATCGTCACGGGTTCCTACGATTTCCCCGTGGCCCATGTGGCCGTCGATGGTGTTTACACCAACAAGGCTCCGGGCGGTGTTGCTTACCGCTGTTCCTTCCGCGTAACCGAGGCTGCCTACTGCATCGAGCGCGCCATGGACATTCTGGCGCAGAAACTCAACATGGACCCCGCCGAGCTTCGGATGAAAAACTTCATCCACCGTGACCAGTTCCCTTACCAGTCTGCCTTGGGTTGGGAATATGACTCCGGCGATTATCACACGGCCATGAAGCAAGGCATGGAGAAGATCGACTACCAGGGACTCCGCGCCGAACAGAAACGCAAGCAGGCCGACTTCAAGGCCGGCAAGACCCGCGAGATCATGGGCATTGGCGTGTCCTTCTTCACTGAAATCGTAGGTGCGGGACCATCGAAGAATTGCGATATTCTTGGCATTGCCATGTTCGACTCCTGCGAAATCCGGGTGCACCCCACGGGTTCGGCCATCGCTCGCGTCGGCACGAAATCAACCGGCCAGGGCCATGAAACAACCTGGGCGCAGATCATTGCAACCGAGATGGGCATTCCCGCAGCCGATGTGATGGTGGAGGAAGGCAACACGGACACAGCCCCCTATGGGCTTGGAACCTATGGTTCCCGCTCGACGCCAGTGGCAGGTGCGGCCATCGCCATGGCCTCACGCAAGATCAAGGCCAAGGCACAAATGATTGCGGCCTACATGCTGGAAGTGCATGAGGACGATCTGCAATTTGATATCGACGGTTTCCGCGTCAAAGGCCTGCCGGAAAAATTCAAGTCGATGAAAGAAATCGCCTGGGCGGCTTACCATTCTGTTCCTCCGGGCATGGAGCCCGGACTGGAAGCGGTGAGTTATTACGACCCGCCAAACATGACCTATCCCTTCGGCGCCTATTTCTGCGTGATGGATATCGATGTTGATACCGGCGTTTATAAAGTCCGGCGCTTCTACGCGCTTGACGATTGCGGCACGCGCATCAACCCGATGATCATTGAAGGCCAGGTCCACGGCGGCCTGACGGAAGCCTTCGCCATCGCCATGGGCCAGGAAATCCGTTACGATGCGGGTGGCAATGTGCTCACCGGATCGTTCATGGATTTCTTCATGCCAACCGCGGTTGAAACACCCCATTGGGAAACCGACCACACGGTAACGCCATCCCCGCATCACCCCATTGGCGCCAAGGGCGTTGGTGAAAGTCCAAACGTGGGCGGCGTGCCGGCATTTTCAAATGCGGTAAATGACGCCTTCGGCTTCCTTGGCTCAAAGCACATCCAGATGCCCCATGACTATTGGCGCAATTGGGAAGTGGCCAAGTCATTGGGCCTGGTGAAGTAAGGTGTTGAAGGAGTTCAGCCGGACCCGAAGTTGCGTCCGGCTGGAATGACGGCCATGACCATGAACCTGCCCGAACTCAGCCTTAAACTTGCGGACGCTGGTTATGTCGCTGACCGCGACCTTGCCATGGCCTTGCACCTCATGGCGCTATTGCAGCGGCCGCTTCTGCTTGAGGGCGAAGCCGGTGTCGGAAAAACCGAAGTGGCCAAGGCGCTGGCGGATGTCCATGGCACCGCTCTCATCCGCCTGCAGTGTTACGAAGGCCTTGATCGCGCCGAGGCGCTTTATGAATGGAATTACCAGCGGCAGCTCCTCACCATTCAGGCGCGGACTGCTTCCGGAAACAGTATCAGCGAGGATGATATCTTTTCTGAACGCTTCCTGCTCGAACGCCCCCTGCTGCAAGCCATCCGGCAGGAGCGCCCCCCGGTTCTGCTCATCGATGAAATTGATCGCGCTGACGAAGAATTCGAAGCCTTCCTTCTGGAACTTCTTTCAGACTTTCAGGTCACCATTCCGGAACTCGGCACCATAAAGGCGCGCAGCATTCCCCATGTTGTGCTGACCTCCAACGGCACCCGCGAAATATCCGACGCACTGCGGAGGCGTTGCCTGTATCACTATGTCGATTACCCCAACGTGGACCGCGAAGCCGCAATCCTGCAACGCAGGCTTCCCAACATTGGCGCTTCCTTCGCCTTGCAAATTGCCCGCGTCCTGGAAAAAATCCGCAAGGAAGATTTGCGCAAAGTGCCGGGTGTGGCTGAAACACTGGATTGGGCCGCAGCCTTGATTGGGCTGGACATCAAAGACCTGCACAGCAATCCTGAAAGCGTTTTTGACACCATGATGTGCCTGCTCAAAACCCAGGAAGACAGATCGCGTTTTACCCGCGAGGTAGCCGAACGCCTGTTGGGGAAAGTCGCATGACCTGCTGCGGGCCGCCACCGGAACCCGGCAGTCTTGATCCGCTTCGGGATGCAATTCTCGGCCGGATTTCGGCATTTGCCATGCTGCTCCGCAATCACGGTTTTATCATTGGCCTCAGGGAAAATACCGATGCCGCCAGGCTCGCGGGCGAACTTGCCATTGAGCGGCCAGCCACCCAACGCGCCGCCTTCAAGGCGCTGTTTTGCTCGCGTGCATCGGACTGGCGGCAATTCGACGAGCTCTTCAATTCCTATTGGTTTGGCCGGGGCATCAAGAAGTTGATGAAAGTGGGTGGCTCGGTTGCCACGTCAACCCGGCCCAATCTTTCAGCGCTAACTGAAAAGGGCAGCAGGCAGGACGGTTCGAGCGCGTTAAGCGATCAGGTTTCCAATCCGTCTGGCGTTGAAACTGAAGAAGGCTCCACCGCAAAAAGCGAAGGCGCATCGCGCACGGAGATTACAAGCTCAACCGACTTTCGCAAAATTGCCGATCCGCGCGAGCTTGAAAAGGCCCATGCCGCGGCAGAACGCTTCGCAAGGGCCATGCGCGCAAGGCTGACGCGCCGTGAGCGCGCCCGCAGCAGAGGCAGGCGTATTGATTTGCGCGCCACCATTCGCCGCAATATCGGCGTGGGCGGAACCCCAATAGACCTTCGCTTTCGCCAGCGCAAACCAAAGCCCCTGCGCCTGATCGTACTGCTCGATGCCTCGGGCTCAATGCAAATGTACACCGCCGTTTTCATCCGCTTCATTCACGGCATTCTCGACAACTTCCGTGAAGCCGAAGCTTTCGTCTTCCACACGAGGCTCGCGCATATTTCATCTGCCATGAAAGAGAAGAACGCTACGCGCGCGCTGGAGCGCATGTCTCTCATGACCCAGGGAGTGGGCGGCGGAACCAGGATTGGTGACTGCCTCGCAACTTTCAATAAATGGCATGCCAAGCGGGTTTTGAATTCGCACAGTTGCGTGATGATCCTGTCTGACGGCTATGACACCGGAACACCGGAAGCTCTCGCCTCGGAGCTCAAGCGGCTGCGCCAGCGCTGCCGCCGCATTGCATGGCTCAATCCGATGATGGGCTGGGATGGCTACCGCCCCGATGCAAAAGCCATGCAGGCGGCCCTGCCCTATCTCGATCTGTTTGCCCCTGCCCATAATCTGGAAAGCCTCGAAGCGCTTGAACCCTATCTGGCGCGATTGTGACGGAGTAATCACCATGACCCCTAAAACTGACGTAATGGATATGGTCTCGCAGTTGAAAGAGCGCGGTGAGGCCTTTGTGGTGGCAACGGTCGTGCGCACTGTCGCTGTAACCGCAGCCAAGGCTGGAGCCAAGGCGGTGATCTTGCCCGATGGCACAATTCTTGGCGGCTGGATTGGCGGCGGCTGCGCCCGGGGAGCCGTGTTGAAAGCAGCTCAGGATGTGTTCAGGGATGGAGAAGCGCGGCTCATTTCCGTGCAGCCCCCAACTGAGCTTGAGGCGCTGGGTGTCTCCGCCGGTCAAAGCCTGCAAGGCGTGCGCTTTGCCAAAAACATGTGCCCCAGCCAGGGCACCATGGATATATTCGTGGAGGCCGTCATGCCCCGACCTAATCTGGTGATTTGCGGCTCGAGTCCGGTTGCCGTGGCGCTGGCACGCCTTGCTGCCGTTATGGGTTATGCCGTTACAACTGTGGCACCCCAGCCTGAACAGGGAGCTTTTGAGACAGCCGATGCCCGTATCGAAGGATATGTGTTGCCTGTTTCAGAAACAGCACAACGCTTCGTCGTCGTAGCCACGCAGGGCAAAGGCGATGAAGCAGCTCTGCGCGCCATCCTTGATATTGACGCGGATTACAAAGCCTTCGTCGGTAGCCGCCGCAAGATGGCGTCCATTCGTGAGAAATTCATTGCCGACGGCGCATCAGCCGAAGCCTTCGACTTCATCAAGGCCCCGGCAGGGATTGATATCGGCGCCATCTCTCCCGAAGAGATAGCACTTTCCATTATTGCCGAAGTCACCGCACGGCGCCGCCAAAAAACCAGAACGAGATAAAAGGAAAAACGACTCTATGAAAATGTCAGGCAGCCAGGTCATTCAGGCCCCACGCAAAACTGTATGGCGTGGCTTGAATGACCCAAAGATATTGCAGCAATGCATTCCGGGTTGCGAGACGATCAAGGCCGCATCGCCTACCGAAATGAGTGCCAAAGTGGTGCTCAAAGTAGGCCCTGTGAAAGCCACGTTTACGGGTGAAGTGATCCTGACTGACATCAAGGCCCCCGAGAGCTACCGGATTTCAGGGAAAGGCCAGGGAGGTCTTGCCGGTTTTGCAACAGGAGGCGCCGCCGTAAAGCTCACCGAGAACAACCCGATTGAAACCCTGATGGACTATGATGTGGACGCGCAAATCGGTGGCAAGCTTGCCATGCTGGGATCACGCCTGATTGACTCCACCGCAAAATCACTGGCCGAACAATTTTTCACAAAATTTGCAAGCCTTATGATGAAACAAGGGCAAACTTCCGCTTCGGCGCCAAAAGCCAAAGCAGCGAAGAAACCAGCGGCAAAGAAACCGGCAGGCAGAAAATCCGTCACCAGTAAGCAGGTATCCACAAAATCGCGAAAATCTTGATACGCTGGCTTTCGCCGATCAATTCGAGCCGATAGCTAGTATAACTACAAGATTATAAATATTAATCAGTCATCCCGGCGAACGCCGCTATCGGATTCACATATCTTTGTTTCCATCTTTGCAATTATCACCGCGTTGAATTCATTATTTCTTCCGTCATCCCGATGAAAAAATGAAATATTTACCGGGATGGCCGATCTTTGTTTGGATTTTCAAAGGGCTTTGGCGGGAAATGAAACTCAAAAAGATGTGTGCAGACGATAGCGGCGAATGCCGGGACCCAGGTTTTCACCCGGCAGAAAAAGCGGAAAGTCTGGGTCCCGATTTTCATCGGGATGACGGAAGAAATAATGAATTCAACGCGGTGATAATTGCAAAGATGGAAACAAAGATATGTGAGTCAGAGAGCGACTTCCGCCGGATGACGGAAAAAGAAATGTTTGCCGGGAAATGATACTCAAAATGATGCTTGAATCCGATAGCCCAAGGGGCGAGGAAAAATAGTGCAGAAAAAGGCCTGAGGATTTCCTTTCGGGACTCATGCTATGGAAAACTTGTCGATGACCCATAGCAATGTCCCGTTGGCTTGCCGGCGGGCGACCTCGGCTGGCACGCTGCCATCCTGCTTCACTTCGTTACGCAGGACAAGTCAAGGCGCGTTGAGGTGAGCGCCAAGTCTCCATTGATAATGGCCGAACACTGATTTCCCAACTCAAAATTCCGGCCCGTTGCGGTGGTCTCCGCGAGGAACGCCCGGATTGCTTCCCTGCCAAGCTACTTCTGCAATGGGCTAGTTGCAGACATTCAGCATGCGTAATGGTAGCATCCGGCAATATCGGCCGCAGGGATGATTGAGCATGACCAGCAGTCCAATGAGCATTGTCCGTTCACTTGTTCCGTCACTTGTTGACCTCCGCTTATTGGATATTGGAAGCGGAGATGGCGGTTTTGCAAAAATAGCCGTCGAAGCAGGTGCCAGCGTTACAGGCATTGATCCTAATCCGGAAGCGGTATTGAAAGCGAAAGTCCAAGTGCCTGGAGCAAGATTTGACATTGGCACTGCAGAAAAACTGCCTTACGGCGATGCATCGTTTGATATGGTAGTCATTGTGAATACGCTGCACCACGTCCCAATTCCCGCGATGGAATTGGCTCTATCGGAAGCTTCAAGAGTACTCGGTGCTCGTGGTTATCTCGTTGTCGTTGAGCCTTCAGCGACCGGAAATTTCTTTGAAGCGCTCCGACTTGTCGAAGACGAGGCAGATGTAAGAATGGCGGCTCAATTGGCACTGAAGAAGGTCGTTTCAAGCGGCCAGTTTAGAGAGATTCAATCTATCAGTTATGTTCGGCGAGAGATTTTTGATAACGCTGAACGGTTTCTGGAAAGGATTATAGCTGTGGACCCGGCTCGCGAGATCGCGGCTCAATCGCGATTGAAGGAAGTTATCCACGCAATCAACAAAGCTGCAATCAAACTGACTACCGGCCAGCTGGCTTTTGATCAACCAATCAAAGCAGATGTTCTTGCAAAAACTTAGACATCTGCTAATGGGATGGACTGGCTGCTGCCTCAAAACTGGCAGGTTGGTCGGTCAAGACTGTACCTGCAAACAATAGGAGCAGCTCCCATGACCAAGACAACTCAAACTGAACAGCTACGATTTACGTCCATTGGCATCGATATCG
>CAZHCO010000187.1:0-2097 GCA_964530965.1 uncultured Aestuariivirga sp. | reverse complement strand
ATCTATTCAACGCTGATGATCATCCTGATGCTATTCCTGCCGAACGGACTTCTAAGTCTTGGCGACCTGATGCGGAAGCGGGGGTCAAGCAATGGTTGAACTTCTCCAGGTCTCTGGCCTCACCAAACGCTTCGGCGGTCTCGTCGCCGTAAACAACGTGTCTTTCACCGTGCGCGAGAAAGAGATACTCGCGGTCATCGGCCCAAATGGCGCCGGCAAGTCAACGCTTTTCAAACTTATCGCGTCCTTTCTCCGTCCGACTTCCGGTGAAGTGCTGTTCAAGGGTGAGCGCATCTCCGATCTCGCGCCCCACATCGCGGCCCGGAAGGGCATTGTCCGCACCTTTCAGGAGACGACTATTTTCAAGAACATGAGTGTTCGCGAGAACGTTGTCATCGCCCATCATCTCAGATCGAAGGCCAACCTTTTCGGTTTCTTTCTCGGAACCAAACTGGCGAAAGCGGACGAGCAGGCATTTGGCGTCTCGGCAGACGAGATACTTGAGTTTCTTGGGCTCTCCTCCATTTCATCGGAAATTGCCAAGAACCTCCCCCATGGCCACTTGCGCGCCCTGGGCATCGCCATTGGCCTTGCCACCAATCCGACGATTCTGCTGCTCGATGAACCGTTCGCCGGGATGAACCATGACGAAACCATGAAGGCCGTGGCAATGGTGCGGCGGTTGCGCGAGCGCGGCCTGACGGTTCTGCTTGTCGAGCATGACATGCCTGCCGTCATGAAAATCTCAGACCGCATTGTGGTGATCAACTTTGGCGAAAAAATAGCCGAGGGCACACCGGCGGAAATACAAAGCAATGAAAAAGTCATCGAGGCTTATCTTGGCAGCGAAGACGAGGCGATTGGGCTTTAGATCATGAACCAGATCCTCAAATTCGCTGGGGTCGAGCTTTATTACGACCATGTCTATGCGCTGAAAGGCGTGTCAATTGAAGTGAACGAGGGCGAGACCGTGGCCCTCATCGGGGCCAATGGCGCGGGCAAATCATCGATCCTGCGGGCCATTACGGGCTTGCGGAAAATCAGGACTGGAGAAATCCACTACAGCGGAAAACGCATTGATGGCGTGAGCCCTGATGCGATCGTCAAGATGGGAATTGCCATGGTGCCCGAAGGGCGCCGTGTATTTCCCTATATGTCGGTCAGGGACAATCTTTTAATGGGTGCTTTCACCCGCTCTGACAAGGCGGAGATTGCAAGATCACTGGAAATGGTGCTCGGCCGTTTTCCGCGCCTCAAGGAACGCTATTCGCAGGCAGCTGGAACCATGAGTGGCGGCGAGCAACAAATGCTGGTGATTGGCAGGGCCCTGATGTCAAAGCCACGGCTTCTTCTTCTGGACGAACCCTCACTTGGCGTTGCTCCGAAATTGGTTCAGGATATTGCGCGGTCAATTGTTGCAATAAATCGCGATGAGAAGGTGAGCGTGTTGCTCGTCGAACAGAATTCACGTATGGCACTTCGGATCTCGCAGCGCGCCTACGCCTTGACGACGGGTGCGATTGCGCTTTCCGGCGTATCTGCCGAGTTGCTGAATGATGAACGAGTGAAGAAACTGTATTTGGGTGGCGAACTGTGAACGAAAAGAAGCCCGACTATCCGCGTGACATGAAGGGCTATGGCCGCGCCATCCCCGATCCGAAATGGCCGGGAGGCGCTCATATCGCCGTGCAATTCGTGCTGAACTACGAAGAGGGCGGCGAGAATAATATTCTCCATGGCGACACGGCTTCTGAAGCGTTCCTTTCCGAGATAGTTGGCGCAAGCGCCTGGCCCGGGCAGCGCCACTGGAATATGGAATCGATTTATGAGTATGGCGCGCGGGCCGGCTTCTGGCGGCTGTGGCGGATGTTCACGGGCCGCAAGATTCCCCTGACGATTTATGGCGTTGCCACGGCTTTGGAACGTTCACCGGAGCAGACGCGCGCCATGGTCGATGCTGGCTGGGAGATCGCCAGTCACGGACTGAAATGGATTGAATACAAGGATATGCCGGAGGAGGAAGAGCGGCGGCATATTCAGGAAGCGATCCGCATTCACATGGAGGTCGTTGGATCGCGTCCGCTGGGTTGGTACACG
>CAZHCO010000186.1:0-3035 GCA_964530965.1 uncultured Aestuariivirga sp. | reverse complement strand
GTGCCAAAGCCAACGGGCGGAATAATTGCAGCAGCCAACGCTCTACTCCGCCGCAACCAATTGCGGTTGCAGATTGGCGAGGCTCTCCCTGACATGGAGTGCCAGGGCGTCAATCGCCTTGTTGGATTTTCCGGGCTTTCGCAGCAGGCCGATATCGAAACTTCCAAGTGCCGGAAAACCATCCTTCTCAGTGAGAATGCGCATGCCGGGGCGCACGCATAATTCCGGCATAGCTCCAACAGCGAGACCCTGCATGACAGCCGCATTCACCGCGTTTGAATTTGGCGTTGAATAGGCCACGCGATATTTGCGGCCCTGCATGTCGAGGGATTTGAGCACCTTGCCGCGCCACTCGCAACCCGAATGCGAAACCGCGAGCGGCACGACTTCCGCCATATGGGCGCAGTGGCGCATGGAGGTGACCCACACCAGTTGCTCGCGCCGCACGGGTTCGTCGGTGACAATGTCGCAGCCATGGGTAACGAGGGCGAGATCAATCTCGCTGCGCTTCACGCGGGCGAACAGTTCACTGCTTCCGCGGCAATCAACATTCACCGTAATAAGGGGATGGGTGCGGGCAAAACGGGCCAGAATTTCCGGCAGGAACTTTTCGGCATAATCATCGGGCGTGCCGAAGCGAATGGTGCCGGTGAGCTCCGGCTTGGTGAAGACGGAAACCACCTCGTCATTGAAGGACACGATGCGCCGGGCATAATCGACCAGCCGCTCGCCATCGGGCGTGAAGCGGCTCATGCGGCCATCCTTGGCAAAGAGTGGAACCCCCAAAAGCTCTTCCAGCCGCTTCATCTGCATGGAAATGGCCGACTGGGTTTTATGCACCTCTTCGGCCGCCTTGGTGAAGCTGCCGGTGTCGGCGATGGCCAGAAATGTCTTCAACAAATCGACATCAAGATTTGGGATCATGGCTTACCTCGTATCATCAATGTAACTGATGGATACTATAAAATACATTCGTTGGATTAATCAATACAAATCTTCGATAAAGGGTCATCACAAACGTGATTTTTAAGCCGCTTTCGGGCGCCGCCGCCCAGGAAAAATGGTTTTCTAGGGGCTTTGGAGGATTGTGTCATGAGAGAATATGCTTTGAACCAAGCCATTTCCCGGGGTGAATTTGGTGTCGTTTCGTTCGCCCGCCGCATTTTGCGGAACTGGAAGGCGAGACGCCGGGTCGTAAACCTCGGCAATTTTGACGACTACTTGCTGAAGGATATCGGCATCACCCGCGACGAAGTGCAGTGGGCTGCCGGCCTGCCGCTGACGGTTAACGCTGCAATTGCCCTGGAAGAGCGCGCCTTCCGCAGGCGCCGCAATGGCAAGATGGAGTGAACCCATTGAGGCCGAAAACCGGAACGGACCACCCGCCCGTCGCACAACAACTCAAAAAACGATCCCCCGCCGGAACCTGCGCGGGGGAATTTTTTTGGAAGCCAATGTGCCCAATCTTTTGCATTGATGCATGGCGCGCCCGAAGAGATTCGAACTCCTGACCCCCAGATTCGTAGTCTGGTGCTCTATCCAGCTGAGCTACGGGCGCGCAATATTGCGGGAAGTGGCGCTTCCTTAATACGCCCCCGCGGGCAACGCAAGTCTTACCAAAAAAACTACGCCTTGAGCGAAATCTTATGGTTTCCGCCGCGCCCGCTCCGCAACTGGGTGACATGGTCGGGAATGGTTATGGCAAAGCAGGTTCCAGCCTCCGTGGAGCCCTGCAATTGGATGTCGCCGCCATGGGCGCGAATGAGTTCAGCGGCAATGGCAAGGCCCAGGCCCGTGCCCCCCTGCCGTGCGGCACTTTGAAAGGCTTCAAACAGCTTGTCGCGGATCTGGTCCGGAATGCCGGGGCCATTGTCGCTGACTTCGATCACGGTTACGCTGCCTTCGCGCCTGGCTTGCAGGGTAATGGCGCCATTGGGCGTGTCCGGCCGTTCGGCCTGGGCGGATTCGATAGCCTGGATGGCGTTGCGCATGAGATTGGTCAGCACACGGATTAATTGCTCCCGGTCCGCGTCAACGGAAACGCCCGGCGGCACAGCGTTGCTGATCGTGATCCGGCTTGAAGCCATCACAACCGCCGACTCAATTACCTCGTCAACTAGCCCGCTGAGGCCCAGCTTCGCACGTTGTGGAGGCAATTCCTGGGCCCTGCCGAATTTGAGTGTCTGGCTCAGGAATTCAATGGCGCGGTCAAGCGAGCCGATGAGCTTTGGCGCGAAACGCTTCACTGTCGGGTCTTCCACGTTTGCCATGCGGTCAGAGATCAACTGGGCCGAGGTCAGCATGTTGCGCAAGTCATGGCTCACCTTGCTGACCGCCAGGCCCAAGGCCGCGAGATGGTTTTTCTGCTGCAGCATGGAGGCGAGCTCCGATTGCATATCGCGCAATTCGCGCTCGGCAATGCCGATTTCATCGCGCCGGGCAGAGGGCGAAATGATGCGTGAAAAGTCTTCCGGGTTTTGGCCGAAGCCCACCATATTGCGGGTAAGCCGCTGCATGGGTTTCACCAGCACCCAGTTCAGTGCCGCGAATATCATGCCCGCAACCAGCAGCGACAGGAAAATGGAAAGCAAAAGAATGTTGATGCCATAGCGGAACATCGCGGCACGCAAGGGCTTTTCATAGAGCGCGATTTCGATGAGATCGCCCGACATGTTGGGCGGCACGTCCGTCACACCGATCACCCGGTTCTCGCCAGTCAGCATCGCGCCAAAAGCATCCATGATTGCGCCATACCACATGGTGCTCCTGAGATCATAACTGGCATCAATCATGAAATCGCCGTCACTGCGCAGAACCAGTTTGCTGCTTTCGTCCTTCCGCAAGGAGACGACCAGAACGCCGGCACCCATCAAGATTTCGCTGCGAAGGTCACTGGACAGGATTTGGTCAGGGGCAGCTTCGGCGGCAAGGGCCGCAATTTCAGCCTGGGCAATTCTGCCCTTCAGCCACTGGATGCGGAAATTTGCGATGGACGGCAGGAAGATGAGAATTTCGCCAAGCATCACGAAAATAAT
>CAZHCO010000185.1:0-1057 GCA_964530965.1 uncultured Aestuariivirga sp. | reverse complement strand
TCGAGCGAGCCCCTGACCTGCTCGGGTTCCGCGATGATGCCCTCCCGGATCGCCTCGACATGCCCACGAATGGCGGTCAGTGGCGTCCGCAGCTCGTGTGAGACCGACATCAGGAACGAGCGCTTGAGCTGCTCGGTCTCGGCGAGCTGCGCCACCATGCCGCGGAAGCGCTCGGTGAGGAGTGACACCTCGTCGCTCCCGCGAGCAACCGGGATCTCGATGTCATATCGACCCGCGGCGACCTCCTCGGTGGCGCGCGAGAGAGCGAGGACAGGCTCGGTCAAGCGCCGAGAGAGCCAGTAGAAGAGAACACCCGAAAGCGCGACGCCGACTGCGAGTGCGAGTGCGAGCCTGCCGACGAGGGTCAGCCATTGCTCCCGCAGCTCGGTGATGGGCTTCGCGACGATGAGCCATCCGAACGGGTCGGTTCCCTGTTCGAGTGAGACCGGGTGCGCGGCTGCGAGCAGCTCACGACTCTCCCCGGGCGGGGTGAACTCGAACGTCACTTGCCGATCCGGATCCAGCTCGATATCCACGAGAGCGCTCCTCGGCAGACGCGTCAGCCCGAATCGCTGTCCCGGAAACAGCGAGGCGCCGACATAGAACAGTTCGTCACCGGTCGCGAGCTCGAGCTTCTCGGCTGCGAATTCCGGGGCCCTTGCGCCTTCGTCAGTCGCGCGGAGGGCCGACTCCGCATACAAAGCCGCGAGACCGGCGGCTTCTCGCTCGAGCTCCCGCTCCGACGCAGTGCGTGTGACGTCCTGGAACAGGCGCACGGCGGCCGCGATCGAGACGAGGCCGAAGACGAGCACGACCGCGAGAAAGAGCGCCGTCAGACGGAACCGAAGCGTTCCGAGCACGATCTCAGGGTAACCCTCTACGCGGCTGGGGCGGGCGTCCGCTCGGACGCGACCTTGTAACCCACACCCCAGACAGTCACGATCGGGGACGCGTCGCCGAGCTTGCGACGGATCTGCCGGACGTGGACGTCGACCGTTCTGGTGTCTCCCGCAAACGTGTACCCCCAGACGCGCTCGAGCAGCTGATCGCGCGTCAG
>CAZHCO010000184.1:0-4029 GCA_964530965.1 uncultured Aestuariivirga sp. | reverse complement strand
GTGTTGCTGGGGCTGATTTACTCAGGCATTCCCTTGGGCGCCGTGAACTGACCGGCCTTGCGGTAGCGATAGAGATAGCTCGGCACAATTCCCTGAATGCCCTGGCCTTTGATGCCCAGGCTCGCGAGATCACGGCCTTCGTTGCTGGCGGCTTCGCTCACCACATTATCCGTTTTCAACAATTCAACCTGATCTGCAGTGAGTGGCGCGCCGGGTAGGTAACCCATCACGGTTCCCATGATCTTGGCGATAAACCAGGGCACCGGCACAAGCATACGCTTGCGGCCAACGGTTGCTAGGGTAAATTCTATGAGTTGCTTGAAGGTGAAAACTTCTGGCCCGCCGAGTTCGAAAGTCTGGCCAGAAGCCTCGCCCCTGTCGACAAGGGTTGCAACGGCCTCGGCAAGATCGCCAACAAAGAGCGGAGTAAATTTTGTCTTGCCGCCGCCGATCAGCGGCAAGCCCGGCGCCAAGCGGCTTAGGGCGGCAAACTGGTTGAAAAAATTATCTTCCGGACCAAACACAATCGAAGGCCGCAAGATAATGGCACCGGGAAATGCTGCCTTTGCCCGTGTTTCACCAGCAGCCTTCGTGCGCGCGTACTCGCTGCCAGAACTTGCATCAGCACCAAGGGCTGACATCTGAATAAAAACCTTGGCCTTGGCCGCCTTCGCAGCCTTTGCCGAAGCCTCGGCCCCGAACGCGTGGATTGCCTCAAAACTCTGCGCGCCTCTGCTGGCCAGAACACCCGTCAGATTGATCACCGCATAGGCCCCGTCACAGACAGCGGCCAGCGACGCCGGATAACGTACATTGGCCTGCACCGGCATGATCTGCCCTGGCGTGCCCAAGGGCTGCACATGCCCAGCAAGGTCGGGCCTGCGGCAGGCCACACGAACGCGGTAATCGCGCTGGGCAAGCGCCCGCACGATGTGGCGGCCAATAAAGCCCGAACCACCAATTATGGTCACAATTTTTTCCGAATTTTCTGAAGTCACGAAGTCACGTCCAATTGTTTCACGGGTTCGCGCCGCTTTTAAACCCCGTAGCCGCCATTGCAAAGAGGGGCAATGTCGCTATGCGCAATTGGCAATCCGCGCTAGCTTTAAGTCTTTCCACCAGGGATTCCACCATGCCCAAGACATTCAATCCCCCCGGAGTTGCCCCGCCCGCTTCGCGCTACAGCCATGGTGCCGAAGTAGGCCCCGGCGCCCGCTGGCTTTACATATCGGGGCAGGTCGGCACCGCGGCCGACGGCACAATCCGGCAAGGCCTCAAAGCGCAGATGGAACAGGTCTTCGCCAACATTGGCAAGGTGCTTGAAACCGCAAGCATGACCAAACGCAATGTCGTCAAGCTGACCGTATTCGTAACCCAGTCCGGTCCGGAAGCCCTGGCGGTTTACCGAAACCTGCGCGATCAATGGCTTGAAGGGCACGCGGCAACCGCAACCTATCTCGTGGTCGCTGGTCTCGCCCACCCTGATTTTCTGGTGGAAATCGAAGCTGTCGCCGCAGCCGGTGATCACTGATACCTGCCTTGCATTGACAATGCATTGCGGCTCCCGTTAAGAGACGCCCCGTTGCCCTGATGGCGGAATTGGTAGACGCACTAGTTTCAGGTACTAGCGATGAAAGTCGTGGAGGTTCGAGTCCTCTTCAGGGCACCACGCTTCGCTCCTTCGGAGCTACGCGTGGCGCCGCCACGGGAGCAGGCGAGGCGCGCTTGAGTATTTTCCGCCAGTCTTGTAAGCCTCACCACCTGTGATTTGAACGAGGTTAAGACAGCGGAATGGCGATTAAACTTTATAAGGGCGACCTGCCTGCCGGCTTGGACTTTGGAAATTCAGTCGCCATTGATACGGAAACCCTTGGTCTTCTTCCCCGCCGTGACAAGCTGTGCCTCGTGCAGTTATCATCTGGCGATGGCAATGCCCATCTCGTGCAGCTTGACCGCGCTGCATATGACGCGCCAAATCTCAAGGCGCTTTTGACCGACGCCAAAGTCACCAAGATTTTCCATTTCGCCCGCTTTGATGTGGCCGTGTTGAAACAGTACCTCAACGTCGACACATTCCCTCTCTACTGCACCAAACTGGCCTCAAGGCTGACGCGTACCTATACCGACAGGCACGGCCTCAAGGATCTGGTGAAGGAATTGCTCGGCATCGAAATGAACAAGCAACAGCAGAGCTCCGATTGGGGCACCCATGTCCTGAGCGATGCGCAGAAACAGTATGCGGCCCAGGACGTGCTTTATCTCCATGAGTTGAAGGCCAGGCTCGACCAGATGCTGGAGCGCGAAGGCCGCAGCGGCCTTGCCAAATCTTGCTTTGATTTTGTACCCACGCGCGCGGCACTCGATCTGGCGGGGTGGACCGAAGAAGATGTCTTCGCACACTGAATATCACGCCGATGACACGGACAGACTGTTGCGGGCCGCAAGGCGCCGCGCGCGCCTGGCCCCAATCTTAAGTTGGGCGGTAGTTGCCCTTGGCTTGGGGCTGGTGGCCATGTTTCTTCTGCAGGCAGGCATTTTTTCAATCCTCCAACCCAAGCCGAAACCGGTCCCGTTAACGGTTGAGAAGCCCGAGCAAATTGTCGGTTCATTTTCGCGCATTGCGGGTTTTGACCGTGAAAAACAACCCTATGAAGTCACCGCAAAAAAAGGGTATCAAGACAAGGAAAAGGCCAATCTGGTCCATCTTGAAGGACTTGTCGCCACGTTTCGAAGAAGCTCGGGCCAGTCCTATGAGGTATCATCAAACGCGGGCCTCTATGATTCGAAGGCCAAGGAAATGGATTTGGAAGGAAAAGTCATGATCGTGGAGGCCGGTCGTTTTACCGCAGCCATGGAAAAGGCCCATATTGTGATGGAAAAGAAAAACCTCGTGTCCAATGTGCCCGTTGTGGTTGAAATGGACTCGGGAACCATAACGGCCAATGGCCTGCAAATAACGAACGACGGGAAAAACATTTTGTTCCTGAACGGTGTAAAAGCCCGCTTCACGGAATCAGCAAAAAAGGGAGACAACACCCAATGATCCGCAAATTGATGGTTTCGGCCGCAATCCTTGGCCTGATGGCAGCACCGCTGCAAAGCGCCGAGAAAGTGCGCTCGCCGGTTGAGGTTGAAGCCAATGAAATGGAAATCATCGATGCGGACAAGCAGGCCATATTCAGGGGCCAGGTCGATGCCGTGCGCGACGGCGAACGCATTAGAAGTGATTTGATGACGGTATACTATGCCGACGTTAAGCAGCCTGACGGCACCAGCAAATCTGAAGTAAGCAAGCTGGATGCCACCGGCAATGTAACCATCACCACCAAGAAACAGACAATTACAGGTGAATGGGCTAAAATGGATGTTTTGGCCAATACCCTGGTGGTCGGCGGCCGCGTAAAACTCGTAGAAGGCAAAACCACCCTTCAGGGCGAAAAACTTACTGTTGACCTCGATACGGACAGGACTCTCATGGCCGGTGGCCGCGTAAAGGGCAGTTTTGTTCCGAAATAGCGAACTTCATCTAAAATTAACACAAATAGGCGGTAATCAGGTGACGCAGAACGGTGAAGTTGGACGTATTCCGCGTCCGGGAATGGCGGCAAATACGCCATTCCGGACAAAGAGCTCGCCTCCTTTGGGCCAAAGACCTAAAGGAAACGCGAGATTCCAAGGCCAGCCTGCGCGCGAAGGCATCGTCGCCCATTTGCTCGCCAAGAGCTACAAGCGAAGGCCCGTCGTGCGTGGGGTGACACTCACCCTGAGGCGTGGTGAAGCCGTAGGTCTTCTCGGACCCAATGGCGCCGGCAAGACGACGGTATTCTATATGATTACCGGCCTTATTGCCGCCGACAAGGGTACGATCAGTCTTGACGGGGCAGATATTACCCATCTGCCGATGTACCAGCGCGCGAGGCTGGGAATCGGCTATCTGCCCCAGGAAAGCTCGATCTTCCGGGGACTTTCGGTCGAAGACAATATCCGCGCTGTACTCGAGCTCGTCGAGCCCGACAAATCCAGACGCGA
>CAZHCO010000183.1:0-1274 GCA_964530965.1 uncultured Aestuariivirga sp. | reverse complement strand
GTCTCATACAGGGGTAGAGACACGAGATGCCGCTGGTGTTACACAATGCACGCGAACCCGATCACGGAAGAGTCTCTGACCTTCGTCTCGCGCCACTACGGCTGCTGAGGCTGTTGTTACGGAGTGGTGACGCCCTGACGTAAACCTCGAAATAACCTTGACGCTGCCCTTGGCTGGTGCCATGATTCCTGAGCGTGATCGAAACCGACGGCGAGCAGCTGCTCCTCCAACGACTGCAGTCGGGCGACGAGAGCGCGTTCGGTGTACTCGTCGGAACGCACACGCCCGCGATGACGCGAGTCGCAATGGCCTTCGTTCCCCGCCGCGCTATCGCCGAGGAGGTCGTTCAGGAGACCTGGCTCAACGTCGTACGCAGCCTCGGGGCATTCGAGGGCCGCTCGTCGCTGCGAACGTGGATCTTCACGATTCTCGGCAACTGCGCCAAACGGCGCGCCGAGCAGGAGCAGCGAATGGTCCCGATGGCCGAGCTCGCGGCACAGGAGGCTGGAGGCGACGACATCGGAGTGAGCGCCGATCACTTCTTCGACGCAGGGCGCTGGCAGGGGATGTGGTCGACCGTTATCCGCCGCTGGGATGACCTCCCAGAACAACGTCTCCTGTCGGGCGAGCTCCGTGCGGCGATGCTCGAAGCGATTGACGCTCTGCCGCGAATGCAGAGAGCAGTGATCGCACTCAGAGACATCGAGGACTGGCCCGCCGACGAGGTATGCGAGTATCTCGGCATCTTGGACGGCAACCAGCGCATCCTGCTCCATCGGGCACGAATGACGGTGCGCGCGACCATCGAGCGGTACCTCGAGGCGAGCGAGCGACCGTGCTGACCTGCGCTGACGTCGTCAAGCTCGTCACCCAGTACATGGAGGCGGAGCTCTCGCCCGACGAAGCCCGCAGCTTCGAGGAGCACGTCGCGATCTGCCCGCCCTGCCGTGCCTTCCTCGGCCAGGCGCGCCGCACGGTCGAGCTGACCGGAGAGCTGAAGGAGACCGATCTGTCTCCCGAGGTCGAGGAGCACCTCCTCGAAGCGTTTCGCGACTGGAACCGCCCCGCGTGACCGCTTATGCATTCCTCTCGGAGGGGCGAACGAGCCTCTTCACCGGCGTCGTCTGGCCACCGCCCGGCGAGTGGCTGGAGGGGCCGGCCGCCCGCGCGACGACCGGCGATCACCTCGTCTCGTGGATCGACGACGAGCTCTGGGTGTGCGAGCTCTCGGAGCCCCGAAGCGAGGACGGGAACGTCATCACCGCCGAGCGCGC
>CAZHCO010000182.1:0-7504 GCA_964530965.1 uncultured Aestuariivirga sp. | reverse complement strand
GGTGACCTGTGCCAGAGCGCCCACTTCGTTCAAAAGAACAACATTTATTCGCGCCGGGAACTTCTGTTGCGAGGCCAAGGTGTCCCAGGCCAAGTCAATCCAGCGTTCCGGCTGGCTGTCGAATTGCTCAAGGGCCTTGGCGAAAATCGGATAGATCGTAACCCCCTCGCCCGGCATGGAAATGCCCACAATGCGTTCCCCCGGAACCGCCCCCGTTTCCTTGGAAATCGTGAACGCCATGTTGCCGCTCAGTCCCCGCACGGGAACCGAGCCTGATTGTGACTGATCCGACTTTTTCGTCGTTCCCTTGCGCCGCGATTCGCGCATCTGGCTTGCTTCAACCGTAAGCCCCATGGCCTTCAACATGTCGTAACCCGAGAGATCGCCCCGGCCAATCGCCGCCATCGTGTCGTCCACATTCTTGTGGCCAAGGCGCGGCACGGCAGCGGCAATCTCCTTGGCCACCATCGGCTTGTTCTGCTTGGCCAGAAGCTTCTCGACAATTTCACGGCCAAGGCCGGCAAATTGCTTGCGCATCGCAGCCCGCGTGGCCCGCCTGATGGCAGCCCGGGCTTTACCGGTAACCGCTATGCTTTCCCAGGCGGGAGGCGGCACCTGCGCGTCGGAGCGGATGATATCTACTTCGTCGCCATTTTCGAGTTCGGCCACAAGCGGCGCATGCCGACCATTCACCTTGCAGCCCACGCAACTGTCACCAATCGAAGTATGCACCGCATAGGCAAAATCAATCGGCGTTGCACCGCGCGGCAAAGCAATGAGCTGCCCCTTCGGCGTGAAGCAGAACACCTGGTCATGGAACAATTCCAGCTTGGTGTGCTCGAGAAATTCCTTGGGGCTTTCCCCTTCCTGCAACATTTCCACGAGATGGCGCAGCCAGCGATAGGCGTTGGATTCAGCGCCCGGAGCCCGAAACCCATCCAAAGCCTCGCGCGCATCGGGCGCATCCTTGTAAAGCGCATGAGCCGCTACACCGCGCTCGGCAATTTCATGCATCAGGCGCGTGCGAATCTGCATTTCAACCCGCATGTGATGGGGGCCAATCACAATCGTATGCAGTGAGCGGTAATCATTCTGCTTTGGCGTTGAGATATAATCCTTGAACCGCCCCGGAATGGCCCGCCATGTCCGGTGCACAATGCCAATGGCCCTGTAACACTGGTCCACCGTGCCGACGAGCACGCGAAAACCGAAGATGTCCGAAAGCTGGCCCAGCGACAGATGCTTGCGCTCCATCTTGCGCCAGATCGAATACGGCCGTTTTTCCCGGCCATAGACCTCCGCTTTGATGCCATTCTCGGAAAGTTTTGTAGCCAGCGCTTTTTCAATCTCGCGCAGGACATCGCCGCTCTCTTCATGAAGCTGCGAAAGCCGGTCCTGGATAATCTTGTTGGCGTCCGGGTTCAGCACACGGAACGAAATGTCCTCCAGCTCATCACGCACGGTTTGCATACCCATGCGGCCTGCCAGCGGCGCGTATATGTCCATGGTTTCCTGGGCAATACGCAGGCGCTTTTCCGGCTTCACATGCTCGATGGTGCGCATGTTGTGCAGGCGGTCCGCCAGCTTCACCATCAGGACCCGCACATCTTTCGACATCGCAAGCAGGAGCTTCCGCAAATTTTCCGCCTGGGTGGCTTCCGTGGTGACAAGGTCAATCTTCTTGATCTTGGTCAGGCCATCCACCAGCGAGGCGATTTCCTTGCCGAACTTCTCTTCGATTTCCTGGTGCGTGGTTTCCGTGTCTTCCACCGTGTCATGGAGCAGTGCCGCCGCCACGGTGGCGTCATCGAGCTTCATTTCGGTGAGAATGGCCGCCACTTCAAGGGGATGATTGAAATAGGCCTCGCCCGAGGCCCGCGTCTGGTTGCCGTGCGCCTTCATGGCATAGACATAGGCCCGGTTGAGCAAGTCCTCATCCGCGTCCGGGTCATACTTTACGACCCGTTCAACCAATTCATACTGGCGCATCATGGATTGAGTTTAGCGCGCTTTTCGTTCGGGTGGGAACACCCGAACGATTAGAATTCGCGCCAATGATTAAATGGCGCATGTTCCTAACAGCAAAGTCGTGCAACTTTGCTGGAACATGCGCACAAAAAAGGCCGGACGCGAGGGCCCGGCCTGAATATTCTTAAGATTTATGAGTTTAGTAGCCGTTGCGCTGACTGCCGGGGCTTTCGGCTGGTGGCATGCCCTCAAGGCCGCGGAGCAATTCTTCCTCGGTCATCTGCTCGAATTCAACCTCGTCTTCCTTGCCTGCAATCTGCTCGCCCACGCTGCCGGCAACGCTGGACGTCAGCAATGGCATGTCAGTTGGCTCCGGCTCATCCACTTCCACATGCTTCTGCATGGCGTGGATGAACTCTTCGCGCAGGTCGTCCTTGTTGATCGTCTCATCGGCAATCTCGCGGAGCGATACGACGGGGTCTTTATCGTTGTCCCGGTCAAGGGTAATGGGGGCACCTTGCGAAATCATCCGCGCCCGGTGGGCCGAAAGCAGAACCAGTTCAAACCGGTTCGGCAGCTTGTCAATGCAGTCTTCAATCGTGACGCGCGCCATAAGCTCGTGTTCTCCTGAAAAAGGGATAATTTGGATTTGGGCGGCTTCTAGGCGCATTTTCCCCAAATTGCAAGCTTGGCCCTAAATGGGCCGTGCCCTCGTTTTTTGAGCCCAGGACGGACCTCAATCAGCCGGTTGGTGGCTTGCCGTTGTAAACCGCCAATTGAGCGTCGAAAGCCCGCTTGTAGGCGGGCCGCGCTTCGCCGCGGGCGACATAGGCGGCCAGGTTCGGAAACTCGCCGAGAATGCCCGATGGTTTCAGCCTCTGCAGCACATGCACCATCATGAGGTCGCCCGCGCTGAAAGCGCCATCGAGCCAGTCGGCACTGCCAAGGCGAGAGGAAAGTTGCTTCAACCGGTCGCGGACGCGATCCGCGACCAGAGGCAGGGGCTCCTTACTCCAGGGCTTATCGCCCTCCAGAATCCTGGCGGTTGCGAGTTCAAGGATCGGCGGCTCCACTGTGCTGAGTGCGGCAAACATCCAGGTGATCGCGCCCGCCCGGGCATGTGTCTCGTCCGGCAACAGACCCGTATGGCGCTCGGCGATGTGGAACACGATTGCCCCTGTCTCGAACAGGGCGAGACCGCCTTCTTCATAGGTCGGAATCTGGCCGAAGGGATGAAGCGCCAGATGCGCGGGTTCCTTCATCGCACGGAACGAAACAAGGCGAACCTCGTAGGGTTGGCCCACTTCTTCAAGCGCCCAGCGAACGCGCGTATCTCGCGACAATCCCTTGCCGCCATCGGGTGACCGCTCAAAGGCAGTAATGGTGATGGTCATCGTGAGGCTCCGGGTGATTGCATGACATCATCGTGCGTCAGGAAAGTTGTGATCATAAGTTCGGCCATTTTCTTTCCCTATTTCCCGTCGTAGGCCGCTTGCAGCTTCTTGATGTCGAACTTCACCATCTGCATCATGGCTGCCATCACCCGGCCAACTTTCGCCGAGTCCTTGTCGGCAACCATCTCCATGAAAACCTTGGGAACGATCTGCCAGGACAGGCCGAATTTGTCTTTCAGCCAGCCGCATTGCACTTCCTTGCCGCCATTCCCTGTGAGCTTAGACCACAGCCGGTCGACTTCCTTCTGGTCTTCGCACAGCATCATGAATGAAATCGCTTCGGTGAACTTGTACATCGGCCCGCCGTTCAACGCATTGAACTGCTGTCCCTCCAGCTCAAAGTCCATGACCAGCACGCTGCCCTTGGGGCCCGGCCCATTGTCACCATTGCGCATCACCTTGCCAATTTTTGAGTTGCCGAAAATCGACGTGTAGAACTTCACCGCCTTTTCCGCGTTATTGTCAAACCACAGGAACGGCGAAATCTTTTGAACTTTTGCCATGTCATTCACTCCCATTGATAAAATTCGCTTCTCGTTTCCTTCGCCCCTTGGGGGGAGGAAAAATTTTATCGTCCCGGTCCCGGTTCAAGCAGCGCCCAGCTGATGCCGAAGGGATCGCGGAGCTTCCCCCAGCGGTCGCCCCAGAACTGCATCGCAAATGGCACGTCCACCGTGCAACCCGCATCGACGGCGCGCTTCCACCACCTGTCGCCTTCGCGCGTGACTAGCTGCATCGTATAGCTGTTCGAAGCGACCTGCTTACCTTCCATGATGGAAGCCTCACTGAGCATCAGCGCCCCGCCGTTGATTTCAAGCTGGCTGTGCATCACGTGCTTGCCGTCTTCGGTTCGCATGGTGCCCAGGTCTTTCGCGCCAAATGCCTTTTCGTAAAAGGCTATTACCTTGTCTGCCCCATCAACACTCAGATAGGGAATAACACCCTGCATCACTCTGTCCATGTCAGTCATTTCACTTTCCTCCCTTAATTCATTTCATTGCTTCACGTTGGCTGGGTCCATCCATATGATCTCCCAGATATGCCCGTCCGGGTCCTGGAAACTGCGCAAATACATGAAGCCGTATTCCTGCGGCTCGAGCAGTTTCTGGCCTCCTGCCTTTAGCGCCGCATCGGCCATCTTGTTCACCTCATCCCGGCTCTCCGCAGAAAGGCAGGTAAGCACTTCCGAAGTCTTGCTCGAGTCGGCAATTGCCTTTGGCGTGAACTCCTTGAATTTTTCGTGCGTCACAAGCATGGCGTAGATGTCGTCGCTGATCACCATGCAAGCCGCCGTTTCATCCGTGAACTGAGCATTGAAGGTAAAACCAAGCGCCTCGAAGAAGGCATGGATTTTTTCAAATCTTTCACCGGCAAATTCACAAAGATCTTGCGCGCAGAAGATTTGGTCATGAGACTTTCTCCTAATGCTTGGTTTGAATGAAAAGCAGTTCCAAATAGCGCCGCAAATGATCGATGCAGTCTGCGGCAACGGCGGGCCCATGCTTGGCCTTGGCCAGGATAAAGGAGCCCTGCAACACCGATTGAATGTAAAGTGCCAGGCTTGATGCGCTCCAGCCCGGCGCCATGCCGCGAACCCGCATCACCTCGGCAATATCGGCCTCAACCGTTGCCGCATGGGCGCTGATGTATTGGTCGCACGCCGCGCGAATGGCCGGGTTCGTTTCATAGGCCTCCTGCACCATGGTGCCGAGCAGGCAGGTGAACTGCGAAACCTCGCCTCGCAAAATGCTCTTGCGCAAGTCCACATAGCCAAGCAGCCGGTCCAGCGGGTCCGCCAGATCGCGGTAACCCGCATGGGAAAACAGCCCCTCGGCCATCGCCCCGAAATGCGCAGCGGATGCCACAGCCATATCTTCCTTGCTTTTGAAATGGTGAAAGAACGCGCCCTTGGTCACCCCTGCCGCGTGACAGAGATCATCCACCGAAGTCGCCGCATAGCCCTTGCTGCGAATGACCTGCAGGCCCGCATCAAGCAACTTGGTTTTCGCGCCGGATGTTGCCTTTGTTTGTGTCATATCGTTGCATACCAACCAGTCGGTATGTCGTCAACAACAAATTCTCTGGAGCCCCACACCTATCGCATTCTCTTTGCGGGCATCACTTCCCGTAGAAGTATGTGCAATGCTCTGGGCTCACTTTAACTAACGCAAAAACCTTTTGGTCAGCATCGGGCAAAATGTCTGCACCCGATTCGCCACCCATGCCTTCCTCATCCACGCGGAGCTTGGACTCGAGCGTGACCGTCAAGCCGTTTTTTGTTTCAATCAGGGTGAGACTTTCGCCGTCCCGCTCGGTCCGGCAGGTAGTTCCAGTGCATTGTGGCCCCGCGTAAAAAAGCCTGTCGTCAGCGATGAATTTTACCGCCAGATAGTCCATATCGCCTTCGCTTTTCAGCTCGGTATTCGCTTCATGGAAACCAAGCTGCATTTGCATGGCGCGCACGCGTTGGTTTTTGTGGCTGTCCATGTGGTCGGCGTCATACACCCGCTCATAACAGCCTTTCAGCTTGGCTTCGGCGGGCAGAGCGGAGGCAAGCAGGAAAATGGCAAGGCATGGAAGAATTGGTTTCATGGGCAACCTCCCAATAGCTGGTGTTGAATTTACACCCTTTTGGACGTGGACAAAGGGGAACCCTGACCATCTCGATCCGAAACAGATGATTTGAACGATTTGCGCCGACGACCCAGGCTTCGTGGCTCGCCAAGATTTGGACTTAAATTGACCTTAGGTTGCTTTATTATTTCTATTCAACCGAAAAGCGGCTGGAGTCATAGCAATGGGCTACAAATCTGACTTTGGAAATGACAGTGGCTGGTCCGCCGTCGACACGAATATCAAGCTTGATACCACCGCGGGCAAAAAGTTCCGCGACTATCTGAAAACCCATTCCGTCAAAACCATCATCCGCTACTATGCCTCCACGAACCGGCCCAAAACCCTTTCCGCCAATGAGGCCAGGGTCATCTCGGAAGATGGCTTCAACCTCCTGCCGGTGTTCCAGGACCGGAACCGGCTGCCGGCGGACTTCGGCCCGGTGAATGGCAGGAGCAACGCCAGAAGTGCCATGGCTTTTGCCGCCGAAATCGGCCAGCCGCTTGGAACAACAATCCTCTTTGCCGCCGATGCGGATTTTTCCACGTCGGAAACAAACAGTTTCATTCTCCCCTACTTCGAGGAAGTGAAGAACACGATTGGCACGGGCTTCAGGATTGGGGCCTATGGGAGCGGCCTGGTTCTTCAAAATCTTCTCGATGAGGAATTGATTGAAGTGCCATGGATTTCCATGTCCAGGGCATTTCGTGGCACGAAAGAGTTCTTCTACGGAAACAATTGGGCGTTCCGCCAGGTCCCGCCGGACCGCACGCACGGTGAAACGGGCATAACCCATGACGTAAACGTGCTGAAATGGACCCCCGCCGATCTTGCCGTGTTCCGCCTGTCCGGTGCTCCAGTCATCACCGGTGTGGCTGCCCATCCCCATGATGCAACTCTTGGCGGAAGCCACACGGAAGCGGCGCTCGCCGCGTCCGCCGCGGCGAACGCCTACACGACGACCGAAGGTGTAAACTTGCGCGCCAGCCCGGACGGACAAATAATCCGTGAGCTGACGATATGCCAGCCGCTCACCGATCTCGGCCCCGCCCCTGTTGACGGCTGGCGGAATGTTCAAATTGACGGGCAGGCCGGATTTGTTTTCGGCAAATACGTGTGCCAGCCGCTTTCAACGGAGATTGAGGCCCTGCTTCGTGCGGTCGTCTTTGAATGGGTCAAGTTCGACAAGGGGCAGGCCCACGAAACCGCTGATCCCTTCTACCGATATGTGGGCGAGATGTGGGCCAGCATTGGCCTGACTTATGATGGCAGAAGCCGTTATCCCAACGGCGAGGAAGTGCCCTGGTCCGCGGCTTTCATTTCCTATGTGGTAAGGAGGGCCCACGCCGCCTACGCCAACTTCAAGTTCGATCAGTCGCATTCGAAATTTTCCCATGATGCAATTCAGTCGAAGATTCTCGGGCGAATGAACCGGCCCTTCTGGGGCTATCGCCGCACCGAGAAGAAGC
>CAZHCO010000181.1:0-17257 GCA_964530965.1 uncultured Aestuariivirga sp. | reverse complement strand
AGGATCGACGAGGGTGTAAAGGATGGAGCTTTGCCCGTGATGGTTCCGACGTTATCGGGCTAAACAAGTAGTTGCAAATGACAACTATGCTCCGGTAGCTCTCGCTGCTTAATGCAGTGCGAATGCCGAAATCAAAGTCCTAAGGCTTAGCCGTTTTAGGCGGGGTCCGCCGGTACCTGGCAACAGAAACCGGCACTTTCAATTATGTGGGACAATTGAGTAAATGGCTGCGGAAGGCCTTGCACTGTAGTATCTGGGAGGTCGAGTCGGCCTGTTTCGAGGATGTCTGTCTATGCCTGAAGACCTGATGCGGTATGACCAATTGGCGCAAAACGCCCTGCGTGGCGTGGTGCGGGAAGCTCTGCGCCGGGTCGAGAAGTCAGGCTTGCCAGGCGAACATCATTTCTATATCGCCTTCAACACGAAATTTCCCGGCGTGGACATCGGTGAGCGCATGGCCCAGCGCTACCCCCGCGAAATGACTATTGTGCTCCAGCACCAGTATGAAAACCTTATCGTCCGCGACGACCGCTTCGAGGTGGAACTTTCCTTCGACAACATCCCGGAAAAACTGGTGATCCCTTTTGCTGCGGTGAAGGGCTTCCTTGATCCGGCCGTGCAATTTGGGCTGCAGTTCGAAGTTGTCACCGTCGAAACTCCGGTTGACTCCGAAGGCAAGGTAGAGAAACCTGCCGCATTGAAGGCAAAACTTGACACTGATGGAACCCAAGGCGCCGAACCTCCAGAAGTACCGCCCAAGGATGGGCCTAAAGTAATTTCGCTGGATTCGTTCCGCAAGAAATGAGGGAAGAATGGCTAATGCAAATTTCTAAAACCCTTGCATTCCTCTTTGCTGCAACGCTTGTCATGTTTTCGTCATTTGCCCTCGCCCAATCGGCCAAGGACCAGGCGGGCCTGGCCGCGTTGGCCGCAGCCGATCTCAAGCGCACACCAGCAAAAAAACTTTTCGGCGCCGCAAAGCTGCCAACGAACCTTGCCGCACGCGCCATCGGCGGCTACGCCAAGGGCTGCCTCTCCGGAGCGAAGGCTCTGCCCGTCACTGGCGTTGCATGGCAGGCCATGCGCACCTCGCGCAACCGCAACTGGGCCCACCCCGCCCTTGTCGGTCTGGTTGAAAAACTGGCCAGCGAAGCCAAGCAGAATGATGGTTGGAACGGCCTGCTGGTGGGCGACATGTCCCAGCCCCGGGGCGGCCCCATGTTGACGGGCCATGCCAGTCACCAAATCGGCCTGGACGTCGATGTCTGGTTTACCCCCATGCCTGACCATGTCTTGCCCCTTGCGGAGCGCGAACGCTTCGCCCCGATCGAAATGGTGAAGGACCGATCAAATTTGAACCGTGAAAATTGGACTGAATCCCGGGCCAAGCTGATCAAGCGAGCCGCATCCTATCCGGAAGTTGCCCGCATCTTCGTAAATCCGCCGATCAAGAAGGAGCTGTGCAAGTGGGCGACCGGTGACCGCTCCTGGCTTGCCAAGGTGCGCCCCTATTACAACCACACCTATCACTTTCATGTCCGCATGAAATGCCCAGCCGGTTTCGCTGGCTGCAAGAACCAGGCGCCGGCAGCACCGAAAGATGGCACCGGCTGCGGCGAGGAAATGGCCTATTGGATGGGCGACATTCCGTGGAAACCCAAGAAACGCGATCCCAACGCGAAACCGGTGAAACCTGCCCCGGCCTTGACACTGGCAGGCCTTCCTGCTGAATGCCGAGCCGTTGTGACGGCCCCCTAGACCGTTTCCGGAAATCATCGAGGAGCGGAGCCCTGACAGGGCGTTCCATGACCCAAGCAAGCTCTCCGCCAAGCGATTCAAGCCCGGCCTCTGGCCCCTCTTCGACCAAGTACAAATTGGCCTTTGCGGCCATTGGCGTGGTCTTTGGCGACATCGGCACCAGCCCGCTTTACGCGATGCGCGAAGCCCTGCACCCCGTCGTGAGCGGGGGCGGTGGCGATTTGCGCCTCGCGGTTTTGGGCGTGGTCTCGCTTTTGCTCTGGGCGCTCATCCTGGTCGTCGGCTTGAAATATGTCATTCTGCTCATGCGCGCCGACAACAAGGGAGAGGGCGGCATACTTTCCCTCGTCGTGCTTGTCGAAACGCTTCTGAAAAAGAAGGGCGGACTGGTCCTGGCACTTGGCATCATCGGCGCCGCCTTTTTCTTTGGTGATGCCATGATCACGCCCGCCATGTCGGTGCTCGCGGCCGTGGAGGGGCTTGCCGTCATCAACCCCAGATTTGACTCCGTGATAGTCCCTCTCACCCTCGCCATCCTGTTCAGCCTGTTCCTGTTCCAGTATCGCGGCACGGCGGGCGTGGCCTCTATTTTTGCCCCGGTGACCGCCGTTTGGTTCGCCGTCATTGGCCTGATGGGGCTTGCCCACATTGGTGATGACCTTGAAATATTCTACGCCCTCAATCCGCTCTACGGCATTCGCATGCTGGTTGAGCAGCCGGGACTTGCACTCCTCGTTTTTGGCGGCGTGTTTTTGGCCGTTACCGGCGGCGAGGCCCTTTACGCGGACATGGGCCACTTCGGAAAAAAATCCATCCGCCTTGCCTGGCTTTGTGTGGTGTTTCCTGGATTGGTTTTGAACTACCTGGGCCAGGGAGCCTTCATCATTGCCCATCCCCAAAACGTTGATAACCCATTCTTCCTGATGGCACCGACATGGGGCCTTATTCCCCTCGTCATTCTTGCAACACTTGTCACCGTGATCGCCAGCCAGGCGGTGATTACCGGTGCCTTTTCCATTGCCCAGCAAGCCATGTCACTGGGGCTTTTGCCGCGCATGAACATCACCCACACCAGCGAGACCGAACACGGGCAAATTTACATCGGCCAGATCAACTGGTTGATTTTGGCAGGCGTGACTTTGCTCGTTGTTGTATTCCGCTCCTCTTCAAATCTAGCTTCCGCCTACGGCATTGCCGTTAACACGTCGATGGTTGTTGATACGATGCTAGCCCTCGTATTCTTCTGGAAATCACGGAACCTGCCGCTCTACATTGTCATTCCGGCGCTTCTCGCCGTCTTCACGATCGAACTGACTTTCCTTGCCGCCAACGGGTTGAAGCTTGCCAAGGGCGGCTACATGCCAGTTCTCATCGGCTCCACGATCATACTGCTCATGGTCATCTGGATGCGTGGAAGGTTTGCCTTGGCCGCCAAGCTTCGCAGAGAATCCATTGAGCTCATCAGCCTGTTGAACAGCCTCGAAAAACGCAGCCCCACTCGCGTGGCGGGGGCCGCCGTATTCATGCAGACCGATTCAATTTATGCCCCCAGCGCCCTCATGCACAATTTGAAACACAACCGCGTGCTGCATGACATTCTGGTTTTCATCAGTGTGGAAACAACTGATGAACCCCGCGCCGACCCGGACAATCGCGTCTCGGTGAAAAATCTGCCACTCGGCGCCTGGCTGGTGGAAGCCCGGTTTGGCTACATGGAACAGCCCGATGTGCCGGCAGCCCTGCGCGCCTGCGAATCCCACGGCCTTTCCATTGATCCGGCCCAGGCCTCCTATTTCCTTGGCCGCCGCGTGATCCGCACCTCGGCAAAATCCGCGCTGCCTTTCTGGCAGCAACGCATTTTCATCATGTTGGCAAATCAATCGGCCCGCGCTATCGAATTCTTCCGCATTCCACCCGACCGGGTTGTTGAACTCGGCATGCAAATGAGTGTCTGATGCCCTCGCTTTCACCATTTTCGCTTCCTGGCCGCTTCTGGCACGGCAACCTCCATACCCATTCAACGCTTTCCGATGGCGCCTTTCAACCGCCACAGGTGATCGAAGCCTACAAGAATGCGGGCTATGACTTCATGATGCTGTCCGATCATTTCATGGGGCATTACAACTGGCCCATCGCCGACACCCGCGCCTTGCGCTCAAACAATTTCACTACAATTCTCGGCTCCGAACTGCATGCCCCGCAAACCCAGGTGGGTGAACTCTGGCATATCGTGGCCGCAGGCCTTCCGCTCGATTTTCCGCCCGCAGGCAAAAATGAATCTGGCGAGCAACTGGCAAGGCGAGCTCATGAAGCCGGCGCGTTCATTGGCATAGCCCATCCCGCCTGGTCGCAACTCACCATTGAAGATGGCCGCGCCATCGATTGCGCCCATGCAGTGGAAATCTATAATCACGGCTGCGCCATTGAAAACGATCGGGGCGACGGCTGGTATCTACTCGACCAGCTTTTGAGCGAGGGCAAGCGCCTTACCGCCTTTGCCACCGACGATGCCCACTTCAAGACACCGGATCATTTCGGCGGCTGGATCCATGTGAAGGCCGAAAGCCTTGGGCCCGAAGTGCTGCTCGAGGCGCTCAAGAGAGGCCACTACTATTCAAGCCAGGGCCCGCAGATTCATGACATCTCGCTAAGCGGAAGCGAAATCAATATCACTTGCTCGCCCGTGGATAACATCGCTGTCCTCTGCGGCAATTCCCGCACCCTGGTGCGCAACGCAAAATCAATTACCGAAGCGACATTGGATTTGAAGAAATTGGAAACCGGTTGGCTCCTCACCAAGCAAAGCCCATGGTTTCGCGTCGTATGTATTGATCACGCCGGAAAAAAGGCGTGGAGTAATCCCATCTGGAAAGATGAACTGTAATTCTGGATCGCATGATATGAAAAAAACCCGTACCGAAACTGATAGCTTTGGCCCTATCGAAGTCGATGCCACCCGTTACTGGGGCGCGCAGGCGGAGCGCTCTCTCGGCAATTTCAAGATCGGTTGGGAAAAACAGCCCAAGCCCGTGGTGCGTGCCCTTGGCATCGTGAAGCGCGCCTCGGCGGAAGTGAACATGGCGCTGAGTCGCCTCGATGCGCAAATCGGCAAGACAATTGTCAGCGCCGCCCAGGAGGTGATCGAAGGCAAATTGGATGACCATTTTCCCTTGGCCGTTTGGCAAACCGGTTCCGGCACCCAATCCAACATGAATGCCAATGAGGTGATTTCCAATCGCGCCATTGAAATGCTGGGTGGCGAGATGGGGTCGAAGAAACCCGTGCATCCCAACGACCATGTGAACATGAGCCAGTCGTCCAACGACACTTATCCAACCGCCATGCACATCGCCTGCGCCGAGGAAATTCACCACGCGCTGCTCCCTGCCCTGCAAAAACTCCGCAACGCCCTGAATGACAAGGCGCAAGCATGGAAGCACATCATCAAGATCGGCCGCACCCACACGCAGGATGCAACGCCTGTAACATTGGGCCAGGAATTTTCCGGTTACGCCCGCCAGGTTGAAAACGGCATCGCCCGCATCGAGCAGACCATGCCGATGCTTATGGAGCTAGCCCAAGGGGGAACGGCCGTCGGTACCGGCCTCAATGCGCCGGTAGGTTTTGCCGAAAAGGTGGCTGAGCGCATTGCCGTGATTACCCAGATGAAATTTACAACCGCCCCCAACAAATTTGAGGCGCTTGCTGCCCATGACGCCATGGTAATGAGCCATGGGGCCATTAACACGGTGGCCGCCTCGCTCTTCAAGATTGCCAACGACATACGCTTTCTGGGTTCAGGCCCACGCTCCGGTCTTGGTGAGTTGTCACTGCCAGAAAACGAGCCCGGATCTTCCATCATGCCGGGCAAGGTGAACCCCACCCAATGCGAGGCGCTCACCATGGTCTGTGTGCAGATCTTTGGCAATCATTCGGCGCTGACCTTTGCCGGTTCACAGGGACACTTTGAACTCAATGTCTTCAATCCGGTCATGGCTTATAATTTTCTGCAATCCGTGCGCCTCATGGCCGATGCCGCAACTAGCTTCACCGATAATTGCGTAGTGGGCATCGCGGCGCGCGAGGACAACATCAAGGCGGCGTTGGACCGCTCCTTGATGTTGGTTACGGCTCTTGCTCCCAAATATGGCTACGACCGCGCCGCGAAGATCGCCAAGACTGCCCATAAGCATGGCACTACGCTGCGCGAAGAAGCTATCAAGGACGGCATTCCCGCAGCGGACTTTGATTCCATCGTGCGGCCCGAAGACATGCTGGCGCCGAAATAATGGCCGAGGTCGTCAATCTCCGCAATTTTCGCAAACGCAAGGAGCGCGAAGAAAAGGAAGCTGCGGCCCAAGTCAATCGCGCCAGTTTTGGCCGTACCAAGACGGAAAAGGAATTGAACAAGGCCAAGCTCGCGCTGGAAAAGAAAAAGCTTGATAGGCACAAGCGCGAAGACTGATGGCTAAGGACCTCAAGCGCTCCCTCACCATTGCGGGCCATCGCACCTCACTCTCGCTTGAACCGGAATTCTGGCAAGCCCTGCAGGAAATTGCCCGCACGGAAAAAAAGACGCTTGCAAGCATCGTTGGAGAACTGGACCGGACAAGGGGGGCACGAAATCTTTCCAGCGCCATCCGCGTGTGGTTGTTCAAACGGGCGAAGAAAACCTGATCAATAGAGATCAGCTGGCGACCCCGACGGTGGGGAAACCAGAATAGGCTCCTGCGGCACCACCGGTATTTCCAGAGACGGCACAACGGGTCTATCACGTGGTGTGATCGCGGGAACCGCTTCGGCCATCGCCTTTCGAAAAATCCGGAGCTCCCGAAGCCTTAGGCGCAGCTCCGCCTTGTTCATCACTTCGCCTTCCTTGATCAGCCGGATTTCTTTGGCCTTCGCAAGTTCGACATCCAGCACCCGCTGGGCGCTCTGAACTTTCAATTCACGCTGACGCAGGCGCAGCTCTGCCTTCTGCGCGTAATAGGCGGTGAGGCGCTCCTGATCCTCCTTTCGAAGTGCTTCTTCTTCTATGGCCAAACGCTCCTGCTGCGCTTGAACTTTTTCAAGTTCATCGACACTTTGCTCAAGTACCTTGAAACCAAGATAAGATGTCAAAGCCGCCCGGTCTTCGCTGGCCAAAAGCTGTGTAGGTGTTCCCGAGTAGGAAATTTCCATGGGCGGCAGTTCGGGCAGGGCCTTGAGGCTAAGAACAACGCCAATATCAATTTTCCCGTCGGCCAGCTCGGCCACGGGTTTGACGAGCACCGTTGCATCGGATGTGGTCGTCCCGAAAGGTGAAAACACAGCGACCCCATTGGCAATATTCACGGACCCGGACACAGCTCCAAGCTTGATTCCATTGCCCTGGTGCAAGCCTTCAAATGCCGTCTTCAGGCCTTCCGCATCCTTTGCCGCCACAATCAATTTCGAGAAATTCTCCGGCGTGATGTTCAAAAGCTTGCCGTCAGCCACAGTAAATGAACCCCTGCCGTTGAGAGTTGCCAGGGCACCGCCGAAACTTCTCCCCTCGCTGTCAAATTTAATTTCAACACGCGCCAGGCCAGAGGCAATAGCCGATCCATCGTCCCGTTTGAGGTGTTGAAAAACATCAACTGGCAAGCTCAGAAGCCCGGTTATCTTCTGGGTGCTTGCGGCTGGAGCCAGGGCAATTTCAACCGTTATTTTTTCGCTTCCCGCAGCCGTGGCATAGGCCGCCAGGCGCGTTTCCTCAGCCGTTGCAGTAATGCCGATTTCGGCGTCACTGACGGCAAGGCCGGGATAAACCTCAAGGGTTTTTGGCCTCACCCATACTTCCCCGGTAAGCCCGTAAGGCAGGGATTTGGCGAAGGACTCCTCCAGAGTTGCAGGCCGCCCTTTCCACGGCAGGAATACAGGCGCTATCACGTCGACGAGCGAAACATCATTCACGCTGAAATCGCCCGTCAGCCGCGCCCGGTCCTCAAGCGCCGCACTGCCCGAAACCGTGAGGCCGGCAAGCTTTGCATCAATCTTGTCAAAGGTCATCGTCTTGCCTTCGGTGCTGATCTTGGAGGCAAACGAGAACTGGCCGGCCAGCGGTGAGGAAACAGGAAGCTTTAGGGCGCCAAGCAAATCCCGCCCTTCTGGACTTTGAACCGCGAGGTCACCATCAAGAACAAGCCCCTCCGCATTTGGCGTTACCCTGCCGCTGTACTGCACGCGAGAGCGATACACGTCTCCCTGCAGATCAATCTGGAAGCTTTCCTGAATCACTCCGTCTGCGACTATCACGGCCTTTCCCGGAATAGCATCCACCGTTTCGATCGCGCCACCCAGGAGATTGATAAGTGTGGCGCTTGAGGGACTGGAAATTTCGGTGACACCCTTGATGCCCGTTCCTTTCAGGCCCGTCGAAAGCATAAAGCTTCCATTGGACGCAACTGTAAGATTGCCAATCTTGCCGTTGAAATCATAATAGGTGGCTGGTGTGCTTTCCGAAGGTTTTGCCTGCAAGTTGATTTTCAAGTCTGTAGCACCCAGAGCCGTAGACCATTGGGGGTCCTCGCCTCGCGGCAGAAGCCCGGTCAGGCGCAGGAGTTCGCGCGGATCTTCGGCCATGAGCGAGATTCCCACTTCACCATCAGGGCCTTCCTGTGTGCTCAGCACAACGCCTGACACGCTGAGCTTGGCTCCGCCAACCGAGCCCGCTTCAATGGTCTTGAGATCAAAGCCTTTCACCGTGGTTTCCATGTCCACGGTGACATCGGAGGCCTCGACTCCGTTCAGCCGCAGCGTTCCGGCCTGGAACGTGAAGCGCAAATCTCTTTTCACCTGCTCGTTTACAAAATTCTCAATGAGGCGCGACCAGCTGGCCCCGCCATTTACCGAAAGCGCCGCAAGCCCTTCGGGAACGTAACTGTCAATGTCGGCTGTTTCCGTGTCCACCCGCAAATTGACAATGGGGCGCTCGCCATTGACCAGAACCGCAAGGCTCGCCTTCCCCATATGGCCATCCAGGGCATATTCGATATTCTGCAGTTCGAGTTTCGAAGCCGTGAGCGCCACTTCCGCCTTGGCTTTGATACGCCCGCGAATCCCAGTCCATGTCTTGCTGATATCTTCCTTGTTGTTTTGCCACAGCCAAAGCGAAAGCTGCCGCGCGTCGGATGACTCAATTGCAAGGTTGCCGGCGAGTTCTGCGTACTGCGTGCCCGGGAAAAAAACGCCGTCAAACAGAGAGCGTGAACGCCCCGGCAATGAAGCCGAAAGTTCATGAATGCGCATGGCGCTGCGGTTTGCCGAAAAATCGAGAAGGACATTTTCGAGAATTTCCCCGCCGGCCTTGAGGGCTGCAATCTTGATGGAGGATCTTAACTCGACCGTCTCGGGGAGAGAATCCATGATGCCATTCACCAGCGCAAGTCCGCCGCCGTCACGCAGCAAGCGCCGCGAACCGGCGCCAGCCAGCTGGTCAAAATCCGCCCGCGGGGCTGTTATGTCCACGGTGGCTTTCACCTGCTTATCCAGAGTGAAGCTTGCACTGCCGGCAAGAAGCGTTCCCTGCTCCGAAGCGTCGGCCGGCCTGATTTCAATTTCACTCAGGCCGATCCTCTCAAAACTGGCTCTAATTTTCGATTTGAAAGTGATGGGCCGGACTTGGCCCTCCGAATCAGACTTCCCCTCGTCGCTGGCAATGGGAGCCATGTTCAATGTTCCGTCGAACGTGCCGTCCTTGCTTTTGCCGTCAAGAAAATAGGAGTAGCCGGAGTTTTCCCGGGAAGAAATGCGAAGCCCAAGGCTCAAGGGTTCATCATTCTCCCATGTCCCGGTATTTGCCGTAAACGCCAGCGGCACCTCGTCATAGTCAAAAGTGCCAGACGAGCGCCAGGGTCCCACCAAATTGAGGGCGGAAAAAGTGGCATTGAGCTTTTCGATTATCGCGTGGCTTTGCCGCCGGTCATCCGTCAACTGCAGGGTACCTCGGCTGAGCGTGATCTGGTCCAGCTTTACCTGTTCCAGCAGGCGGCTGTTGCGGACATTTTCCGAGGGCTCAAAATTCCAGTTGCCCACGCCCTCAAGCGAGCGCTGGAGTTTAACCGTCGGACTCTCGATATTGATACTTTCAACCTGGATGAGGCCATTGAGCAGAGCGCCCAGGTTCATCCGCACCACAATATGATCAGCGGTGGCAAACCATTTTTCCTTGAAAGCGGGCGGATTCGCGATGCGGACGTCTTGTGCGGTAAGCCTAGGCCAGGGGAAAAGCCGGACGCCAATTGGCCCTGCAATCTCCACCTTCCGTCCGCTGAGCTTTTCTCCATAGGCTTCAAGACCCGCCCGGTAACTGCCCCAATCCACCACAAAGGGAGCAAGCATTGCGCTGAAAACCGCCAGCACAAGCACAATTCCGAAATAAAAGACCGGTGATTTCCAAACCTTCATGGGTGGTTACAATAGGACCAAACTTTCAGAGTGCAAGAATTTTGCCCGGGTTCATGATGTTGAGCGGATCCAGCGCCTGCTTGACCTGCCGCATCACGGCCAACGCCTTGCCGTGTTCGGCTTCAAGGAACTTGATCTTCCCACTCCCCACACCATGCTCTCCGGTGCAGGTACCTTCCATGGAAATTGCGCGGTGAATAAGGCGCTCGTAAAAACTTTTGACGCGAGAGACTTCCGCACCGTCCAGCGGATCACAGAACAACACCACATGGAAATTGCCGTCGCCCACATGCCCGATGATGGGGCCATAAAGATTGTTTGCGCGCAAATCATCTTGCGTAGCCGTCACGCATTCAGCGAGTCGCGAAATGGGCACGCAGACATCGGTTGCGAATACATCCTGCTTCCCCGGTGCAATGGCCCGCGTGGCCCAGAAGGCATCATGCCTTGCCTGCCACAACTTTTGCCGATCCTCTTCCTTTTCCGCCCACTCGAAGGCGCCTCCGCCATAACCCGTGGCAATTTCCCGAAACATTTCTGTCTGCTCGCGGGCATAGGCAACAGTTCCATGAAACTCCAGAAACAGGGTCGGGGCAATTTTCAAATCGAGTTTCGAGTAGGCATTGAGCGCTTTCACATGCTCTTCATCCACCAGTTCAATGCGCGCCACCGGAATGCCCAGTTGAATGGTATCGATGGTGGCATTGCAGGCCGCTTCGACAGAAGGGAAAGCACAAACCCCCGCCGTCATAGCTTCCGGTATGCCATAAAGTTTCAGCCCCACCTCCGTAATGATCCCAAGGGTGCCTTCAGAGCCGACCAACAGCCGCGTGAGATCATAACCCGCCGATGATTTCTTGGCCCGTGTTCCCGTGCGTATGATTTCGCCATTGGCCATGACAGCTGTGAGGCCCATCACGTTCTCACGCATGGTGCCATAGCGTACTGCATTGGTGCCTGAGGCCCGCGTTGCCGCCATCCCGCCAAGGCTGGCATCGGCCCCGGGATCAATCGGGAAGAACAGCCCCTGATCACGCAAATGTGTGTTCAAAGCTTTGCGCGTGACACCCGCTTCGACCCGAGCATCGAGGTCCGCCGAATTCACGGCAAGAATCCTGTTCATCTGCGAAAGGTCAACTGTAATGCCGCCGTAAGGAGCGGAAATGTGACCCTCCAGTGAAGTTCCCGTGCCATAGGCAATGATCGGCGTCTGGTGCCTGGCGCAAATCGTAACGATCTTCTGCACTTCCTGGGCATCGCGCACGAAAGCCACCGCATCGGGAGGCGCTCCCGCAGCCCAGGTCTGGTCCTTGCCGTGCTGCTCGCGCACCGCCATGGATGTTGACAGCCGCTCGCCCAAAAACTCCCTGATCTCGGCAATTGTTGTAATTGTGCTGTTGGCGCGGTCTCGTGTAAGCATGCCTCAAAACTAGCAGACGGGAAGAAAATTACGATGGTTTTTCCAACGCCTATCAAAAGCCCGCCATACGGCATTGAGAGCCAATGGATCGACTACAACGGCCATTTCAACATGGCCTATTACAATGTGCTTTTTGACCGGGATTCAGACGTGGGCCTGACCCTCGTTGGCCTCGGCCCCGCCTATGTTGAGAAAACCGGAAATTCCTATTTCACACTTGAAGCCCACGTCAGTTACTTGCGCGAACTCCAGGCCCACGACCGGATTTGGATTGCCACCCAAATTCTCGATTTTGATTCAAAACGTCTCCACTATGTTCAAATGATGCACCATGCGAAGGAAGGCTGGCTTGCCTGCGTCACCGAAAACATCGTGATGCATGTGGACCTGCAATCAAAAAAATCATCTCCTTTCCCGGCTGATGTTCTAGAAAAAATAAAAATCGCCCACGAAGCGCACAAATCACTCCCCGTTCCATTACAAGTTGGTCATAAAATTGGGATTCCCCGAAAGGTCCAACAACCGTAACATTCTCGTCGCATTCGCTTGCCATAACCCAATCAACAAAAATGCAGGAGGCGAATATGATGACGAATTCCGGTTATTTGCAATTTGCCGAAGCCCTTGTTTTTGCCCAAGGCCCAAAGGCCGCCGAAGAGGCCGCCAGACAGGCGATTCTGTGCGAGAAGTCCGGCGACATGGAAACCGCCGAAACCTGGCGCAATGTCCAGTTCGCCCTGAAATGCGTGGGTTACAAGAAAGCAGCCTGATTTACCCCTCATGCTGAGGTGCCCGGCGAAGCCGGGCCTCGAAGCATCTGTTTCCGCACCCGCCAGCCCTTCGAGGCTCGCGTTGCTCGCGCCCCAGGGTGAGGGAAATTACAAGACTGTTCCCGCTTCTCATTTGCTATAAGGGGTCTTTACGGATTCGTGAGACCCCATGACTGCCAAGCCAATTGATAGTATTGACGTAAGCATTTCTGCGCGTGCCATGGCAGGGAGCGAACCCGCCTATTTCAAGAGTCTGAATCCGGAACAGCGCGATGCGGTCGAATCAACCGAGGGACCCCTGCTCGTTCTCGCAGGTGCTGGCACCGGAAAAACCCGCGTGCTCACCACCAGGCTGGCCCATATCCTGGCCACCAAAAAGGCCTGGCCCAACCAGATGCTGACCGTCACCTTCACCAACAAGGCGGCCCGCGAAATGAAGGAGCGCATCGGCCACCTCATCGGCGAAGTGGTTGAAGGCATGACCTGGCTTGGCACCTTTCATTCCATTGGCGTGAAGATTCTGCGCAATCACGCGGAATTGGCAGGTCTCAAATCCGGGTTTTCCATTTTGGATACCGACGATCAGATCAGGTTGCTCAAACAGCTCCTGTCGGCCCACGATATCGATGAAAAGCGCTGGCCTGCCCGCCAGCTGGCCAGTCTCATTGACGGCTGGAAGAATCGTGGACTAGTGCCGGAAAAAGTTCCCGCCGGAGAAGCCCACAGTTTTGCCAATGGCATCGGCGGCAAGCTCTACGCGGAATACCAGGCGCGCCTGAAAGTTGTAAACGCTGCCGACTTTGGCGATCTGCTTCTGGAAGTGTTGCGCATCTTCCAGTCCCACCCTGATGTTCTGAAAATCTATCAGAGCCGTTTCAAGTATATGTTGGTGGACGAATATCAGGATACCAACGTGGCGCAGTATCTCTGGCTGCGCTTGCTTGCCCAAGGCCACAAGAACATCTGCTGCGTGGGCGACGATGACCAGTCGATCTACGGCTGGCGCGGCGCCGAGGTGGACAATATCCTGCGCTTCGAGAAGGATTTTCCCGGCGCAAAAATCATCAAGCTGGAACGCAACTACCGCTCCACGCCCCATATCCTGGGTGCTGCCTCTGGCCTCATTGCCAAGAATGAAAGCCGTTTGGGCAAAACCCTACGCACGGATATGAACGATGGCGATCCCATCACAGTCCGCAGCCACTGGGATGGCGATGAAGAGGCCCGTACCATCGGCGATGACATCGAAAGCCTGCAGCGCAAAAAGGAAAAGCTGAACGACATGGCCATCCTCGTGCGCGCCTCATTCCAGATGCGAGCCTTTGAAGATCGATTCATTACCCTGGGCCTGCCCTACCGCGTGATCGGCGGCCCTCGCTTCTATGAACGCGCCGAAATCCGCGATGCCTTGGCCTATCTCAAAGTCACGGCCTCACCTGACAACGACCTCGCCTTCGAGCGGATCGTAAATGTACCCAAGCGCGGCATTGGCGACACCTCCATCAAGCGCATGTTTGAATTTGCCCGCGCCCGTGGCCTGTCGCTTTACCGCGCCGCCGAGGAACTGGCGCTGACCGACGAGTTGCCTAACAAGACGCGCACGGCGCTGCGCCTGCTCATTGAAAGCTTTAACCGCTGGCGTCATGCCGTGCAAAACGTTCCGCACACGAATTTGGCCGAAATGATCCTTGATGAATCCGGCTATACCGAAATGTGGCAGAACGACAAAAGCCCGGAAGCTGAAGGACGGCTTGAAAACCTCAAGGAACTCGTGCGCTCCATGGGCGAGTTCGAAAACATGGCAGGCTTCCTCGAGCACATCGCGCTCGTGATGGACCGTGACAGCGGCGATGAAGATGACAAGGTCAATATCATGACGCTGCATTCCGCCAAAGGCCTGGAATTCGGCACCGTGTTCCTCCCCGGCTGGGAAGAAGGCCTGTTTCCCCACCAGCGCGCCCTTGATGAGAAGGGCAAGGCGGGCCTCGAAGAAGAACGCCGCCTCGCCTACGTCGGCATCACCCGCGCCAAGCGCCGCGCCTATATTTCCTTCGCCCAGAACCGCCGTGTCCATAACATGTGGCAGAACGCTTTGCCCTCACGCTTTGTTGATGAATTGCCGGAGGCCTTCGTCGAAGTGGCTCCTATGAGCAATTCCTTTGGCGGCCATAGTTTGGGTGGATATGGCGCAAGCCGCTTCGATGAAACCAAACCCTTCACCAACACTTACGCAACACCGGGTTGGCAGCGCGCCCAGGAACGCTGGAGCAAGGGCGAAGGCCTGCGTTCAACGCCCAAATTCATCGAAGGCGAAATGGTCACCCACGGCGAGGAAAACCCAGCGCTCATCAAGGGCACGCGCATCTTCCACCAGAAATTCGGTTATGGCCGCATCATCTCAGTGGACGGCAACAAGCTCACCATCGACTTCGAAAAAGCCGGCGAAAAACGCGTGCTGGATAGTTTTGTGACAGCGGCTTAGGAAACATCGCTGATGTATTCTCCTGCGAAGCGGGAGAGGACAGTAGTGCATGATTTTTAAGCAGTCGCAGGTGCAAACTTCAGCGTCAGTCCTTTCACACAAAAGTTTTCTTGTCATACAGTTGCACGCGGTTGATTGACATCCCGTATACCGATCTGCATCATTACGTGGTCTGTTTTTGCGTGAGGAGAGTGCTATGGCCCATGGTTCCGGCAACGCCGTAAAAGAAGAAACATTCGAAGGCATCGGTGGCCTCAAGATTTTCCTCAGGTCATGGCGACCGGCCTCAAAGCCGCGCGCCGTAGTTGTCATCTGCCACGGCGTAAATTCTCACGGCGGCCAATACATCGGAGTGGCCGAGGAATTCGCGGCCAGCGGTCTTGCCGCATACGCACTCGATCTGCGCGGCCGCGGAATGTCCGGTGGCGCACGTTTCTACGTTGACAACATCACGGAATACGTCAGCGATGTCGCCGCCACCATAAAACTGGCGAAATCGCGTGACCCGGGCCTGCCCGTTTTCCTGCTCGGCCACAGCGCTGGCGGCGTCGTGTCCTGCAGTTACGCGCTTGATTACCAAGCCGAGCTCGCAGGACTCATCTGCGAGAGCTTCGCCTTCAAGGTACCGGCCCCGGATTTCGCCCTCGCCATCATCAAGGGGCTGAGCTACGTAGCACCGCGCCTGCCCGTCCTAAAACTCAAAAACAAGGACTTCTCGCGCGATCCAAAGGCCGTGCAGGCATTGAACAGCGATCCGCTAATCGCGAACGAGGTTCAACCAGCGATGACCGTGGCTGCGTTGGTCCGCGCCGACGAGCGGCTCAAGAAGGAGTTTCCGCGCATCACGCTGCCGGTGTTCATTCTCCACGACACCGCCGACAAGGCGACGATGCCGAGCGGCAGCCAGCTCTTCTACGATACAGCAGGCTCCAAAGATAAGAAGCTGAAGCTTTACGAGGAACACTTTCACGACCTCCTCAACGACATCGGCAAGGAAGCCGTCATGGCCGACATCAAAGGCTGGATCGGGGCACGCATTCCCGCAGTTTAAGAAACATTTCTGCATCACCAAAGGCTTCTCCTGAAAAACGAGAGAAAACATTTTGGCGACCTCGTGGAGAGGTTGCGATTTGTCCGCTCATTCGGCCTTCAGGCCGAACTCAGTCGACGCCGCCATAATCTTGCCCGATGCTGCCTGGTCGTCCACAAAGACCTCAAGCGCCTTGCGGAACGCTGTTGCTGCCACTTCTCTCTCTCCAAGCACAATTCGAGAGCGCATAAGTTGAACCCAGCCGTCGGCGTCTCGAGGGGAACTCTCCAGGCGATTTGCCAGGCCATCGACCATTGATCGGATTGCAGCGTCACGCTCGAGCGCGGGCATCGCCTCGGGCGTGGTATCTTTCTCGGCGCTTAGTCCGTTGCCACTCTTGTCGCCGGCCCCGGTTTGCAAAGATGAGGCTGTCTTCGAGTTGCCGCTTTCGGCGGCCTTCGCCTTGGCCTTTGCCTCTTCGTATGAGAGCTTGAGTTCGGCGGAACCCGGATCAAGCTCCAACGCTCTCCCAAAGGCTGTAGCTGCTTGTTCATAGCGTGTCGTGTGGAAATAGGACCAACCGAGCATCCGCCACCCTTCAACGTCCTGTGGCGCGGTCTTGAGCCGGGCCGCCAGCCGTTCGATCATCGCGTTCACATCAGGCAGAAGTTCGCCGGCCGCTGTAGTGGACGACGGTTGTTCAGTTCCAATAGAACGAGCATAGTCCGTGAGGCGCGTAAGCATTTCGCCATCCGGCCCCGAGAATGAGATCGTTTCCCCCGAGCGTGTCGCCTCGGGAGCACTCCCCATATAAGAGATAGCTGCGCCAATGCCTGAAATGAGGAGGAAGACCGCGGCAGCCACAAACAACATCTGCGGGGTACTTTGAAGGTTTTGGCCGAACCCCCAGCGCGATGACCGCAACCGAGAGAGGATAGCAAGTCTCGCCGCGTCCGCTTCTGCTTCGTTGAGCTCCCCATGCTTAAGTCGAGCTCCGATATCTTCGAGACAGGCTTTGCAGGTCTCCAAGTCAAGCTGCTCCCTTCGCAAGCCCCTCGATCGCAGCAGAAAGAGCAGCAGCATCGCAATTGAAGAGACGACAAAAAACCATCCCAAGAACGTCAAAGACATCTGCGCGCTCCTAAACTCTTGGCGAAATTATGACTACTCAAGCGAGTACTTCGCATAACGATATCATGTCAAAACTTCCTGCGAATCTCCGCTCGGATGCCGAAGTTGTTTTCGTCCTCACCTTCGAGGATCTGATAGGTAGCATCGGCGCGGAAGAGCCAGGCCCGGTCGATCGGGATCTGATAGCGAACACCGAAGCCGTACTGCGCGTCCTGGGCGCCGATGCCGTCATCCTCGAA
>CAZHCO010000180.1:0-4639 GCA_964530965.1 uncultured Aestuariivirga sp. | reverse complement strand
CGGTGGGTCCGGCAATAAGCTTGCGGACTTCATGCTGGCTCTTTCCGCAGAAAGAGCAATACAGCGTGTTCTTGTTGTCGCCCGCGCTTGCCTTACTCATGCTTTCTCCTTGAACAATCCGGCTGGCAATCCATCAGCAATGTACATGCCAAGCCTTTAATGAGATATCACTCAACTGTCACAAACAAGGCGAACTTAGCTCAAACCCTACGACTCAATCCAGCATGCGCCGTTAGAGTTAATCAAAAATTGATGGCCACGTTGTCACGCCCGCAAACTGACTCCAAATTCACTATAAAAACTAACCTTAACTACTTGGAATCGCTTGGTTCTGCCCGCTTTTCCAGAACCTTGTCAATCAAACCGAATTCCTTTGCGGTTTCTGCCGTCATGAAATTATCGCGCTCAAGGGCCTCCTCGACGGCTTTAATGTCACGTCCGGTGTGTCTCACGTAGATCTCGTTGAGGCGCTTTTTGAGGCTTTCGACTTCCCTGGCGTGAATCATAATATCTGTAACCTGGCCCTGATAACCGCCCGATGGCTGGTGCACCATGACGCGGGCGTTGGGCAAGGCAAAGCGCATGTCCTTCTCGCCGGCCGCAAGCAGCAGCGAGCCCATGGAGGCCGCCTGCCCCATGACCGTGGTTGAAACCTTGGGACGAATGAACTGCATGGTATCGTAGATGGAAAGCCCCGCTGACACCACGCCGCCCGGCGAATTGATGTACATCGAGATTTCCTTCTTGGGATTATCGGCCTCAAGAAACAGGAGCTGCATATTCACGGAGGCTGCAACATTGTCGTCAATTGGCCCGGTAAGGAAAATGATGCGCTCGCGCAGAAGGCGGGACGGCAAATCATAGACGCGTTCGCCGCGGGCCTCTTGCTGGATGACCGACGGCCAGAATGAGGCCTTGGTCAGGTAGTCGACGGGATCGCGCATGGAAGTCCTTGGTTCTGGTGAATCAGATCAACTCGTTGCCCTATAGATAGGTGACGCGTTGCGCTTCGTGAAGCCCTTTATTTTGAACGGACAATTCCACCAAAGGTCTTCTCCTGCGAAGCGGGAGAAGAAAGGGGCCCATGGCACGAAGTGGCATGGGATAGATGAGGGCACTTTGTCGGCGAAGCGCCCTCACCTACCCCATTGCGTTCCGCAACGGGTCCCCTTCCTCTCCCGCGTTGCGGGCGAGGACGAAGACCTCAGTTTTCCTTCTTTGCCTTTTTGGCTGCCGGTTTCTTTTTCGGCTTGGCTTCTGCGTGGTCGTGATCATGGTTATGTTCGTGCGCGTGGTCATGGTCGTGATCGCCATGATCATGATCGTGATCGTGGCCGGAGTGGTCTTCTTCGTCGTCCTGAACCATGGCCTGCAATTCCTCGCGGGTCACGGACTTCTCCGTTACCTTTGCCTTGGAAACGAGGAAATCGACGACCTTTTGCTCAAACACTGGGCCGCGCAATTCGATGAGCGCATTGGGGTTTTTGCGGTAGTGGTCAAAGACCTGCTTTTCCTGGCCGGGAAACTGGCGGGCGCGAGCCATCAGGGACTGCTGAAGCTCCTGCTCGTTCACCTGAATGCCTTCTCTTTCACCGAGGGTGCCGAGAACTAGGCCAAGGCGAACGCGACGTTCGGAGATGGCGCGGTATTCCTTTTGGGCTGCTTCTTCGGTGGTTCCTTCGTCGGCGAAGCTTTTGCCGGCCTTTTTCATTTCGCCATTCAGGGCATTCCAGATGCCGCCGAATTCGGCTTCAACCAGGCGCTGAGGCAACTCGAAGCTGTAAAGGCCATCCAGCGCATCGAGAACGTCGCGCTTCAGCTTCATGCCGGTCATGGTGGCATATTCCTGGGACAGGCGTGAGCGAATCATGTCCTTCAGCTTGCCGAGGTCTTCAAAGCCCATTTTCTTGGCGAATTCGTCGTCAATCTTGCCTTCGGCGGGGGCTTCGACGCTTGCGACCTTTACGGCAAATTCGGCTGGCTTTCCCGCCAGTTCCTTGACGCCATAGGTGGCGGGGAACGTGACCTTCACGGTCAGTTCGTCGCCGGCCTTGGCGTCTACCAGCTGGTCTTCAAAGCCCGGGATGAACTGGCCGGAGCCGAGTTCCAGGGGAACATCTTCGGCCGTGCCGCCATCGAAAACCTTGCCGTCGACCTTTCCAACGAAGCCAATGGTGACCTTGTCGCCTTTTGCGGCCTTGCCGGACTTGGTACCCCACGACTTGTATTGGGCGGTCAGGCGACCGATAGCTTCATCGACCTGGGCGTCGGCCACTTCAACTACGTGGCGCGTTAGTTCAACGCCGGAAACATCCATCAATTCAAAGGTCGGAATAACTTCAAACGCCAGGGAAAAGGCAAGATCACCCTCGCCAGCCATGATGGCGTTCACTTCCGTCTCTTCTTCGGGAAGCTTTACTTCCGGCTGGTAGGCGGGCTTCAGATTGCGCTCGGCCAGAACCTGCTTGGACTGGTCATCAATGGTTTTCTGCACCACTTCGGCCATGAGCGACTTGCCGTACATGCGCTTCAGATGGGGCACCGGCACCTTGCCGGGGCGGAAGCCCTTGATATTGGCGCGGCCCGCCAGCTCATGAAGCTTCGTATCCAGCTCCTTGCCCAGCTCGGCGGCGTTTACCACAACTTTGTATTCACGCTTGAGCCCGGAGCTCAGTGTTTCTGTAACCTGCATTGTCTCGCTCTGTCTTTCCGATTGACTTAAAATTCTTCAGCTCTTGCGCATTTGGTGCGGGCGGAGGGACTTGAACCCCCACGGGTTTCCCCACAGGAACCTAAATCCTGCGTGTCTGCCAATTTCACCACGTCCGCGGGCCTGATATCAATGACTTAGGCCGAGGGGGTAAACCCCGGCCCTGCCTAATGTTGTCCCATTTGTCACAGCGTTTGTCGCAAGTCAACGTCAGCTTGATCGTGCTGCTTTCACATGGAAAATGCTGACGATGAAGTACATGGGTAAGCCGATCAGCACCGCCCCGCCTGGATACAAACATCCGCGCGCGATGCCGGCGGCGATTCCCATCTGGATTATCGCGGCCAAATTTCAGTATCATGATCAGGATGCTGTAAACTTTTGAGCTTAATCATGTCCTCGGGGGTCCGATAGTCCGTAGTCTTTTGAGAGGGCAAACGGTCTAGGTCGTTGCACCACGGAACGCGACTTTCCACGCCTGATTGATGATCGAGTGGCCCAAGATTTTGGGCTTGGTCGAAGGTACCCATCGCCATCTCGATATCGGGTTCTCCGTCTTCAAGCATATACATTGGAGTTCCGCACTCTTTGCAATAGCCGCGGGCGACAATCGCGGACGAACGAAATTCCGACGGAGCGCCCCTGGTCCACCTAAAGTTTTGGATGGGTACCGGAACCAAGGGAGCGGCAAAACTTCCAAATGCCTTCTGACACATTCGACAATGGCAGATGCTTGGTTTTCCCAATTCGCCAGTGACTTCGTACCTGAGCGCTCCACACTGGCAACCGCCTTGATACTTTTCCAACATAACGACCTAAATCCTGCGTGTCTGTCAATTTCACCACGTCCGCGCAATGCGCTTCGTAATCGGGGCGGTCTATAGCAGTGGGGTTTGGGGGATGCCAGCGAAGAAAACGAATATATCCCCTTGACAATCTATTCCTATCGGGTTCATATGTTCCTGTTATGTTCTAATGCTGGATAAGGAAACATCATGGACTTTGACTGGGCCAGGGCCATCGAACACAATAGCGAAGCGCTCAAGGGCATCGTTGCCGAACTTTTCGCCATGCTGGGGCTGACAGACGATGCCACGGTGGCGCGGATTCCGCGTTCTGTTCACAGTGCCGTCCTGCGGGTGCTGTGGCCCGCTGAATCCGCCGTGCGGCGCCTCATTATCATCGCGGCGCGCGGCCTTGTGGTGAAGCTTGCTCCCTCGCGGCCCAAGCCTGTGGGACCCATCGGGAAGGGCGGCGGAAGCAGGCCTCCCTCCTTCCAGCTCTTCGATACGCGGAAAAACTTCGCAGCGCTGCGCCAACACCGCAGAAAGTACACGCGCAATCCCCCACGCATCCATTTCTTCCCGTATGATACCCTGTCGCCAGCGCGCCCTCCCGTGGCTGATCCCGTTTCCCCGCCCGATGGACTCGTGGGTGCCGCACGCCTCACCCGGAGGCTCCAGGCCCTCAAGCTGGCGCTCGAGGATCTGCCGCGCCAGGCCAGGCGTCTCGCCCGCTGGCGGGTGAGAAGGGAGGCCATGCCAAGTCCGAAGTTCACCTCGCCGCTCCGGCCGGGTCCTCCACCCGGCCACCGCAGGAAGCCGGTTCACGAAGTCGATGAAGTGCTCGCCGAGTGCCATTGGCTCGCCTGGAATGCGATGAAGCCCGACACCTCCTGAAGTGCGGTCCACGCAACCCTTCACTTCTCACTACACCGGAAACGGCATAACCGTTTCCACCCCGGGCGAAGCCATGCCCAACGTTCATTGACATTGTGAATCACCACCACCCGTCATTCCGGCGAAAGAGGTTGTGAAGAAATGGTCGATCATAGGATTTGTTCTTCAACTGATCACTGTTTGATTCCGAAATGAATCCGAGATGTTCCGAGAACATTGCCGAAACGATCGATTTTTTCACAACCTCGAA
>CAZHCO010000179.1:0-16294 GCA_964530965.1 uncultured Aestuariivirga sp. | reverse complement strand
CCATTTGGTAATGTATTCCGTTTACTTATAGTAGCCGTAATCCAGTCTTTTGGATTCTCCGAGTGGCACTTTTCCACTCTGTTTGACGCCTCCCTGTTAGAACTCAAAGCCACGTTTTTACGTGGCTTTTTTTTGGCCCCGATATTGCTTCGAACACAATCAAAACTAATTGCGTGCTGGATATTGACCGGAAATGGAGCAAGCCCCATTATCCGCTCGCCTGGTGGGTAAAATTTTCACTGTTTGAGTAAGGGGTCATTAGGCATGCAGAGTTCGACCAGTAACGTGGCCACTGTGAATTTCTTCACCAAGTTCACGGCCTCTGAGCAATTCGATAAAGTGTTCAAAGAAGGCATGTCGCTGGTTGAGGAAACAGCGAATTATCTCGATGGCCCGGGCCGCCTTGATGCCCGCGTGCTTGAGCGCCACGGCGCCATCGCCTACGCAACCGAGAGCATGCGCCTCACCACTCGCCTGATGCAACTCGCCTCCTGGCTGCTCCTGCAGCGCGCCATCGGTGCCGGCGAGTTAACCGTAGAAGATGCCCGCAAGGAAAACCACCGCATTAGCCTTAACGACATTGGCAAGGGTCACGATCTCGCAGGCGCCGAGGCCCTGCCCGATGCGCTGAAAGCTCTGGTCGACCGTTCGCTCACCCTTCATCTGCGCATCCAGAAACTGGACAGCATGATCAGCACCCAGACTACTTCCGACTTGGCAATACCAAGCCCGGTGAACGATCAAATCGACCGCCTTGCCTCAATGCTGAAAGTCGCGCGGGGCTAAACCAGCAACCTTGATTTCCGTCACACTATGGGATTAGGCCTGCGTGATGCGATGTCTGTTTTTCAGTCTGATCATTACTGTCATTCTATGCTCCCACGCGCGAGCCTTAAAACCGGAAGCAGACAAGGCCTCCTATGCCGCTGATGTCTGCAGCCTACTGAATCGTCACGCAGAGGGCAACCGCCTGCCCGTTAATTTCCTCACGCGGCTGATCTGGAAAGAAAGCGTTTTTGATGATCAGGCGGTAAGCCCGGTCGGTGCCGAGGGCATTGCCCAATTCATGCCGGGGACGGCAAAGCTGCGCGGTTTGAAAAATTCCTTCGACTACCGTGAGGCACTTGCCGCCGCGGCTGGCTACCTGGGGTTCCTGAACGAAAAGTTCGGCAACTTGGGCTTGGCTGCTGCAGCTTATAATTTTGGCGAAGATGGAACCAGCGGCTGGCTGGAGAACCGCCGCACCCTGCCCGCTGAAACCGAAGACTATGTGTTGACCATCACGGGCCACGCGGCGGCGGAATGGCGGATGCCCAAAACGACACTCGAAATTCCCGGGCTTGGCGGCACCGGCAACTTTATGGAAAACTGTGCAAAGCTAGTGCTCAGGGAAATGCTTCCGCCAACTGCCGAAACAAAACGCAGCCCGGGCAAACCTTGGGGCGTGATCATCGCGGGTGGCTTTTCGGAAAGTCAGACACTCGCCACCTTTTCAAGAGTCAAAATCCGATATGCCGCTTTGCTGAAAGATGAGTTGCCAATGATTGTGCGAACCCGCAACCTAAGCCGTGGGCGCAAACTGCTTATACGTGTCATGATTGGCCGCAACAACCGGAACGAAGCAGAAGCCTTGTGCGCTAAATTGAGGGCTCAGAGTGGCGCTTGCATCGTAGACAAAAACTGAAAATGCCCGGCACAATGGCCGGGCTTTTTCAATTTGTTGCCAACTTCCTACTTATTCAGGAAGCCGAACTTCTGCTTGAAGCGCGAAACACGTCCGCCGCGGTCAAGAATGGTCTGGGTGCCGCCGGTCCAGGCCGGATGCGACTTGGGATCTATATCAAGGGACAGCGTATCGCCATCCTTGCCATAGGTTGAACGGGTCACAAATTTGCTGCCGTCTGTCATCACAACATTGATGGTGTGATAATCCGGGTGAATGCCTTCTTTCATCGCTAAATCTCTCAAATTTGGCGCGAAAAAGCCGCGCATGTTCACTATTGTCAAGTTTCGGTTGCGCTCTATACAGGAAGCCCAAATGAGAGGCAAGTAGGCCAAAATGGCAGATAAAATCCGCGAAGAGAACACCAAAAGCTTAAAACCCCTTGTTCGACTGACCCCCTATCTGCGTCGTTACTGGCACCAGATCACCATAGCCCTGATAGCACTCATCGTAGCCTCGGTGGCCACCCTCCTTGTTCCCATTGCCGTGCGGCGGGTCATCGACCACGGTTTCACAACCGCCAATGCAACACTGGTGAACCAGTACTTTGCCGTGATGATAGCCGTTGTCCTGCTTCTGGCGGTAAGTTCCGCTATCCGATTCTACTATGTCATGTGGCTTGGCGAAAAAATCGTGGCCGATGTCCGCGATACCCTGTTTGAGCACCTGCTGAAACTCAGTCCAGCCTTCTATGAATCACAGAAAACCGGCGAAGTCATTTCCCGCCTCACCGCCGACACCACGCAAATAAAATCGGCTTTTTCCTCCACCGCATCCATAGCGCTCCGAAATGTCGTTATGCTGGTGGGTGCAATCACCATGATGATCGTCACCAGCCCGAAGCTGGCAGGCCTTGCAGGATTGGCAATTCCACTCATCGTCTTGCCACTTGTCACTTACGGGCGCCGCGTGCGCATACTGTCTCGCACGGCACAGGACAAGCTCGCCGCCTCCGCCGCCTTTGCCCAGGAACGCCTGTCCGCCATCACCACGGTGCAATCCAATGTGCAGGAAACTTACACCAACAAAGAATTCGGGGACGCCACGAGGTTTGCTTTTTCAGCCGCAGCCAAGCGAACCCTCGCCCGCGCCATTCTCACCGCCGCAATTATTTTCGTAGCCTTGGGCTCCATCGTGGGCTTGCTCTGGTTTGGTGCCCAGGAAGTGATGAGCGGGAAGCTTTCCGGCGGCACATTGAGTCAGTTTGTCTTATACGCCGTCATCGCCGCAAGCTCACTTGGCCAGTTGTCGGAAGTGTGGGGAGAAATTCAACTCGCCGCCGGTGCTGCCGAACGCATTTCAGAATTGCTGGATGAAGTTCCAAAAATTTCAGCCCCGGAAAACCCGGTAAAGCTCCCCGCAATCCCAAAAGGCGAGGTGAAATTCTCCGATGTCTCATTCCACTACCCCACGCGCACAAACTTAGCAGCTTTGAACAAGGTGAATTTCACCGCCAGACCCGGAGAAGTCACCGCTGTTGTTGGGCCATCGGGAGCAGGAAAAACGACGCTCTTCGCGCTGATCCAGCGCTTCTATGACCCCGAATTGGGGCACATTCTGATTGACGGCATTGATATCAAATCAACTGATCCGCAGGAACTTCGCAAGCACCTTGCAGTTGTTCCGCAGGATACGACTATCTTCTCCGGCTCCGTTCTCGACAACATCCGCTTTGGCTCGCCTGACGCCACACGCGAAGCCGCAATGGCCGCAGCAATTGCCGCCCGCGTTGATGAATTTGCAAAGAAACTCCCCAATGGATTTGACACGGAAGTGGGCGAACGCGGCATCACCCTCTCCGGTGGCCAGCGCCAGCGCATTGCCATCGCGCGCGCCATTTTAAGAAATGCTCCGATCTTGCTTCTCGATGAAGCGACAAGTTCACTTGATGCGGAAAGTGAAGCTCTCATCCAGGAAGCGCTGGAAAAGCTCACCGCCAATCGCACAACCCTCGTCGTGGCCCATCGCCTCGCAACGGTGCGCAATGCTGACCGCATTCTCGTTTTTGATGGTGGAAAACTTGTTGCGCAAGGAACCCACAGTCAACTCGTGAAGAAGAACGCGCTTTACGCCAAGCTGGCAAAACTCCAGTTCAACGCTCCGTCAGCTTGAGCTCAATGCGCCGGTTCTGGGATTTCGCATCTTCGGACGTTCCGACATCCAAAGGCTGAAACTCGCCAAAGCCCGCCGCCACCAAATGTTTGGGCGCAACCCCTTGGGCAATCAGGTATTTAACCACGGCGATGGCGCGCGCCGACGAAAGTTCCCAGTTCGATTGAAAGAAGGGCGACTTGATCGGATCGATATCCGTATGCCCGTCAACCCGCAAAACCCACGCAATATCCTGCGGAATTTCAGCTTCAAGCTGCCGCAATGCGTCGGCAAGCTTCAGCATTTCCGTCTGGCCCAGGGGGCTGATTTCAGAATCACCCTTGGCAAAGAGAACTTCCGACTGGAACACGAAGCGGTCGCCCACCACCAGAATATCCGAGCGCTGCGAGAGAATTTGCCGCAAGCGTCCAAAGAATTCCGAGCGGTAGCGCGACAGTTCTTGCACCCGCTGCGCCAATGCCGAATTCAATCTCTTGCCAAGCTCAGCAATTTGCGCTTCCGACGATTTGTTGCGGGTCTCCGCGTCAGTCAGAATGCTGTTCAACTGGGCAAGCTGCCGGCGCATGGCCGCAATTTGCTGGTTGAGAAGTTCAACCTGCGAAAGCGCTTCTGAAGTCAGAGCCTTCTCCTTATCCAGCGCGGTTTGCAATCCGCCAATCGCCTGGTTTGCCGCTGAGCTCTTTGAGTCCTCCGAAGCAAGGCTGGCCACCAGATTCGCAGTCTTAAGTTTTTCCGCACTTAAATCATCACTGAGCGCCAGCAGATTCGCCTCCACCGCACCCTTGGCGGATTTTTCCAAGGCCAGAAGCTGCGTAAGCTCGGCAATCTGCGAGCGCAATTGCCCCAGGGCTGAATCCTGACCTGAAATTTCCCGCGCCAGAAGAAACTGTGCCGTCATGAAGACGGAAAGAAGAAAAGTTATGACCAGCAGAAGCTGGGCCATGGCATCCACAAAGCCTGGCCAATAGGGTGCATCTTCATGGCGTCTGCGTCTTGAAAGGGTGCCAGCCATGGCCGTTACTCCTCGGCTTTGCTACGGCCGCGCGCCGCGGGCTGCCCCGTGGAGCGGATAAGCAGGCGCTGAATCTCATTCTGTTGCACCTGCTGGCTTTGCGCCCATTGCCGCACCATCTTCTGTTCTTCGCGCATCTGCTGCACGAGGCTCGCCACCGCTTCTGCCAGCTGTTCAATCGATTCACTGTTGTTGCCGGCTCCATTGGTTTTGACACCTTCGAGCTGCTTTCCAACCTTGTCCAATCCGCGTTGCAGCCCTTGCATGTCAAAACGCAGGTAATTGGTAGTGCCGGTCTGGGTGCCTTCACCCACTTGAATGTCCGTGATAGTTGAGAGCCAGTCTTCCAGATTGTGATAGAACCTGTTCTGCGCCTGGCTTGCCTTGAGATCGAGAAATCCGAGGATAAGCGAACCCGCAAGTCCAAAAAGGCTTGCCGAAAACGAAAGCCCCATGCCTTCGAGAGGCCGCTGCAGCCCGGTTTTCAATTCCTCGAACATGGAACTTGATTGACCTGCACCCACATCAAGATTCTTGATCGCATCGCCAACCGAAGTCACGGTTTGCAACAGGCCCCAGAATGTTCCGAGCAACCCCAGGAAAATCAACAGGCCCACGAGGTAGCGCATGAGATCGCGCGACTCGTCAAGGCGCGACGCCAGCGAATCCAAAAGTGATCGCATGGTGTTGGTGGACAGAAGCGTGCGCTCTTGCCGGTCGCCCAGAAGCGTGGCCATGGGAGCCAGCAGCACCGGTTCCGCCAGGTTTTCATCGCTCGATTGCCCGACTCGAAAACCGTTAACCCAGTTGATTTCAGGAAACAGCCGCCAAACCATGCGGTAGGCATACAAAACACCAAGCAAAAGGATGCCGATAATCAGGCCATTGAGGCCCACATTGGCCATAAAGGCATTCTTGATATTGGGGAAAAGAACGGCCGCTAGAACCACCACAACCAGCGTGAACACCACCATATGCACGAGATAAACGCGCGGCGGTTCAAGCGCAGTTGCTTCATTTATCTCTGCCATTGGATCCTCGACCGCCTCCCAAGCCCCCACACTCACAACAAATCTAGACGATTGCGTGGCCGCGTGCGAGCCGCAACTTTCGTTGTCAACATGAGAGAGTGTTGGAGCGATATCATCTCAGGAAACAAGCTCCGAAACCATCGCAATTTGGAACAATTCTAATTCCGACTATTTTAATCAACTATTGAACGCACGGCTTCCCCATGCTAGGCAGCCCTCCAACATAGCAGCAAAACAGGATGAGTGCGATGAAGCGGATACCCAAATTATGGACAGGACTTGGCGTTGCGGCAATTGCCGGCACAATGACAGCCCAGGCCGATGTGATCACGCCGAAGAACGGCGCGAACCAGTCCCCCATCATCCTTGCCCAGGAAGCGGGCGAAAGCGGTGAAGGCGGCGGCGAGGGTGGCGGTAGCGGTGTCACCACCTATGCCCTCGAATCAACCGATGCCAACGCGTTCAAATATGACGCCAAGACCCAGATTGATGCCTATATCGATCTCGTTGCCACCAGCTACAAAAAAGCCGCCGATGATGCTAAGCTTTTGGGCCTGGCGGTCGATGCATTCCTTGCCGCACCTTCCGAAGACAGTTTGAAAGCCGCGCGCAAGGCTTGGGTTGAGGCCCGCCCCTCCTATCTGAAAACCGAAACCTTCCGCTTCTATGATGGCCCTATTGAAGACGTCGAAGGCGCCATCAACGCCTGGCCCATGAACGAGGCCTATATCGACTATGTCGATGGCAAGCCCGATGCAGGCCTGATCAACGACGCAAGCTTCAAGGTCGGCCTTGAGGATATCGCGAAATCCAACCAGAGCAAGGACGAGGCCGACGTCACCACCGGCTGGCATGCCATCGAATTTCTCCTTTGGGGCCAGGACCTCTCGGCTGAGGGTCCGGGAAACCGTCCTTCCACGGATTATGTCGTCGGCACCGGCAACAATGACCGCCGGCGTGAGTACCTGAAGCTGGTGACCGATGATCTGGCTGGCAAATTGCACGATCTTGAAGGCACATGGCAACTGCAGAACGCGGTGGGCTACGCCAAAAAGCTCAAAACCATGCCCGAGCGCGAAGCCATTGGCCGCATGGTGAACGGAATGGCCGTGCTTGCGGGCTTTGAATTCATGTCGGAGCGCCTTGCTGTGGCCCTTGATTCCGGCGATCAGGAAGACGAGCATTCCTGTTTCTCGGATACCACCAAACAGGACTTCGTTTATTACCTCGTAGGCATCAAGCAGGTTTGGACTGGCGACAATGAAGGCGGCGAACGTGCCGGCCTCAATGACCTCGTGCGCGCCCACGATGCCGCCTTGGCGGACCGCATCGATGGTCTTCTGGCCGATACCGAAACCAAGGTCGCGGCCCTCGGCGACCCCTGGGACAAAGTGCTGTCCGCACCCAAGGAGTCACCAGAGCGCAAAGCCGCTGAAGATGTGGTTGTCGCATTGCAGGCATTGGGTACAGGCCTCAAGGATGCTGGCAACAAGCTTGGGGTTCTGGTACTCATCCCGACGGAATAATGCCCCGCCCCGGTCTCATCATAGCATCAGCACTCACGCTAGCTTCGCTTGCTGCCTTGGGCAGTGAGGCTGGCGTTCTGCCCCTGCGTGACATGCTTTTGTCCATTCCCCTGACCGCTCAATTGGGCGGTGACGGCACGAGACCCATCGCCTCCGATAATGCATTTGCCCTGCAAACGCCCAATAGTCCAAAGCGGCATCAACGCCCCTTCTCCTTCGGTAACCGACTGTTCAATACCAATTGGGTGGAAGCGCCGGGCTCCGTGAAAGCCTTCGACGGCCTGGGGCCTATGTTCAACCGCGTCTCCTGTTCCGGCTGCCACACCAAGGATGGCCGAGGAAGGCCGCCGGAGAACAATCAGGGGCCAATGGATTCCATGCTGCTACGCATCAGCATTCCAGGCAAAAGCGAAAACGGCGGCGTCGTGCCCCACCCCGCCTATGGTTACCAGATCAGCGAACGCGCCATTCTCCATGTGGCACCAGAAGGCCGCGCCGAAATTTCCTACACGGAGCTTCCCGGTGTCTATGGTGATGGCGAAGCCTTCTCGTTGCGTAAACCGCAGTATTCCATCTCTGACTTGAAGTATGGCAATCTCGGCAACGACATCATGATTTCACCCCGGGTTGCGCCCGCAATGATTGGGCTTGGACTCTTGCAATCTGTGCCCGAAGAAGTCTTGTTTGCTCTGGCCGATCCCGATGACACCGATGGCGATGGTATTTCCGGTAGGCCCAATGAAGTGTGGGACTCCACGGCGAACAAAAAAACCTTGGGGCGTTTCGGCTGGAAAGCCAACCAACCCAACCTCCGCCAACAGAACGCCGGTGCGGCCGTGGGTGACATCGGCATCGCCACATCTCTTGCAAGCGGCCAGAACTGCACAACTGCACAAACCGATTGCGCGAGCTCCATCAATGGCGGCGCGCCCGAAATGAGCGACGAGTTTCTGGATAAGCTGACGCTCTACACCATGACTATTGCCGTTCCCGCCCAACGCAATGCCAGTGAACCCTCAGTCAAACACGGCGAAGAACTATTTCGCACCATGGGCTGCGCCTCCTGCCATATGCCAACCCTGCAAACCAACTCAGTCGAAAAATTTCCTGAGCTCTCCAAACAGACCTTTCATCCCTTCACCGACCTCTTGCTCCACGACATGGGCGACGGCCTCGCCGACAATCGGCCTGACTTCGAGGCCTCGGGCCAAGAATGGCGCACCCCGCCGCTTTGGGGCCTAGGACTCATTCCAGTCGTGAACAAGCATGATCTCTTGCTTCACGATGGCCGCGCGCGCGGCGTTGCCGAAGCCATTCTCTGGCATGGTGGCGAAGCGGAAAAGTCCCGCGAAAAATCCGCGAAGCGGCAAAATCTGAACGTGACGCGCTTATTGCATTCCTCAATTCGCTTTAGGAAGTGCACCCCGTTTGACCAGCAGGAAATTCCGCACCGCCGGATCAGATTCCAGTCCAATCGCCATTCCGTAAGCCTCAACCGCCTCGCTGATTGAACCCTTCCGCGAAAGCAACGCAGCCCGCGCCGCCCAATAGGGCTGGAATTCCATCAGTTCCGGATTTGCCGAAAGCTCTGGCAGCGCTGCAAGTCCCGCCTCCGGACCTTTAACTTCCGCCAGTGCCACCGCGTAGTTGATAGCCACAACCTGTGAGGCGGTAATTTTATGGAGCCCTTCATAGAGCGCGACGATGGCTTCCCAATCGGTTGCGCCCGCAACGCGCCGCGCCGCATGGGCCGATTGAATGGCGGCTTCCAATTGATAGCGGCCAATCACGCCCATCTCGCCGGCCCGCCGCAACTGCCGCTCGGCCTCATCAATCATGTCGCCATCCCAAAGCAACGGATCCTGATCGCTCAATGGAACAAACTCATCGCTCAAACCCCGGCGTGCGCCGCGCCGTGATTGCAGGAATAGCATCAGTGCCAAAAGCCCCAATGCTTCTGCTTCATGCGGAAGCAACTCAACAACCAGCCGCCCTAGCCAGATCGCTTCGCTGGCAAGATTGTTCTGAACATTCGCAGGATCATTCCATCCCTTGGTATAGGCGGCATAGATGGCCTCAAGCACCGCATCCAGCCGTTCGCCCAATTCGGCTCGCTCAGGAACGCGAAACGGAATGCCCGCCACTTTGATTTTATTTTTGGCCCGCGCCAATCGCTGCCCCATGGCTGCAGGCGAAACCAGAAATGCAGAGCCAATATCAGCGGCATCAAGGCCCAAAACCGTTTGCAAAATCAGCGGCGAGCGGATGCCGGGATCAATGGCAGGATGGGCGCAGGCAAACATCAGGGCCAGCCGTTCATCCGGAATAGACCGCTCTTTTGACACCATCGCCTCAAGCTCCTCCGCCATGAGTTGCAGGTGATCAGCCGACGCTTCGCCACTGCGCTTGCGCCGCGAGGCATCAATGATCTTACGCTTTGCCACTGCCATCAGCCACGCTTCCGGATTTTCCGGAACGCCCTTGTGCGGCCAGTCAACCAACGCTGCAGCAAATGCTTCCGACAAGGCATCCTCGGCTCCCGCCACATCGCGCGTTTGTTTGGCGAGATATGCGATCAGCTTGCCATAGCTCGCCCGCGCAACTTTCTGCGCCGCGTCATGGGCAAGCTGACCGCCATTTGCCGGCATGCGTCCTTACATGGCCCAGGTGGGGCGCACTTCCATCACCCCGTGATGAGCTCCCGGGCATTTCGCGGCCCACGCAATTGCCGCATCAATATCCTTGGCTTCAATCAAATAAAAGCCGGCAAGCTGTTCCTTGCTTTCCGCATAAGGGCCGTTGAGCACTTTTGTCTTTCCGTCCTTGACCCGCACGGTGGACGCCGTGGAACTCGGTTGCAACCGGTCAGCCGAAACATAGGCGCCAGCCGCCTTCAGCGCCTGGCCATAGGCGGTGTAGGCCGCAAGACCCTGCTCCTGCTCAGCCTTCGTCATCTTGTCCCAGCCACCCTCTTCCGAATTGATCAAAAGCATATACTGCATATCAACATCCTCCACTTTGAACGCGAGCCAACATGACCGCTGCAATGAAGACGCTTGAGTATTGCGGATTTTGACAGGAGACAGAAAAAAATTAATTAATCCCATTATATGATTTTAGTCCTTGACGGGTTCCATGTTGTGGACTATCAACAGTCCGTCCATCCCGGAAGGGGTCTCGGTCATGACGGTGATCATAGATGGGGTGGATGCGGCGCCTGCGGGTTTGGTGAAACGTTCATCAAACACTCGGGAGCTGACGGTTGGTCCCGTGGATACTACGGTCCACTGCGCCTTAAATGGCTAAACAACCCTAGCGGAAAACCTCAGACACCGTGCGATCTAGGGCTCTGCAAGTGCCAGCCGGACAGCAAAAACCGCCGCAAAAGCGTGGACGCGGACTTCGCGTCAACCGCCGGACTACCACGACCGGCACTTCTGCGAGAGCTTGCGTCCACGCAACCCTTCGCTTCTCTTTCTACCCCCGGAAACGGAATAACCGTTTTCACCTCCGGCAGAGCCGTGGGCGAAGCCGTGCCCGACGCTCATTGACAAGTGAATAACCACCCCACCCGTCATCCCGGCGACCTGTCCGCCGAAGCCTTGGCGAAGTAAGTGGCGGGCGCGCCGCGCTAGGACGACGAGCGTCCGAACAGGGCGTTGTAGAGTTTGCGGTCCCGACCATAGACATCGGGGCGGAATTCGATGCCGTTTTCACCCTTGAAGGCCGTCGAATAGATGAGATGCACGGGAATGGGCCTTGGCAAGCTGACACGCGTCAGCAGGCCACTGGCCACGACGTTATCAACGCGTTGGTCCGACCAGCCAGGCAGGCTTCCAATGACCGTATAGGCCAAATCAAATGGGCGCGATAACCTGATGCAGCCATGGCTGAAGGCCCGCGAGGTCGACGCGAACTTGTCCTTTGAAGGTGTATCGTGGAGGTAGATGTTGTGCTTGTTGGGCAGCATGAACTTCATTTTGCCCAACGCGTTTTTTTGACCCGGCCTTTGCCGGAAGGTGAAGGGAAACTTTCCTGGGCCATAGGCATACCAGTCAATCGAACCCCAAGAGGACAGGGCACCGCTTACGAACACTTCAAAGTCTTCGGCATAGGCATAGGGATTTGACCGCAGCTTCGGGAGCATTTCTTTCGTGGCAATGGAATAAGGCACGGTCCAGGTCGGATTGAATTCCACATATTCCATTTCATCGGAAAATTCCGGTGTCTGAGTTGCAACTGCACCCACGACAACATTCATGCGTTCGACGATGGTCGAGGACTGGACGCGCTGCAGCTCAAAGGCCGCGAGGTTCACCAGCAGATGACTTTCCCCGAGATTGTCCGGCATCCAGCGCCAGCGCTCCATGTTCAACATGATCTGCTGCACACGTTCCTCGGGCGGAACATCCATGGCAATTATGGTTTGTTTGCCGATCAGGCCTTTCGCTTCGAGCCCGTGGCGCTGCTGAAATCTTTGCACGGCAATGGAAAGTTGCTGGTCATAAATGGGTGAGTTTGTGACCTGCCATTCATAGTCGCCGGTGAAGGCGAGCAACGATCTGATTTTCGGGATGCGGGGATCGCTCATGCCGGGTTTCAATGCTGCGCCCTGCTCAATAACCGGCCAGCCACCCTCATCAACCTGGGTGGCATAGATCTCCATCATTCGTTTGAGCGCCTGGTAGTGTTCATTGCGCGGTTCAAAATTTGACAAGAAAGCGCTGGGGTTTCTCTGCTTGTTGAGCTCCGTCAGGACGCGCAGCACATCAACGGTTTTGCGGCTGCGAAAAAGGCGGGGATCAACTTTCTGTGGCGCCACGCGGCCAATTTTGAGATCGGCGGCATAGGCCACAAAAAATGCCGAGTAATAGAGTTCTGCCTTTGCGGCTGAAATCGGATCTTCGGGTTCAATCGCGTCGCGCAGGTCAATGAGCGTATCGACGGGATAGTCATCGGGATTGAGGCCATCAAACTGGGCATCTTCGAGACGCTGAATAAAGGGGGTCATGCGGCCCGTGCCTACCCAATAGATCGAGCCTTCGTTACCCAAATAATGTGCCTTCAATGCCTGCCTTATGCGTTCAATCGGCAGGGTCAGGCGTTCTGGTGAATTCAATATTTCGGTTATCGCCGCCGAAACACCTTCGTGGCTCGGCACGCGATCACCCTTGCCCGCATAGGCGTCTTGACTGGCATGCAGAAGGAAAACCAAAAACAGGCTTCGCAAAGTCACGCGCATGAATTCTCCACAGCTTCCATGTTAGACATTGAGCAGCAGGAATTCCCGCTCCCAGGAACTGATCACCTTGCGGTAGTGCTGCATTTCCTCGAACTTCACGTCCTGATAAGCGGTTACAAATTTTTCGCCAAGCACCTGCTTCAGTGATTTCGTGTAGTTCAGTTTATCAAGAGCCTCATCGAGATTGATTGGCAGCGTGTGGGCATAGCGGTAGGCCGAACCTGTTACAGCTTCGGATGGCTTGATGCGTTCAACCATACCCAAGTAGCCGCAAGCCAGGGACGCAGCAACTGCCAGATAAGGATTGGCATCGGCACCGGGAACCCTGTTTTCCACGCGCAGATTTGCTGGGCTTGAACTTGGAACGCGCAGGCTCACGGTGCGGTTATCAATGGCCCAATGGACATTGGTCGGCGCATCTGATTCAGGAACCAGCCGGCGATAGGAATTCACATTGGGGGCGCAGAAAGGAAGCGCGGCTGCCAGGTAGCGCTGAAGTCCACCGATGTGATTCAGAAAAAGCCTTGAGTGTTTTCCATCCTTGCCGGCGAAAATATTCTTTCCCGTTTTGGCATCAAGCACGGACTGGTGAATGTGCATTGACGAGCCCGGCTCATTCTCGTGGGGCTTGGCCATGAAGGTTGCGTACATATCATGCTTCAAGGCCGCCTGCCTGACGGTGCGCTTGAACAGGAACACCTGATCGGCCAACTCCAGGGGATCACCGTGATTGAAATTGATTTCCAGCTGGGCCGGGCCACTTTCATGGGACAACGTATCAACATCCAGTTCCTGGGCTTCGCAATAATCAAAAATATCTTCAACAATGGGATCGAAGTCATTGGCCGCATCAATGCCATAGGCCTGGCCACCGGATTCCTTGCGGCCTGAGCGCCCAATTGCTGCTTCAATGGGATAATCGGGATCGAGATTTTTCTTGCAGAGATAGAATTCCAGTTCAGGTGCCACCACAGGACGCCAGCCTTTGGCCTTATACAATCCCAGCACTCGCTTCAGAACATGGCGCGGAGAAATCTCAACGGGCTCATCATTCAAATGAAACGCATCGCAGATCACCTGGGCTGTCGGCTCCGTGTACCAGGGAACCATGCGTGTGGTTTCGGGATCGGGCTCCATGTAGATATCAATGGCGCTGTCGCTCACCGCTGCCGTTTCCGAAACGAAGCGCCCGTTTATGGTCAGGGTGAACACTTCTTCTGGAACCCTGAGTCCGCGCGATCTTTGCCCTTGCATGAATTTTTTGGGTGGCAGGATTTTACCCCGCGCCGTTCCCGACATGTCCGCAACCAGACATTCAACCTCACTGATCTTGTTAGCGGTGATGAATTCCTCGAAAGTTGATCGCGCCATGGTAAACCATTGATTGTTGAATCGGGCCATTGTAGCGCGCCTTCTTGACCAAGCAAAAGGGGGTCAGGTAAAGCTCTTGGCATGGTTAAATCGATCGACGCCCAGTCCTATTATCAAGCCACCGCGAATGCCCAAATAGACTGCGAACAGCTCAGCGGCAACATATCCGCCGATGTTTGCGTGATTGGCGCAGGTTATACAGGGCTTTCGGCGGCCCTTGAGCTGGCAACCGCTGGTTTTAAGGTTGTGGTGCTAGAAGCGGAACGTATGGGATACGGCGCTTCGGGACGCAATGGCGGGCAAATTTGCACGGGGTTTTCCTCCGGCCAGCAGAAAATCGAAAAACAGCTTGGAAAGGATGACGCCCGAAAATGTTTCGCCTTGGCCGAGGAATCCAAGACCCTGCTCGTGCAACGCATCAAGCAGCACAAGATCGATTGTGATCTCACCTGGGGTTATATGCACAGCATTCCAAAGGCCCATCAGATGGATGAACTCAAGGCCTGGCGCGATGAGTATGAAGAGTTGGGCGTGAAAGGCCTCAGCCTGTTCAGCAAATCCGAGCTGGAACAAAGACTCGGCACCACTATTTATCACGGTGCGCTTCGCGAAAGTGAAGCTGGACATTTTCATCCCTTGAACTACTGCTTGGGGTTGGCGCGTGCCGCCATCAAAAGTGGTGCGGTAATTTACGAGCGCTCGCGGGTGGCGGAGGTGAATACAGGAACCAATCCCTGGGCTCGCACGGCGCAAGGCATGGTCAAAGCCAAGTTCATGGTCATTGCCGGCAATGCCTATCTCGGCCGCACGGTGAAAGCACTTTCCGGCCGCGTGATGCCGGTTGCGAGTTATATCATTGCCACGGAACCTCTCGGCGAGAACCGCGCGAAATCGCTCATTGCCAATAATGAGGCGGTGGCAAATACCAATTTCATCGTGGATTATTTCCGGCGCTCCAGCGACCACCGCATGTTGTTCGGCGGGCGGGCGAGCTATTCAAATTTTGAACCGCCCAGTCTTGGTGAATATATGCGGCCGCGCATGACAAAAGTTTTTCCCCAGTTGAAAGACGTGAAAATTGACTATGCCTGGGGCGGCTATATCGCCATCACCTCAAACCGTATTCCCGATTGCGGGCGGCTTTCGCCCACGGTCTACTATGCCCACGGCTATTCCGGCCAAGGCGTTGCGCTTACGGGCCTCTATGGAAAACTGATGGCAGAAGCCATTCGGGGCACGGCGGAAAGATTTGATCTTCTGGCGCGGATCAAGCACCTCCCCTTCCCCGGCGGATCGCTTCGTACACCAATGCTGGTGGCGGCGATGATGTATTTCCGTATCAGGGACGCGCTGAGTTAAAGCTGATCAGCAACAGGCCGTCGGTGGCGACGGAACATCAAGAGCCGGATTGCAGGCAAAAAACCCTGATGGCATCCAATGAAATGACGCATAGACGCAAGGTTGTACAGGCCAGTCCTCCGGGCGCGGCAGATGGTGATAATTGAGCGTGTACCAAACGACGATATTTTCGTTGTCGAGCGAGCGGTTTTTCTCTGTCCAGCGCGGCAGGCCATCGCCGCCTTCATGCAAGTTGGGATACCAACCGGCAGGATAAAGTTCGTCCGCGGCGTATTGTGTCGCCCAGAAATGCTTGTACATGAAACCGGCCCGGCGGCCGACGGGTGAATTCGGGTTGGAAAAAGGCAAGGCGTTGCTGCCTGGCACCAGCTTGTAGCCCACCGGCTCACCGAGCCCATTCAGCACACCCGGATTGATGACACGCCAGTAACGCGCTGCGGCCATATCCATAACGCGCTGGGCCTCCTTTTCGCGAGTAAGCTTGCGCTCTTCGGTTCGAATGGCGTTGCCATGAGGATTATCGGTACCAACCGGCACGGCGGCAAAATTCACTTCCGTGACGGCGTTGCGCGGACCATCAATGCACATGTCGAAGCGGAATGAAAAAACATGCTGATGAACATGGGCATCAATGCCGGGGGCGACGCGCGTACCATAGTGTGCCGGGTCATCATTTTTCGCGCCGGTGCCCAGCGGAATTCCTGTTGCTTTCACCTCAACGCCAATGGTGCCGTCCTGATAAAAATACCAGAAGAATCCATAAACATAATTGCCGATCGTCGAGAGGCTCGACACCACAAGGCGGCGCGAGCGCTTCACCGTGACGTCACCGCGCACGGTATCGGTGAACTTCCAAAGGATGCCAAAGTCCTCTTCATGCATGCAGATGGCATTTTCGATCTTCTTTGGGGCACCCAG
>CAZHCO010000178.1:0-2122 GCA_964530965.1 uncultured Aestuariivirga sp. | reverse complement strand
CCCGCAGATGCTCGCCGCCACGCCCCGCGAACGGCTGGGGTTGCTCCTCGACATGCTCGCGTTCGAGGAGCGGGCCCACAGGGCCACCCGCCTGCCCCCGGAGCGCTGATTGCCCCGGTTCCAGCCGGAAGAGATGCTCCGAAGGCTGGAAGGGCAGGGGGTGCGCTACGTCGTGATCGGGGGCGTGGGCGCCACGCTGCACGGCTCCCCGCTGCCCACCCGCGACGTGGATATCTGCCCGGCGAGGGATGCGCCGAATCTGGATGCTCTCGCCGCGGCGCTGCGAGAGATGGGCGCCCGCATCCGCACACCCGACGCGGCCGAGGGCCTTCCGTTTTCCTGTGACGCGGCGTTCCTCCGGCAGATGAAGCTCTTGAACCTGACCACTCGATTTGGAGACCTCGACCTGTCCTTCGAGCCCTCGGGCACCGCCGGGTACGAGGAGCTTTCGCCTCGGGCGATCGTCTATGACCTGGGAGAGGGTCTCCACGTGCGGGTGGCGGCCCTCGAGGACATCATCCGCTCGAAAGAGGCGGCCAACCGCGAGAAGGATCGGCAAGCGCTGCCGACGCTGCGGCTGTTGCTGGAGAAAATCCGTAAGCAGGGTCCCGGCGGCGGGTAAGGGTATGCGCCTCGAGAACGTCCTCGTGGACGCGGCTCATCCAGCCCCTACGCGGGCACTGCGCCGAGCTGCCAGAAGACGAACAGATGCGGATCCCGTTGCGCGATGCGCCTCAGCCACTGCATCGACGCTCGCTCTCGACGCCGAAACCGCTTGTATATCCGTCGCGCCCAGGCCGCCAGGGCCTCGTTCAGATGACGAAGGACTTGGACGCACCTCGACCGGTAGAACCGACCGTAGTAGTTCATCCAGCCACGAACGGCCGGGTCGGCGAGTCGCGCAAGATCCTCGAGGCGCTGAGTGCTCCTGGTGGACGCCATCCTCCATTCCCGGATGGTCTTGCGGATCGTCTTGGCCGCCTTGGTGCTGATCGCGGGGAGAAAGCTCACGAAGTACTTCCCCCAGCGATTCTTCGCTTGGCGAGGTTTGAAGGTGTACCCATGAGGATCTTGATGGCGTGGCTCTTGACCGCTCGGTGAGGAACTCGCCAGCGCCTATCGCGCGGTCGGTGCGATCTATACGAGGGGCGACGTCGCGGCCGGCGGAGACGTGCTCGCGATGAATTTCTTGATGGATCGCGACGCGGCCGGATGGGGGCGCGATATCGCGAACCTCAAGAGACAGGTCGGCGAGTGTGATACCAGCGCGTCTGTGACCGCGACCGGCGCGCTGTCAGGCGAGTTCATATGGCGGTGCGCGCATGGCCGCGTGACGGGTAGCGTTTTGCTCGCCCCGACGCACCCGCCACGCATCCAGTCCATTGAGTTCGAGCGCAGCGCCTTCGTCGTCACGCTGCCGACCGAGCGCAAAATCAGATCCATCGAAGAATACGGACAGAGGACCTTGCGCGACAACTCGCCGAGCTTCTCATCCAGGACCCCGATCTGCTCGTTGAGTGGCAAGAGCATCGCCAAGAACGCCGCGATCTCGGCCGTGAGCGGCTCGGGCAGCTCCAAGCGTACCCCGAGGCCCTCGCCATTCCCGCCGCCGACGGGGTGCCCCTCCAGGCCCAGATCCTGAAGCCCGTCGGCTTCGACCCCGGCCGGCGCTACCCCCTGATCGTCCACGTCTACGGCGAGCCTAACGCTCCCCTGGTCGAGGACCAGTGGGGAGGGACGGACGACACCGTGTTTCCGCAGCTCCTGCTCGGGGGCGGGATACGTGGTGGCGAGCATCGACTCGCGTATCGCCACCGGCGCGAGCAAGGCCGACGTCTCCCTGGCCCTCCGGCACGCCGGGGGGGACAGCGAGCGGAACGACCTCGTGGCCGCCGTACGCTGGCTGAAGGCGCAGCCCTGGATCGATGCCGAGCGGGTGGGGATCTGGGGCTGGAGCGGCGGGGGGACCACCACCCTGCTCCTGCTCACGCGCTCCACGGAGTTCAAGGCGGGCATCGCGGTGGCGCCCGTGACCGACCGCGCCACCTACGACACGAAGTACGTCGAGGCCTTCATGAAGACGCCGGAGACGAACCCCGAGGGCTACGAGCAGGTCTCGCTC
>CAZHCO010000177.1:0-1944 GCA_964530965.1 uncultured Aestuariivirga sp. | reverse complement strand
ACAAGCTGAAGATTGCCCATCACAACCATCAGAAGGTTGTTGAAATCATGGGCAACGCCACCGGTCAACTGGCCAACCGCTTCCATCTTCTGGGCCTGCAGGTATTTGCGTTCAAGGGCCTTGCGCTCGGTTATGCATTGGCAGGAGCCGAAGAGGGTTTCAACCTGGCCTGCGGAATTGAGTTCCGGCTCAATGGTGCATTGGAAGAATTCTACGTCTCCAGACTTGAGGCGCAAGGAAATTTCCACACCGGTAATATGCTGGCCAAGCTTGGCGAGTTCGATACCTTCGGCGAATTTTTCCTTGTCGCCCGGCTCGATCATGTTCATGAAAGTTGCGAGATTGGGATGGACGATTGCCTCTTCCATGCCGATGAGGCTGGCCATTTCAGTTGACAGGCGCGACACATTGGTTTCAACGCGCAGTGAGAAACTGCCGAGCCTTGCCACTTCCTGGGTGCGCTTCAAATTGCGCTCGGAATTGCGCATGCGTTCGAGGGCGGCCATCTGGTCATTCACATTGCGGCACAGGCCCACGCATTTCAAAGCTCTGCCGTTGGCCGGATCGCGCACCACGCAGGCCACGGAATCAATCCAGACATATTCGTTGTTCTGCATGCGCACGCGGTAACGGGTTTGAAAAAGCTCGGTACCGAAGGTGGCGGCAGCAATTTTCTTGTCGAGCGTCTTGTCGAGGTCGTCTGGGTGGACGCGTTCATTGAAGGTGTTGAAATCAAGGTTGATGCTGCCCTGGTCGAAACCAAGGACTTCATACAATTCCGATGAGGAATAGGTTTCGCCGGTGACATAGTCATAGTCCCAGACAGCATAGCCGCCGGAGCGAAGCGCCAGATTGAGGCGTTGCTCATTGCGGATGGCTTCGTTGGCCTGTTCTTCGCTGGCGTGCTGGCCAATGAGGATCATGTAATTCTGGGTGCCATCGTTCCATTGCTGCTGCTTGAAGAAAGACGAGCGCTGGACAGCGAGGGGCGGCGCGTAACTTACCTCGACGTTAGGGGTTGCTCCGCCGCTGCTGTCGCTGATGTAGCGGGCGGAAATGGTTCCGTTGCCATATTTGACCATCTGGCGGCCGACGATGTCGCTTCGGGCGCAATTCCATTTGCGCGTGGCGGCTGTCGTCAATTCAGTAATGGTGGCTTCCGGGAGCAAAACCGCCAGGGCTTCGATATTGGCGAGCTCAAACGCGTTCATCAGCTGCGAAACAAGATTTGCAGGGGTATTCATTCACTACGCTCCAGGACCCAGAAGTGCCAATCTGCCCAGAAAGTATGAAGCAAGGGTTGATAACGCAGTGATGGATTGCACCAAATTAACCAAGCAGGCATAAGAACTGACGAAATTCATTGGAATTCAGGTGCGAAATGGACGAAAAATGGCAAAAAAGCTTTCCCGTATCGTGGGATCAGTTCCACAGGGACGCCCGCGCCCTGGCCTGGCGCCTGTCGGCGGCGGGGCCTTTTGAGGCGGTGGTGGCCATTACCCGGGGCGGCCTTGTGCCCGCCGCCGTTGTGGCCCGCGAGCTTGGTATACGGGTAATTGAGACGATTTGCGTGGCCTCCTATGACTACGACAAGCAGGGCACGATCAGCATTTTAAAGACGGTGAGCGAGAAGATCGTGGGTTCGGACAAGGGGGCGGGGGTGCTCATTATTGACGATCTTGTGGATACCGGCGCAACGGCGCGGGTGGTGCGCGAGATTCTGCCCAAGGCGCATTTTGCCACGGTCTATGCCAAGCCCCTGGGGCGGCCCCTGGTTGACAGTTTTGTAACCGAGGTGAGCCAGGATACCTGGATCTATCTTCCCTGGGACATGGGCCTGCAATTCACCCCACCTTTACAGGATGGCGCGAAGGCTTGAGACGATTGGATTAGCGGGCGTGGCGTAATGGTAGCCGCAACGGACTTAAAATCCGTGGGAATATA
>CAZHCO010000176.1:0-4906 GCA_964530965.1 uncultured Aestuariivirga sp. | reverse complement strand
GAGAGCGATGGCCAGGTGTCATCGCCCAAGCAGACCGCCGACATCGAGGCGGCCATCACCCAAGGCGTCAAGGGCATCGCCATCAGCCCGAATGAAGTCGACGCCATGGCACCGGCATTGCAGCAGGCCATTGATGCGGGCATTCCGGTGGTCACAATCGACCGCCGCGTACCTTCGGTCGAGGGCATTCTCGCCCATGTCGGCGCTGACAACGTGAAGGGCGGCGAAGCCCAGGGCAACCTTATCCTGTCGATGTTCCCCGATGGCGCCACCATAATCAACCTGCAGGGACAACCAGGCGCTTCGCCGGCCATCGACCGCAACAAGGGCCTGCACAACGTGCTCGATGGCAAGGACAAGTACAAGATCGTCTTCGAACAGCAGGCGGGCTTCGACCGCGCCAAGGGACTTGCTGTAACTGAAGCAGCGCTCTCCGGCATGGCCGATGCACCGAAGGTTATTGTCGCCGCCAATGACGACATGGCGCTTGGCGCCATGGAAGCCGTGAAGGGCCGCGGCCTTTCGGGAATCGCCATCATCGGCTTCGACGCGCTGCCGGAAGCCCTGGCCCAAGTGCGTGATGGCGGCCTCACCGCCACCATCGAGCAGTTCCCCGGCCAGCAAAGCGCCCTTGGCGTGCAGACGCTCGTTGCCTTCCTGAAGGACGGCACCAAGCCCGCCGAGAAGGTCCTGCTGCTGACGCCGGTGGCCGTGACCAAGGATAATCTGAACATTGCCGAACGCCTCGGCGAAGTGAAGTAGACAGTTGAGATATTTTTCTGGCCGGGACGTGAAACTCTCGGCCGGAAGATGTTTCGTCCATGGCAACACCGCTCCAAGCTCAGCCCCTGCTCCGCATGATCGGAATTTCCAAGTCTTTTCCCGGCGTGAAGGCCCTTGAGTCTGTGGACTTCGAGGTGGGTACCACCGAAATTCACGCTTTTCTCGGCGAAAACGGCGCCGGCAAATCAACCCTTCTCAAAATTCTCTCCGGAGCCCAGGCCCCGGATTCAGGCAGCATCGAATTTGACGGTGAAACTGTCGTTCTCAATAACCCGCAAGTGGCCCAGGCCAAGGGCATCGTCACCATCTATCAGGAATTCACCCTGGCTCCCGACATGACTATTGCCGAGAACGTCTTCATCGGCCGCGAGCCGGGATCGAAGCTCTTTATCAGCCGCACGAAGCTCGAGGAACAAACCCAGGTTCTGATGGACCGCATCGGCCTTGACCGCAATCCGCGCGCCCTGGTGCGTGACCTTTCGGTGGCTGAGCAGCAGATGGTGGAGATCGCCCGGGCGCTCTCCATGAAATCGCGGCTCATCGTCATGGATGAGCCCACCTCCGCCCTGAGCCGCACCGAAGTTGAAAAACTCTTCACCATTATCCGCGCCCTTAAGCGTGACGGCATTTCAACCATCTTTGTTACCCATCGGCTGGAAGAGGTGTTTGAGATCAGCGACCGTTACACGGTGCTGCGCGATGGCCACCATGTGGGTAGCGGAAATGTTGCGGGAACAACCCTGGATCATATAATCCGTCTGATGGTGGGCCGTGAACTCAGCCTGCTGGCGCCTCGCGACACCTCCTATGTTACGGATGAAGTGGCATTGTCAGTAACCGGCCTTTCGCGCCGCCGCAAAAGCAGCGATGCCAGCGCCATTGAACTGCACAATGTTTCACTGGCCGTGAACAAGGGCGAAATTTTAGGCATTGCCGGCCTTGTGGGTGCAGGGCGAACCGAAACCGCCCGCGCCATTTTTGGTGCCGATGTGATCGACAGCGGAAAAATAATCGTAAACGGCAAGGAGGCCAGAATATCTTCACCTCACGATGCCATCAATCTGGGCATCGGCCTTGTGCCCGAAGACCGCAAGCAGCAGGCCCTGTTTCTGGCGCTCGCGATCCGCACCAATCTCTCCATCGCCTCCCATGACCGCATTTCCTCCTTTCGCTATTTTATCAGCCGGAACAAGGAAGGAGTGTTGGTTGATGAGTACAAGAAGCTGCTCAACATCCGCATGGCCTCAGGCGATCAACTCGTCGGCAATCTGTCCGGCGGCAACCAGCAAAAGGTGGTGCTGGCCCGCTGGCTGGCGCTTCGGCCCAAGGTGCTGATCGTCGATGAGCCGACGCGCGGCATTGATGTGGGGGCCAAGGTCGAAGTGCATAACCTGCTATTCCAGATGGCGGCCTCGGGCATTGCGGTTATTGTGATTTCCTCCGAGCTTCCGGAAATTCTCGCGCTCGCTGACCGGATCGTCACTATGCGCGAAGGACACGTCACGGGTGAAATCCTCCGCGCCGACGCCGACCAGGAAAAACTGATGACCCTGATGACTTTACGTTCGGAGAAGGCGGCATGAGTGCGGTGGAGACAAAAATGGCTGAGGCAGCAACCAAAGAAAACGACAAGGCCTTCGATGCCTTTTCTTTCCTCGCGCGCTTTGCACCCCTGATCTTCCTGCTTCTGCTGATGGCGATCTTTGCAATCATGGAGCCGCGCTTCCTCTCGTCGATCAATCTTTTCAACGTCATGCGCCAGGTTTCCATCACCGGACTTCTGGCAATCGGCATGACCTTTGTGATCCTGACGGCAGGCATTGATCTTTCCGTGGGCTCGCTGCTGGCCTTTGCAGGACTTGTAGCAGCTGCCGTGGCCAAGGGTGGCATGCAAGACCGCTTCACCGTGGGCGATGCCGCAATCGGATATGGCTGGCCCTTAGCGGCGCTCTCGGCAATCCTCATTGGCCTCGCCTGCGGTTATCTGCAGGGCCTGGCCATTACCAAACTCAAGGTTCCCGCCTTTGTCGTCACCCTCGGAGGCATGTCGGTGTTCCGCGGTGCCGCACTCTTGTTTGCCGCGGGCGGACCCATCTCCGGCTTCCAACCCGAATTCACCTGGTGGGGCCAGGGCCGCATCCTGACCGTGCCCGTGCCGGTTATCATTTTTCTGGTGTCGGCACTAATTGCCCACATCATTCTGCACTACACGCGATATGGCCGAAGGGTTTACGCGGTGGGCGGAAACCCCGAAGCGGCGCGACTTGCAGGCCTCAATGTCAACCGGATCATCTGCAGCGTCTACGTCATCATGGGCTTCTTTGCTGGCCTCGGCTCGTTCGTTCTGGCAGCCCGGCTTAATTCGGCAGAAGCCGTTGCGGGAACGGGCTATGAGCTGACCGTTATCGCGTCTGTTGTAATCGGCGGCACCAGCCTGTTCGGCGGCGCCGGATCAATTTTCGGCACGGTCATAGGCGCCCTTCTCATTGGCGTGCTGCTCAACGGCCTGGTCCTGATGAATGTCTCGTCCTACATCCAGCAAATCATCATCGGCGTCATCATCGTGCTGGCCGTAGCCTTCGACACCTTCGCTAAGTCCCGCCGCCGGAAGGCGTAGCAGCAGCCCGGCAATTGTATGCGGCGCGCGGCAATGGTAGCGTCCGAGTCGCTCATCGACCTGAGTCTCCGTAGCGTGGAAACGGCAGCCGGAATCCCGGTGCCAAAACCAAGGATGGGAAACAGATGTCAACCGATCTCAAAATGCTGGTCTGGATCGCAGCACTCACCGCCCTGATGTGGCTGCCCTATATTCTCACCCGCCTGATGAACTCAGGGCTGATGCGCACCCTCAATTATGAGGCCGACACTGACCCGCTTCCACCTTGGGCGGCCCGCGCCAAGAAAGCCCATTACAATGCCGTCGAAAACCTGGTGCCCTTTGCCGCCGTTGTGCTGGTGGCCCATCTCACCGCGACCGCAAATGCGACAACGGCCTTGTGGGCCACGATTTATCTCTGGGCCCGGGTGATCCACTATATTGGCTACACGTCAGGGGTTCCTTATGTGCGCACCCTCTCCTTTTCGGTGGGCTGGCTCGCCACCCTGATCATCTTTACGCAGATCATGGGCTTGTAATTAGCGTCACCGCATCGGCGCAACGCTGAAAGTACTGGTTTTGGCTGGTGACACCACGCATGCCGGAAGTTTGGCCTTGCCAATTCCCTAGCTTGGCAGCAGTATTGCAGGGAACTAAATTTTCACTGTATTAATGGTGGCTTACACCATCGTCGGATAGATCCATGGAACACCCGGTCATCGAATTCAGGAATGTCACCAAACGCTTTGGTGAGGTGGCAGCGGTTGTTGAGAACAATCTTGCCGTGGAAGCCGGTGAGTTTCTCTCAATCCTCGGCCCTTCCGGCTGTGGCAAGACGACAAGCCTGCGCATGATGGCGGGCTTCGAGCAGCCAAGCGAAGGCGAGGTGTTTATCCGCGGCGAAAACATGACCGGGGTTCCCGCTTACAAGCGGCCCGTCAACATGGTGTTCCAGCACTACGCCCTGTTTCCGCATCTCTCGGTCAGCGATAATGTGTCCTACGGCCTGCGTCAGCGCAGCCCCAAACCGTCACGCGACGAACTCGCTAGGGAAGTGACGGAAGCGCTCGCCATGGTGCGCCTCGAAGGTTTTGAAAACCGCCGCAGCTATGAACTTTCCGGTGGCCAGCAGCAGCGTGTGGCCCTAGCGCGGGCACTCATTAACCGCCCCGCTGTCCTGTTGCTTGACGAACCCCTTGCCGCCCTCGACCGCAAGCTGCGCCGCGAGATGCAGATTGAACTGCAGAACCTGCAGCGCGATGTGGGCATTACCTTTCTCCTCGTCACCCACGATCAGGAAGAAGCGCTCTCCATGTCGGACCGCGTTTGCGTCATGCGCGAAGGTCGCATCATCCAGTCAGGCTCGCCAAGGGAACTCTATGACAAGCCGGTCAACCGCTATGTCGCCGATTTTGTCGGCAAGTCGAATTTCTTTGCCGGCCCCACCAAGGACACCGTCATCAGCGTGCGGCCGGAGCTTGTCGAGATTGCCGCCAACGAGACTGTCCTGCCGGAGGGCCTGAGCGC